>NZ_JBFNPK010000004.1:0-210787 GCF_040812025.1 Alteromonas nitratireducens
GTCGACAACCGCCAGTTTAAAGGCCAGTGAATAATCCCGCTGAGTTCGTTTAGTACTTGTATTCATTACACTCTCCAAAAAGAAGCTGGAAAGTGTCAACTTTATTTAGGACGGGTCATGGCGCAAAAAAAAGCCCGGCGTATGCCGGGCTTTTCACTGTAAGACTAGGTCGTCTTAGAACGTTACTGATACGTTAGTAAACAGATAACGACCCAGAGTGTCGTAGAAACCAGCAATGGTGTTCGCATTAGTTGACAGCGAACCACCTACCATTGGAGGCTCTTTGTCAAGGATGTTGTTCACACCAACGCTAACCATTACGTTCTCATTAACGATGTAGTTACCAGTCAGGTCGAAGAATGAGTAAGAAGAAATGTCTCCGGTTACCTCTTCACCAGCACCCTGACCAGTTACAACATCAACACCACCATAATATCTCCAGCGGGCAATTGCCGTCCAGTCGCCAACCTTGTAGTTAGCGGTCAGAGTATGACGCCACTCAGGCTGAGCGAAACAGGCAACAGATACTTTACCAGAACAGTCGTAATCCAGTGACGGATCAGCAAGCAGTGGCTTGAACGTCTTATCCAGGTTCAGTGAACCTACATAGTTCAGTTTCAGGTCACCCGGGCCTACTTCCATGCCGTAAGACATGTCAACGTCGATACCTTCCCAGTTACGGCCACCGATGTTGTCAGACAGGTTGGTGATGAACGCGTTCTGGCTGATCCACAGTGAACCCGCTGCACTACGATTCACATTTTCACAGAACTGACCGGTTTCAGCACACAGGTTCAGGATAGTCTGCGCACCAACTGTACCGATAACTTCTTCCATCTCAATCATCCACCAGTCAATGGCGAAGTTGAAACCTTCAAATGGAGATGCTACCAGCCCTACAGTCAGCGTATCTGCTTCTTCCGGATCCAGGTTCGGGTTACCACCACCGAACTGGTTGTACTGGTCAGCTGGGTTAGGCGTGATGCTACCGTACTGCGCTGCAGTTACACCAGTGTTCGCACACTGTGCCTGAGTGAAGCTTGGTGTTGCAGTCGCACACCCATCAACACCAGACCACAGACCAATGCTCTGTGCTGCGAACAGTTCACCTACGTTAGGTGCACGAATCGCACGGTTGAAGCTTGCACGGAATTTGTAATCTTCAGTGATTACCCAGTCAGCTGCTACTTTGAACGTAGTTGCGTTACCTGACGTGTTGTAGTCAGACAGACGCAGTGCCAGGTCAACAGTCAGGCTATCAACACCTTCCATGTCTTCCAGCAGAGGCACGCTGATCTCCGTGAAGAATTCGTTTACGTCGATAGAACCAGACAGACTTTCTGTTGGGCCACCTTGACCAACCAGAGAACCTTCCTGGTATACCGTATCAGACAGACGCTCGAAGTCAGTTTCACGACGCTCAAGACCGAATACTGCCGCTACCGGAGTAGACGCACCAGGCATTGAGAAGTCGAATTCACCAGTGATAAAACCGTTGTAAACGATGAGTGACGTATTACCAGTCAGTACCGCAGTACCAGACAGCTGCGCCGCCATTTCAGGGGTTACACCAAATGGAGTGTAAACCTGATACAACAGACAGTCACCAGTACATGCACCGGCTCCGCCTGAACGCAGGTCACCAACGCGTGGACCGATTGAAGGCAGGAACAGGTCGTTAACGTATGCAGATGAAGAGCTAGTCTGTGAATACATGTAGCTCACGTCATATGACCAGTAGTCATTGATCGAACCTTCAACACCCGCAACCATACGGAACGAGTTGTGCTCCAGGTTATCGGCACGAGGACCACCTTCTACGTTACGTTTACCGATGTAAGCAACGAACTGATCTGCGTCAGTGTGACCGAACGCTTGCTGGATTTGAGCCAACTGCGCATCAGTCATAACTGGGTTATCGTAATCAAACAGGTATTCTGCACCGTAGAATGTACCAGATTCTGCAATCTGACCCGCAGTGCGGTCGTTCATGTAGTTAGTTTCAAGATAAAAACGTGTATCGTCGTTAATATCGTAATCAACAAATGCACCCACCGAGAAACGTTCGTTTGGACGCATGAAGTGGTTGATTGGCGCGAAGTTGTACAGATTCGTTCCATTGTATGGAGAGAAAGAACCATCAGGGTTCAGGCTCCAGAACAGTTCATTACTGTAATCTACAGCACCAGTTGCTGGATCTACTGGATAGAAGAATGAGTTTGGCAGAACTGCGGTAGATGAGCCACCGCAAGCAGTACCGTTTGAGTTCAGAGCACAAGAAGAGTAGTCACGCTCACCCTGCAACATTTCGTTGTTACGACGCCATGTAGCATAGACCGTTGCGTGGCCTTTACCGCCTTCGAAATCACCACCAGCTGTTACGCTGATGTTGTATGACTCACCGCCGATGCCGTTGCTACCGTCTGGGTAATCGAAACCGCGCGCATCCATCAGGTCCTGGATGTATTCGTTACGGTTGTTATGTTGATATCCAGCCGCACCAGCTTGAATCTGAAGACCAGTGAAGTCAGTATCCATGATGAAGTTAACAACACCCGCTACCGCGTCAGCACCGTAAGTGGTAGAAGCACCACCAGTCAGTACGTCAACACGCTTAACCAGTGCTGCAGGAATTTGGTTTACGTCAGGTGCCTGGCTGTATACACCACCTGGCTGCAGACGACGGCCGTTTACCAGTACCAGTGTACGGTTTGCACCCAGACCACGAAGGTCAAGAGTTGCAACACCTGATGCACCGTTCGCCTGGAATGAAGTCTGTGCTGCTTCGATTTGAGGAAGCGTGTTCATTACGTCTTCGATACGGGTGAAACCAGTAGACTGAATCACTTCTGCATCGATGGTAAGAACCGGGCTGGCAGATTCAAGCGTAGTACGTTTGATACGTGAACCTGTTACCGAGATTTTCTCAATCGGCTCGTCAGTTGCTTCGTCTTCCTGTGCAAATGCAGAAGAAGGTGCGAACGCTGTTGCGGATAATGCTCCGAAGGCACAAGCCAGCTTGACTGACTTTGCCAGTTTAGAGTTCATAAACATGTATTGTCTCCCTGGACCACTAAAACTCTTTAGTGTGTGTTTTTTTAAATCGCTTGGAACGACTTATTATTTGTAAGGTCTAAGCCTCAGAAATGATAATAACCATATCCTGAGCGGGGGGTCAACTGAGATCAGACGAGGTTGTTTGAAAAGTTCAATTTTTTTTCGGTATTCAGACAAATTTTTGTAAAAATTAACTTACAAGCAACAAATTACCGCCCTTTCATTTACAAAAAACACGGCTTTTGCCGTGTTTTTTGCTTATAACTGCCTATTATTTGAGCGCTTTTAGAAAAAACGCTATTTTTGCAGATTATTTTCCTGTTCACTCTCGCTCAGGTAAAAACCTAACTTTTTTGACACCGATTCTGGTAGCGGTGGCAACAGTGATTTTGGCAGCAAAAATGTGGCCATATTAAAAAAGTCCAGAAATACCCGGTTCGATTCTGTTGTCTTTTTCAGATAGTGATGTCCTGACGAACCGCCCGTGCCTATCTTGGTTCCCAGCATCCGCTGAACCATCATGGCATGACGATATCGCCAGATGGTCAGCTTCTCATCGATTTCCGTCAGCGCAGTAATAAGCTGGAATGGCAGATTAAAAATCGGCGCCTCGGAATACTGTTTAATGAAGAGTGCTGACAGCATTGCTTTATGACTCAGGCGAAACGTATCCTGCTGACGCAGCGTCTCGTATTGCTGTGGGTCAAACAGCGCATCAAAGTTTTCCCGTGTTGTCTGCCAGTCATTCAGTTCCTGGCGGCGTTCTTTCTCCGACAGCGTGGTATTGGTTTCTATGGTTTTCCGGTCTTCGCCAAGCAGCGTGTCTGTCGCTTCCTTATAATGCTGCCAGAAATCAAAATCTGCGGTTTTTAATAAAGGCAGACGCGCCAGCCAGCGATCAATCAGGTCGAACAGGCTCGGTTTCTGCTCAAGGCCTTCAAGCAGTTCTCTGTCCTCTTTGGTCAGGCGCTGATAAAAACTTTGTTTGTCGAAGTCGATGCGATACTGACGCTTCAGTCCCAGTGAAATCTCCAGCCGTTTAAACTGAATACTCTGAAAGCCCGACGCGGGTACAAGGTAATCTCTGAAAGCCAGGAATTGCTGAGGCGTCATGGTTTCCATCACACTAATCTGGTCATTCATCAGTTGCTGTATCTGAATGATGCGATTTAAGCGGTGAACAACACCAATCAGGTCGGTATCACTGACTCTGTCCGGCGTGAAGGTGTCAATGACGGCGTTCAGTTCATGCAGCACCTGTTTAAACCAAAGCTCATACACCTGATGAACAATGATAAACAGCATTTCGTCGTGCGCCGCTTCACCATAACGCGCACTCTGCAGCTTTTGCGCCCCCAGAATTTTGTCCAGGTTCAGGTAGTCACCGTAATAGCAGGGTTCTATATTTTTCTTCATAGTTATCAGACTTTCTTTTTTCCCGGGATTCTACCATGCTTATGACGTTGATGCGCGAGCAGCACATCACATGCTGGCATTGCCTGCGTAAAGCACACACTCCGTTATTGAATGCAGATGGGAAGTCTTTAATGAAGCTTGATGATGATATCCACAATTATTATGAACACCTTGTTATTGAGCGCATAAGCGAACTGGAACTGGATAAAACCAAGTCGGCCGATTACATCGCCGATTTATGCTGTCTTGCATTAAACCAGGTGCCGCCCCGCTACATTCGCTTTGAAGTGGACATGGCGTTTTATCTTCCACAAAGCGAACGAAAGCAGATGGAAATGAATGTAGAACACGCCGTCGCGAAAGCGATGAAATATCTTGACCAGGGAAAAGGGAAGAAAAAATAATAACCTAGGAATTGGGTGGCAGGCCCCCAGCCACATCCCGGCACATGAGTCGTCTGCTGCGGCTGCTCCCTTCCGGGCCTGACCGGGTTCACAGAGTATCATTGCGGGAGGACCAGGAGCCCACCATTGAAGCGTGTCGGGTAACCTTTCAGCAGGTGACCCGAGCGCGCGGCGCATTATGACGGGTCACCCTTTAAGTTTCAACCCTTTGCTGAAAAACGTTCTTCCGCAATCATATTTGCAACGCGGTTAGTTGCCGCACGTTCTTTTTCCGCACGAACGAAAATTTCGTTCAGGGTATCCCCAATCCTTTCAAGGTGGGCGCGCATTGCTTCGTTAGACGATGACGGCATGCGCTGATGGAAGATATCAATAACGCCACCTGCGTTAATCACATAGTCAGGTGCATACAGAATACCGCGCTGTTGCAGCAACTCGCCCATCTCTTCGCGTGCCAGCTGGTTATTGGCTGCACCGGCGATCACTTTAGCCTTAATGGTTGGCAGCGTTTCATCATTAATTGACGCGCCCATGGCACACGGTGCAATAACGTCCACATCCAGGCTATAGATATCTTCCGGCGCAACAGCGGTTGCGCCCAGTTCGCTAACGGCCCGCTCAACCCCTTCCGGATAGATATCGGTCACGAAAAGTTCTGCGCCGGCTTCTTTCAGATGTGTCGCCAGGCGGTAACCAACGTGCCCCATCCCCTGAATAGCTACCCGAACACCTTTGAGTGACGAATTCAGTGCATATTCAACAGATGCCTTGAGTCCAACGAATACGCCATACGCAGTTGACGGTGCAGGGTTGCCATCAGCCTCTCCTCCGGCAAAGTGGTACTTGGCGTTAATACCCGCTATGTAGTCTGACTGTGTCGCCATGGTTTTCAGATCGGTGACAGAAATACCCGAATCTTCCGCGGTAAAATACGTGCCGTTGAAGGTGTCGACAAACCGCCCCATCGCTTCCATCATTTCAGGGGTTTTCTGCTTGCGCGGGTCGCCAATAATCACCGACTTACCGCCACCAAGCTCAAGGTTGGCCATCGCCGACTTGTAGGTCATACCTTTTGACAGACGAAGTACATCGGTCAATGCTTCCGCGCTGTTGATGTAAGGCCACATGCGGCATCCGCCTAGTGCAGGACCGAGGTTGGTATTATGAACCGCAATAATTGCGCTGAGGCCAGCCTTCTCGTCATGATAAAAAGATACGTGCTCGTGATTATCAAACTCTGGGTGATCGAATACTGACATTTAACGCCTCTAAACTAGTTAATTTTGCCTTATTTTAGTTCACTCTTCTGAGGACACGCCTTGCAAAGTATTGTTAACAGAATTAACAAAACGGATTAAGAATAAATTGCCTGCCAATTATCTAGGACATATATCCTATAAAGCTTTTTAATATATAATAGCCATCATCATTTTTTCGGAACACTGTGTAATGAAGCTGGACAAATTTGATCGCGAAATCCTCCGGGTACTGCAACAGGACGCCACTGTCTCTATGGCTGATCTCAGCCAGCGTGTCGGACTGTCGCACACACCATGCTGGCGGCGCGTAAAGCGAATGGAATCCGAAGGCATCATCCTGCGGAAAGTGACGCTGCTAAACGCAAAGAAACTCAACCTTGGGGTGTCGGTGTTTATTTACGTGACGCTGAAAAACCATGACGGCGATTCACTCACCGACTTTGAAAATGCGGTACAGAGTATTGACGAGATTGTGGAGTGTCATACTACCAGCGGCGAAAAAGACTATTTGCTGAAAGTGATTGTTGAAAGCATTGAAGAATACGAGTACCTGCTTAAAACCAAACTGACGCACCTGCCACTGGTTGATCACCTGAGTTCGACCTTTGCACTGAAACAGGTGAAAAACACCACGGAATTACCGATCAAAAACCAATAATAAGAAAGCCGCCTTTGAGGCGGCTTTTTTATTACTGTGCATCAGACTGATTTTCAGGCCGGGCCCGGATAAACGCATCGAGCTCCTCGCAGTTATCCGCGATTTTACTGATCAACGGATATCGGGACATATCGACGTTGAACCGGCGCGCGTTATAGACCTGAGGAACCAGGCAGACATCCGCCATGGTAACGTCAAAATCAAAACAATAACGCCCCGCCTGCGTCTGCAACCGTTGTTCGATACCATCAAAGCCTTTTTCAATCCACATCGCCGCCCACCTGGCAACGTCTTCCTGTGACGCGCCAAAGGTCGACTTTAACGCATTCAGAACCCGCAGATTACCTACCGGCTGGATGTCACAGGCGATGTCCTGCGACAGCGCCCTGACACGTGCGCGCTCCAGCGAATGGGCAGGCATAAGGGAAACACCACTGTCCTGATAGCGCTCATCAAGATACTCGATAATGCTGAGCGACTGATTCAGAATGATGTCTTCGTCTTCATCAACCAGGGTCGGCACCAGTCTTGACGGGTTAATCCGCAAATATTCATCCTGGTGTTGCTCACCACCGTCTTTAACAAGATGAACGGGCACGTACTCATACTCAACCTGCTTGAGGTTCAGCGCGATGCGCACGCGGTAGCTGGCAGTAGAACGCCAATAGCCATAAAGCTTGATACTCATTGTCTTACTCCGCCCGTCCGGCCAGCCTTAGGCCAGCGGCTTCACCTGCTGGTCAATTGCGCCAAAAATGCTGTTACCATCAGCATCCAGCATCTCAATGCGAATACGGTCACCAAACTGCATGAATGGCGTGGTAGGCTTGCCATCGCGAATGGTTTCGATCATACGAATTTCAGCAATGCAGGAATAGCCTTTACCGCCCTCGCTTATCGCCGACCCATGCTCGGTCCCCTGTTTATTCGATACCGTACCGGAACCGACGATAGCACCTGCACCAAGGTTGCGGGATTTCGCGGCATGTGCGACCAGTTGACCGAAATTAAAGGTCATGTCTTCACCGGCTTCTGGCTGACCAAACAGCTCACCATTGTAGGTAGAGCGCAGGGGCAGATGGACTTTGCTGTCTTTCCACGCGTCACCCAGCTCATCGGGGGTCACCGCAACAGGAGAGAAGCTTGAGGCCGGTTTGGACTGGAAAAAACCAAACCCTTTTGCCAGCTCACCGGGGATCAGACCGCGTAATGAAACGTCATTCACCAGCATCACCAGGCGAATGCGTTCAGCAGCTTGTTCAGGGGAACAGGCCATAGGCACATCATCGGTTACCACCGCAACCTCACCCTCGAAGTCGATGCCCCAGTCATCGCTTGGCAGAATAATATCGTCACGCGGTCCGATGAAGTCGTCCGAGCCGCCCTGATACATCAGCGGATCGGTCCAGAATGTTTCCGGCATTTCTGCGCCACGGGCCTTTCTCACCAGCTCAACGTGGTTAACGTATGCGCTGCCATCCGCCCACTGATAAGCACGAGGTAACGGAGACTCGCAACGGGTTTCGTCAAATGCTTCTGACTCAACGTCCTGATTGTTCAGGGCCTGATAGCGTCGTTCCATCTGACCAGACAGCGTATGCCAGTTGTCCAGGAGCTGCTGCATGGTTTCGGCAATATCCGCAACACGGCAAGCGCGTGATAAATCTTTAGACACCAGCATCAGCTGGCCGTCACGTGTATCATTTTTATAAGTCGCAAACTTCACTTTCGTCTCCGCTCTTTTGTATTTCTCATCGTGGCGTCATACTAGACACTCTCGCCCACCGGTTGAATAGCCAGCCATCCGTAATACTTACCTGCATGTAAGCTGCCTTGTACAGGTTAACCCGGCGAACCGGCTGTGACCACTGATGCCACGTGTGATGCACCCTGTGTAACGAATTATTAACACAGGCAAAATCAGAGTTTTACCGTAGCCTTATTGATCCCATACTCGCGCAATTTATTGGCAATCGCCGTATGACTAAGACCGAGCTTTTTGGCCAACTGACGGGTGCTTGGGTACGACGGGTAAAGGCGACGAAGCAAATCCTTCTCAAACTTTTTGACTTCTTCGTCGAGCGTCCCCTCAAAGTTTTCATCGATGTAGGTGACACTGGGGGCGCAACTGGGTAACTGAATATCTTCTTTGGTGATTTCGTTACCATCGAGCAACGATAATGCACGATACAAGGCGTTCTGCAATTGCCTGACGTTACCCGGCCACGGGTACTGCTGTAAAAATTCTACACAGGATTTGCTGAGTTTCGCTGGCCGCCTTCCAAGTTTGCTGCTGTGCTGCACAATGAAACTTTCCGACAACGGCACAATATCCGGGCGACGCTCACGCAATGATGGCATCACCAGACTCAGCACGTTCAGGCGATAGTACAGTTCTTTTCTGAAACGCCCCTCTTCCACAAGCTGGCCAAGATCCCGGCAGGTTGTGCAGATAAAACGCACATCCACTTTCACAGGGTCGCGCTCACCGACGCGCCGGAATTCACCATCCTCAAGCACGCGCAATAACTTGGCCTGTAGCTGCGACGACATATCAGCCACTTCATCGAGCAGCAGCGTACCGCCGCGTGCCTGTTCAAGCAGCCCGGGACGCGCGGCCTGCTGACTATAGCTGTCAGCTGCGTAACCAAAAAGCTCGGTTTCAGCCACACTGTCCGGCAGTGAGGCACAATTGAGCGCAAGAAACTCACCACTCTGGCGACGACTGGCCTGATGACAGGCTCTGGCAATCATTTCCTTACCTGTCCCGGTCTCACCGAAAATCAGAATCGGCGCATCCAGGTCGGCAATTTGCTTGGCTTCTTTTACCGTCTTGCCCATTGCTGCTGAGAGGGTAACAAAGCGGTCAAAACTGTCAGTCTGGGGTTGATGGAATGCACTGAATTGCTGACCCAGTCTGATTTCCGACTTCAGCATAATGACCGCGCCCGCCATGATCGTATTGTTGTCTTCATCCGGTACCAGAATGGGCAGCATATCGGCCAGGTAATCCTGTTGAATGAATTTGACTTTAGCTGAAGTGGGTTTGACGTCGTCGCTGTCCATCCAGCGATAAAAATTGAAGCCTTTTACCACATCGCTGATTTCAGTCGATTCAATCTCACTGAACGGCAACTCGAGCCCACTGGTTACAGCCTCGTTACACATCAGGATGTGACCTTTGGTATCGACTGAAAATACCGGATCAGGCAAGGTTCGCAGAATAGCTGACAACTGATTTTTTTCTCGTTCGCCGGGCATAAACAATGTCGTTTTTACGTCATCTATCCCCTGTATACGGCGGATTTTTGGCATCAAATGCTGAAAGTCGGCAAATTCGATATTTGGAAAATTAAGGAATATCTTGCCCGCCGGGTCTATCTCTATTCCCCGAAGGTCGATTTCGTGCTCAACGAGTATATCCAACACGTCCTGAGTAATACCCAGGCGATCCTGACAGCTGATTTCTAACCGCATAACCGATTCACTTGTAAACTAATATTTACAGTCTATCACACTTTGGTAACAAGGAAACTAAATTTTAACTGGTACGCGTGGGAAGCAAGACGGGTTTAGTTACAGAAAAGGCCGCTCGTGTCCGACACGAACGGCCCTGAAGAAGGCGCTGTCAGGATTAGCTGGCTTTTTTCTCTTTAGGTGGAAACAGCGGTTCGAAAAGTCCCAGTTTTTTCGCCTCAGACACCATATGCATAATGTCCATTTCAGCGAGTGAAAACAGATCATCGAACTGATCGAGGATGTAATAGAGTGGCTGCATAATATCGATACGATACGGTGTACGCAGCGCGTCCATTGGATTAAGCGGCTTTCGTACCGGCTTATCGCTGTCCAGCGCGTAGACGGTTTCTCCCGGAGATGACAGGATCCCACCACCGTAGATTTTCAGTTCATCATTGCATCGTACCAGGCCAAACTCCACGGTAAACCAGTAGAGGCGAGCCAGATAGACGCGGTCTTCCTTACTCGCATTGAGCCCAAGCTTCCCATACGTGTGCGTGAAGTGTGCAAACGCGTCATTGGTCAGTAACGGACAGTGACCAAAAACCTCATGGAAGATATCCGGTTCCTGAAGGTAATCAAACTCTTCGCGGGTACGAATGAACGTGGCGACCGGAAATTGCTTGCTGGCGAGCAGGCCGAAAAACTCAGAGAAGTTAATCAGCGCCGGCACCTCGGCGGTTTTCCACCCGGTGGCTGCCAATAACTGGCGATCCAAGTCAGGCAATTGAGGAATACGATCCGGTGACAGGCCAATACGATCAAGCCCTTCGAGAAACTGCGGGCAGGCACGGGATTCAACCAGCGGTAATTGTCTGGCGTACAGCTCTGACCAAATTTGATTTTCCTCATCACTCCAGTGAATGATGCCATTTTCATCTGACGTTCTGGATTGATACTGCGTGGACTTCGCCATAACCTGTCGGCCTCTTTGCTAAACACACCGTGTAGTCTAATGAAAATTGCTGCCGACAAAAGATGTCACTGCTAACGGCCTGTTCAAAGCCGCGTAACAATAAATTTACAAGCAACAAAAAAGGCAGCGCGTGCTGCCTTTTTCAAACCGACCCGGATGGTCTTATAACCGACTGATTTCCCGGTTTAACTCAAATTCCCGCGAAGTGACATACGTTTCCATTTTGCGCAACCGCTGTTCAGCCGCGTTAAACCGCTTAGCAATGTCATGCAGTGCCTGACGGGGTGGCTCACCGGCCTGCCACACCTTGGTTTTCACCTCAACTTTATGACTGCCGGTATTCTGCGGATCCGAGGAGGCATTTCTCCATCCTTTGCCGGGTGCTGAGCTATACAGGGTTTGCGTTACCTCCCCCTCGCCCAGTGGCTTTTTATCCAAAATGAACCAGGCTGCGACGTAAGCTACCAGAACAAACGGCCCTGCCAGCAAAAAGAACCCCGTCACAACCAGGATACGAACCAGCCAGGTCTCGAGCCCGAAGTAGTTGGCGATGCCGGCACATACACCGGCTATGCGGGCATGCTCGGTGTCGCGATAGAGCGTACGTTGAACTTTCATGCGCGATTCCTCCACTCCGGCGCCTCGCTATCCAGAATGGCTTCGAGGGTCTGAATGCGGTCTGACATTTTTTCTGCTTTATCAGCCAGCTCCTGCAGCGACGCATACTCTTCTGCGCTCAGTCCCTGGCTGACCTGTTTCTTACTCCGATAATGGAGAATCAGCCAGATCGGTGCTACAAAAATCATAAAAATGATAAAGGGTGCAATGACCAGTGCTAAAATTCCCTCTTCCATAACCGTACCTCCGGATTCGTTCGTTATGATTTTTGCCTGCACTGATACCGACAGGCAGCAATCTCTTAACTATAGTTGACGCTTACTTTTTCGCTTTAGCAGATGACTTAGGTGCAGCCTTTTTACCGGCGCCCTGAACCTTTGCTTTCAGCGCAGCCAGTTCCTCGTCAACTTTGTCACCGGCTTCCAGCTCTGCAAACTCGTCATGCAGTGTCTTTTTACCCAGGTCGTAGGCTTCTACCTGAGATTCTAAATCATCAATCTTGCGTTCGTACTGTTCGAAGCGGCCCATGGCGGCGTCGACTTTACTGCTGTCCAGCGTCTTTTTGACCTCCAGTCGTGAGCTGGCCGTTTTCTGGCGCATGATAATGGCTTTCTGTCGGCTCTTCGCATCGGCCAGCTTTTCCTGGAGCTGTCCGATTTCATCCTGCAGCTTGGCAATTTGCTCTTCCACAATTGCCAGTTCTTTTGACAGGGCTTCAGCCGCCTCGACACACTTTTTCTTTTCCTGCAGCGCAGCGCGCGCCAGGTCTTCGCGGTCTTTACTCAATGCCAGCTCGGCTTTTGCTTCCCAGTCACTGGCGTCGTGTTCGTATTTGGCAATCTGCGCCACAATTTCCTTTTTGCTGGCTAATGTTTTCGCCGAAGCAGAACGAACCTCAACCAGTGTATCTTCCATCTCCTGGATGATCAGCCGGACCATTTTTTCCGGATCTTCCGCTTTGTCCAGCAAAGCGTTTATATTCGAATTCACGATATCGGTGAAACGCGAGAAGATACCCATAATCTTTACCTCTAGCTCGTTAGATTACTATGCCCGTTGGCATACCATACGGTTGCTTCATACAAATTGCTTGCCAACCTACACATTACCTTTAACAAGCTGTTTTCTCGATACTTTTTTAATTTCTAAATAGTTATCGAATCTGCTTCTTTTTTCCACTACACTACATATTGGTCGAAATGACTAACATTTGAGGGATTTAATGAGCAGATATCGCCAACAGGATAATTTACTGGGACAGGCCAACAGCTTTCTGGAGACACTCGAGCAGATCTCGCAGATAGCACCACTGGATAAACCTGTGCTGGTAATTGGTGAGCGCGGTACCGGTAAAGAACTGATTGCCGCCCGTTTGCACTACCTGTCCAAGCGCTGGGACCAGAACTACATTAAGCTGAACTGTGCGGCACTTAACGAGAGTCTGCTTGAAAGTGAATTGTTCGGGTATGAGGCCGGCGCGTTTACCGGCGCAGCGAAACGGCGCGAAGGCCGTTTCGAAGTAGCCCACAACGGCACCCTGTTTCTGGATGAAATGGCTAACACCTCAGGGCTTATTCAGGAAAAACTGCTCCGGGTCATTGAATATGGTGAGTTCGAGCGGGTTGGCGGTAATAAAACCCTTAAAGTGGATGTCAGGCTAATTGCCGCTACCAATGAAGATTTGCCCAGTCTGGCAGATGCCGGCGAGTTCAGAGCTGACTTACTCGATCGTCTGGCCTTTGACGTCATTACCATTCCGCCGCTGCGTGAACGTCGTGAAGACATTCTCATGCTGGCTGAACATTTCGCCATCAATATGGCGCGTGAACTGGAAATGGAGCTGTTCAGCGGCTTCACCGAAAAGGCCAAACGCACCCTGCTTGATTACCACTGGCCAGGTAATATCCGGGAACTGAAAAACGTCGTGGAGCGGGCGGTTTACCGTACCAACAATCCACATTTGCCGGTTCATGAAATCGTGCTGGATCCTTTTGAATCAGCCTTTCGCCCAACATCCCGGATCAAAACCCGTGACCGCGTGCCTGCCAGCGCGGTGTCGGCACCACCGGTTAAAGAAGCCACTGTGACTGACGCCATCGAGACGGCATCGGAACCTGTTCAGCCAGAACCGCAGAAAGAGAAATTTGACTACCCGATTAATCTCAAAGAGCGCTCTCAGCAGTATGAAATTGATATGATCAGGCAGGCACTGGAAGACAGTCAGTTTAATCAGAAGAAAACCGCTGATAAGCTTAGCCTGACTTACCACCAGTTACGTGGTTACCTGAAAAAGTACAATTTGCTGGATTCGTCTGACGAATCTTCAGAGGCCTGATTTTCGCTATGTTAAATCGCTGTCAGACACTGCTGTTTGCTCTAACTGGCCTGCTGGTCACAGGCTGTTCGCCTGCGCCACAGAATGCTTTTTATCAGTCTGGTGTGATTTACTGTTCCGAGAGTAATCCGGTCTATTTTAATCCTCAGTTAGACACCTCCAGCACGACGACCGATGCAACCTCACACCAGGTTTATGACCGCTTGCTGGATTTTGATCCCGACACCGGTCGCATCGTGCCCGGACTGGCAAGCAGCTGGCTGGTATCAGACGACGGCCTGACCTATACCTTCCAGCTAAGAAAGAATGTCGCGTTTCACAGCACGTCGTATTTCACGCCGAGCCGCGACTTTAATGCCGATGATGTTCTGTTCAGTATTAACCGGTGGCGGCTGCCTTCGCATCCGTACCATGGTGTGTCGGGCGGACGTTATCCCTATTTTGAAAGCCTTGGTCTTGCCGGGAATATTGCCTCAGTTGAACGGATCAACGGATACCGGGTAGAAATCACCCTGCGCCATCGCGACAGTTCGTTCCTGGCCAACCTTGCCACCGACTTTTCCGTTATCCTGTCTGAGGAATATGCTGAACAGCTGATGACAAAAGGCATGCCCGAACGCATTGACCATTATCCGGTTGGCACCGGACCGTTTAAGTTCATTGATCATCGCAAAGACCATTTCATACGCTACCAGCGCCATGACGCCTACTGGCAGCACACGGACTCGGCACAGCGCCTTATTTATGACATTACGCCGCGCAGTTCACTGCGACTGGCTAAGCTGATTACCGGCGAATGTGATGCCAGTGCGTTCCCTGCGCAGACTGAACTGGATGTTATTCGAAACCGCGATAACCTGTTGCTGGCCGAAAAACCAGGCCTGAACATTGGCTTCTGGGCATTTAATACGCAGCGTCCGCCTTTTGATAACCCTGACGTACGCCGCGCGTTAGCCTTTGCGATTGATAAAAACACGCTGCTCGAAGCGGTGTACTTTGGCAGTGCGACACGGGCGAAAACAGTTCTGCCAACTGCCAGCTGGGCATTTCAGGAAGACGCCGACGACACCGCCTATAACCCGGTGCTGGCGCGTAAACTGCTTGATTCGGCCGGCGTAGAGCCGGGATTCAGAATGACGATCTGGGCCATGCCCGTGGAGCGGGCCTACAATCCCAATGCAGCGAAAATGGCCGAACTTATCCAGCGTTATCTTGCTGATGTGGGGATCCAGGCAACGATTGTCACCTACGACTGGACCACCTTCCGTCGTCACCTGCGCGATGGCCTGCATGATTCTGTTCTGATTGGCTGGTCTGCAGACAATGGCGATCCGGATAACTTCTACCGGCCACTGCTTAGCTGCAGCGCCATCCCCTCAGGCACCAACCGTGCGATGTGGTGTAACAGCGACTATGACCGGCTGATCAACGAGGCGCTGCAGACCGAAGACATAGAAAAACGCAAACGTATTTATCAGCAGGCAAACCGGTTGCTGTACGAACAACTGCCTCTGGTTCCGATTGCTCATGCCTACCGCTATCAGGCTTACCGCGACGTACTGACCGGCATGGCGATTAACCCATACGGCGGCGTCAGGTTCAGCGGAGTGAGTAAAACCAGTGATTAGAATTATATTCCGCTACACCGTCCTGTTTGTACTGACACTGCTGGTGCTGGCCGCCTTGTCATTCTTTCTGGCATACCTGTTTCCGGGCGACGTACTGACTAATCTGACCGGACTGGTGCCTGAGAATGAGGCACAACGAGATGCCCTGATACGGCACTACCGACTTGATGCCTCTTACCTGGTGCAGTTTATTCACTATCTGCAACTGCTCGCCAGTGGTGACTGGGGGTACAGCTTTACGTCCGGTCTGCCGCTGCGTGAGGAAATTGGCATCGCTCTGCCTGCGACCATTGAATTGAGCGCCTATGCCATGCTGATGGCGCTGATTGTGGGTATTCCCACCGGGTATTATTCCGGCATGAAGAGTTATTCGGTCAGCGATCACACCATTAACTCGGTCAGTCTGATTTCGTACTCTGTACCGGTTTTCTGGCTGGCTCTGGTATTGATTCTGGTATTCAGTCTGGAGATGGGTGTGGCACCGCTGTCTGGCCGTCTGAGTCTGATGTTTGACGTGCCACGTACAACCGGGTTCGTACTGATTGATATTCTGCTTAGTGAGACGGTGGATACCCGCCTCGCACTGAAAGATGCGCTGCATCACCTGGTGCTGCCAACGCTGGCGATTGGCACAATCACCACCGCAGCGGTTATCCGCATCACCCGCCGCTCTGTAATAGACGTGTTGAATAAGCCGTACATTGCGGCGGCGCGGTCCCGCGGTCTGTCGCGCATCCAGATATTTTTCCGCCATTTGTTGCGTAATGCCCTGCTGCCCATTTTGCCTTTGATGGCATTTCAGATTACTACGCTGATCACCAATGCGATGATTGTCGAAACCTTGTTTTCCTGGCCGGGAATTGGTAACTGGCTGATCCAGGCTATTTACCAGCGCGACTATCCGGCCTTGCGCGTGGGTATGCTGGCGGTATCTACGCTGGTTATTACCCTGACTATCACCATTGATTTGTTTAATCGGATCATCGATCCCAGCAGGGAGAAATTCGAACGTGGCACAATTTAGTCTTTACGACGAAGAATTTCACCCGTCTCCGTGGCAGCGCACATGGCGGGAGTTTCGTAGCAGCCACATCGCCTCACTGGGTCTGATTGTACTGGCGATATTTATTGTATTTTGTTTATTCGCACCGCTGCTGACACCTTATGATCCACTTGAACAGAATATCGACGGCCTCCTTATTCCGCCCGCCTGGGAGGTCAACGGCAGTGTCAGTCACCTGTTTGGCACCGATGCACTGGGCCGCGACGTATTTTCCCGTATCGTTTACGGCTGTAGGGTGACCCTTGGCAGCGCCTTTTTACTGGTTCTGCTGGCCATGACCATCGGTGTTGCGATTGGCGTATTTGCCGGGATCATGACCGGTGTAAAATCCAGTATCCTGAATCATCTGCTGGATGCGCTGATGGCGATCCCGACCCTGCTTATTGCCATCATTATTGTGGCGATTCTTGGCACGGGTCTGGTTAACAGCATGTGGGCCATTACGCTTGCGCTGATCCCTCAGTTTATCCATCACACCCGTAACTTTGTCCGCCAGGCCATGGAAAAAGATTACATTCTGGCCTCACGACTCGACGGCGCAAGCCACTGGCAATTGTTTTATCATTCCATTTTGCCAAACATGACAGAAATGCTGGTAGTTCAGGGTACCCTGTCGCTTTCTGTCGCTGTACTGGACGTTTCGGCGCTGGGCTTTCTCAACCTCGGTGCACAGCCACCGGTTGCTGAACTTGGCGCCATTCTTGCCGACGGTCTGGATGTCGCCTACATCGCGCCGTGGAATGTGGCACTGCCCGGTCTCACTATTTTCCTGTTGGTGCTGGCGATTAATATCGTTGGTGATGGCCTGCGCTCCGCACTCAGAAAAAGGGTACTGCACTAATGCCAATGCTCGATATAAAAAATCTGACCATCGAGATAGACACCGGCGACACCGTCATAAAAGCGCTGGATAAAGTGTCATTGAGCGTGAGCAGCGGTGAAATTCGTGCGCTGGTTGGTGAATCAGGCTCAGGGAAAAGTTTGATTGTCTCTGCCATCTCCGGGGCGCTTCCCCCGCAATGGCGTGTCACAGCAGACCGGATGAGCTGGGAGGGCGACAATCTGCTCAGCATGTCGGTGCCGCAGCGACGTGAAGTGATGCGACGTGACATTGCGGTCGTTTTTCAGGATCCCCTCGGCGCTCTCGACCCTTCCGCCACACTGGGAGAACAGCTAAGAGAGTCCATTCCGGAAGAGTTTGTTGAAGGCAGTTGGTTCTGGCAGCGTAACCAGCACCGCCAGCGCATTGCCATCAGTACATTGCATAAAGTGGGCATTAAGCGCCACGAGCACTACCTGAATGCCTATCCTCATCAAATCAGTGCGGACGTCGCACAAAAGTTCATGATTGCGATGGCGCTGGTTTCTCAGCCCAAACTGCTGATTGCCGATGATCCGACACGCGGCATGGAAACAACGACCAAAACCCAGGTACTCAAACTGTTTACCCGTCTCAATCAGACCCGGGCATTGTCGATTTTGTTTATCAGTCATGACTTACTGGCCATTGCCAGCATGTCGCACACCATGACCGTGCTGTATGCCGGCCAGACTGTCGAATCCGGCAAAATGAAGCATCTTCGTAAGCGGCCATTGCATCCGTACACCAAGGCGTTACTGGACAGCGCGCCGAGTTTTCGGGCAAACCTGCCGCCCAAGTCCACCCTGCCAACACTGGATGGCTCCATTCCGACCCTCCAGCATATGCCCATTGGCTGCCGGCTTGGCCCACGCTGTCCGCGTGCGCAGCGTGCATGCGTATCCACCCCAACGGTGCGACGCATCCATGACCATACGTACAGTTGCCATTATCCGCTGCACATGGAGAAGTTATGAGCGATATCATGCAGGTGCGGGGACTGACATTCCGCCGGGAAAAGAAGAAATACTGGTTCAGTAAACCTCAGGTGTTTACGCTGGGGCCCATTGAACTGAATGTCGGCCGTGGAGAAACCGTGGCAATCATCGGTGAAAACCGCTCTGGGAAGTCCCTGCTTGCGAAATTACTGGTTGGGGCGGTGGAAGCATCAAGTGGTGAGATAATCCTGAATAACACGACGTACGATGCGCGTTACAACAAAACCAGCAAGCGCGCGAGCAGAACGTCGGATATCCGCATGATTTTCCAGCACAGCAGTGATTCGCTGAATCCGGCACTGACGGTTGGCAAAATTCTGGACGAGCCACTCAGACTGAATACTGAGGCCAGTGAAACCGAGCGCAAGAAAATCATTGAAGACACGCTGATTAAAGTCGGTTTGCTGCGCGAACACTACTATTTTTATCAGCACATGCTGTCAGACGGACAGCAACAGCGCGTAGCGCTGGCACGCTCCATCATGCTCCAGCCGAAAGTACTTGTTGCCGATGAGCCCTTCGCGGCACTCGATCCGTCCATCCGATCTCAAACCGTGAATCTGATTCTGCAGTTGCAGCAGGAAATGGGACTGGCGTTTATCTTTATCAGCCACAACTTAGGCATTGTACGTCATATCGCAGATAAACTGATTGTGATGCAGGATGGCAACATTGTTGAGGCAGGAAAAACAGAAACCCTGTTCCGCTGGCCACAGCACGAATTAACCAAAAAGCTTATCCTGGCTTACCAGTCACTGGTTCCCCAGCAAACCCTCAGTGGCTAGCACTGCACTCTGCGGAACGGGGCCGTGTGAATCACAACTTGACGTGACCCCGTCCGTCTGACACGTCGTCGCCTGTTAGCCGACCAGTGCGAGCAGGATCCCGGCGGCAACAGCTGAGCCAAGCACCCCAGCCACATTCGGCCCCATGGCGTGCATGAGCAGAAAGTTATGCGGATTGGCCTCAAGGCCCACTTTGTTAACCACACGCGCAGCCATGGGTACAGCAGACACACCGGCGGCACCAATCAGCGGGTTGATATTGCCGCCGGACAGGCGATTCATCAGCTTCGCCATGAGCACGCCCGCCGCGGTGCCGATGGCAAACGCAATGGCACCTAATGCCAGGATCCCAAGTGTTTCCACCGTGAGGAATTTGTCTGAGGAGAGTTTGGAGCCGACAGACAAGCCAAGAAAAATCGTCACAATATTAATAAGCTCGTTCTGCGCGGTTTTGCTCAGGCGTTCTACCACACCACACTCGCGCATCAGATTGCCAAAACAAAACATGCCCACCAATGGGGTTGCTGATGGCAGGAAGAGAATGGTCAGAAGCAGCACCGCTAACGGGAAAATAATTTTTTCCCGGGAGGTCACGGGCCGTAACTGGGCCATTTCTATCTGACGTTCTTCCTGGGTAGTGAGGGCTTTCATGATTGGCGGCTGAATAATCGGTACCAGCGCCATGTAAGAATACGCGGCAACCGCAATGGCCCCCAGTAAATCCGGTGCCAGACGGGACGCCAGGAAAATAGCCGTCGGTCCGTCGGCGCCACCAATGATGGCAATGGCGCTGGCATCCTTAAGGGTGAAGTCAAATCCGGGCAGAAAGTTCAGTGCAATCGCACCAAACAGGGTGGCAAAAATACCAAACTGCGCCGCCGCACCAAGCAACAGCATTCTGGGGTTCGCAATGAGTGCACCGAAGTCGGTCATCGCCCCGACCCCCATAAAAATCAGCAACGGGAAGACCCCGGTATCAATGCCGACCTTGTAGATGTAGTACAGCAGCCCGCCCGCTTCGCTGAACCCGGCGAGCGGAATGTTGGTCAGCAGTGCACCAAACCCGATAGGTATCAGCAGCAGCGGCTCAAACTTCTTTACAATCGCCAGATAGAGCAACAGCAGCCCCACCAGCATCATCAAAATTTGTCCCGCCTCAAAATGCGCCAGTGCAGTACTGTTCCAGAGCACGCCCAGTTTTTCCATGCGGCTATCCTAATGCAATCAGCGATTGTCCGGATGCCACTGCATCCCCTTCCTTCACCAGAATACCGGTGACGGTTCCTGCGTTGGCACTGCGAATTTCGGTCTCCATTTTCATCGCTTCCAGAATGATAACCACATCGCCTTTGGCAACCTGATCCCCCTCTTTGACCAGCACTTTAAAAACATTTCCCGCCAGCGGCGCATTAACACTGACACTGGCAGCGTCATTCGCTGGTGTGGGTGCAGCCGGCGATGGCGCAGCACCACCTGCGTCGACCGCTGGCGTAATCGAGGTCAGCTCACCTGATGTGGCAACCTCCACCCGATAGACTTTGCCATCTACCCGAACATCATAACTGGCTGGCGCAGCGGCGCGGCTGACCGACGTAGCCGCAGATGAATCCACCGCCTTGCTGTCTTTGGGCTCAGCATGAGGCCGCGGCTCAAAGGCCTCTGAATTGCCCCGGTTCTGCAGAAATTTAAGACCGATTTGAGGGAACAGCGCATAGGTGAGTACATCGTCGATAAGGTCATCTGCCAATCCGATGTTCTTCTCCTTCGCAATCGCTTGCAGCGACTCAGTCAGCGAGGCGAGCTCCGGTTCGAGATTATCTGCGGGCCGGCAGGTCACCGGCTCCGCTCCATCAAGTACCCGTGCCTGCAGCGCCTCGTTCACCGGTGCCGCTGTTGCGCCATATTCGCCTTTCAGTACCCCCGCGGTTTCCTTGGTAATGCTTTTGTAGCGTTCGCCGGTCAGGACATTCAGCACCGCCTGTGTACCCACAATCTGCGATGTCGGGGTGACCAGCGGGATAAAACCTAAATCTTCCCTTACCCGCGGAATTTCTTTCAGTACGTCATCAAACCGGTCCTGTGCTCCCTGCTCCTTTAGCTGGCTCTCCATATTCGTGAGCATGCCCCCCGGGACCTGTGCCAGCAGGATCCTGGCATCCACCCCTTTCAGGCTGCCCTCAAAGCGCGCGTATTTTTTACGCACCTCTCGGAAGTAACTGGCAATCGCTTCAAGCGCCGGCAGGGATAATCCGGTATCCCGGTCGGTCCCCTCTACAATCGCGGCAATCGTTTCGGTTGCCGTATGGCCGTATGTCATACTCATTGATGAGATTGCCGTGTCGAGCATATCAATGCCAGCATCAATGGCTTTCTGATAGGTCGCCGTGCTCAGCCCTGTGGTCGCATGGCACTGCATGGCAATAGGAATGTCGATAGTCTCTTTCAGACCGCGGATCAGTGCTTCACAGTCATAAGGTTTGAGCAGCCCCGCCATGTCTTTAATACACAAGGAGTGGCATCCCATATCTTCAATTCGCTTCGCCATATCCAGCCACAAGGTAAGGTTATGGACCGGGCTGACGGTGTAGGACAGGGTGCCCTGCGCATGTGCACCACAGTCCACCGCAGCCTTCACTGCGGTTTCCAGATTACGCACATCATTCATGGCATCAAAAATACGAAATACGTCAACGCCGTTCTCGTGGGCGCGCTCAACAAATTTTCTCACCACATCGTCTGCGTAGTGGCGATAGCCCAACAAATTTTGTCCACGAAGCAGCATTTGCTGACGGGTTTTTGGCATCGCCGCTTTAAGCTGACGAATACGTTCCCAGGGATCTTCGCCGAGATAACGGATACAGGCGTCAAACGTTGCTCCGCCCCATGATTCAACCGACCAGAAACCGGCATCATCCAGTTGCTTTGCAATCGGCAACATATCTTCGGTTCGCATGCGGGTAGCAAGCAGTGACTGATGCGCGTCCCGTAACACCAATTCGGTTATTGCCAGCGGTTTGGCCATAAACTCTCCTGTTACTCTCGGTTAGACTGGCGGTGCGTATGGATAGCAGCCGCGATAGCAGCAACAATGGCAGGCTCAACGTTGGCCGCGGCTGTCTGGCCAGTGGAGGCCGGAGACGGTGTGTGACCCGGAAAGCGTGCGCAGAATCGGGCGATCAGTGAGACACCAAAAATTAGCAAGGTGAGAAACGCAAATACAAACACCATACCCACCAGCATCAGTGTGGCGGCCTCTGCTAACAAACTCTGGATTGCACCGGAACTCATCACCAGCCCTGAATTAGAAATGATGAAAAAGATGTACCACGGGTATGGGCAAAAAACAACCGCGACATCAGTATGATACTGCGGGGTGACGGAGAAAGAAAAAACCCACCGAATGGTGGGTTTTCTTGTATGGCGCGTGTGGAAGGATTACTCGGGCTCCTGCCCTCGCCCCTGCGGGGCCGCGCTGACGCGCGTTCGACATCGTTCCCGACGATGTCGTCGAACCTCTTGTCGGTTCTCATCCTGCATCAAAGACATATAAAAAAACCCACCGAATGGTGGGTTTTCTTATATGGCGCGTGTGGAAGGATTACTCGGGCTCCTGCCCTCGCCCCTGCGGGGCCGCGCTGACGCGCGTTCGACATCGTTCCGACGATGTCGTCGAACCTCTTGTCGGTTCTCATCCTCCATCAAAGACATATAAAAAACCCACCGAATGGTGGGTTTTCATATATGGCGCGTGTGGAAGGATTCGAACCTCCGACCGCCTGGTTCGTAGCCAGGTACTCTATCCAGCTGAGCTACACACGCGTAAACTGTTTCATCTGTAGTTTACTACAAACAATGGCAATGTAAATTAAGTGGCGCGTGTGGAAGGATTCGAACCTCCGACCGCCTGGTTCGTAGCCAGGTACTCTATCCAGCTGAGCTACACACGCGCAATTCTTTTTGTTGGCTGCCACCACCAACGAATTAGTGGCGGAGAGGGAGGGATTCGAACCCTCGATACGCGTAATGCGTATGGTTCCTTAGCAGGGAACTGGTTTCAGCCACTCACCCACCTCTCCGTAAGTGGGGCTGCATTTTACGGATTCACCGAAAGGAGTCAAACCTTTTTTAGCAAAATCCAAACGCATGCAGAGATTTTAATCAAATTGATGAAAAAGCGATTACTTTCTGACTAACCGCTTCTTTTTTAGTCAAAAAAAAGGCCAGCACCATGCTGACCTCCTTGCTTTATGCTTTTTCAGCAGAGTCGGGTTGTCCGCCCTTTTCAGCCTGTATACGCATATAGATTTCTTCACGGTGCACAGACACTTCTTTTGGCGCATTCACACCAATACGTACCTGATTGCCTTTCACTCCGAGTACAGTGACGGTCACATCATCACCTACCATGAGTGTCTCACCCACACGACGAGTCAAAATAAGCATTCTGTTGCTCCTGTTCCTTAAACCTGAACCTGTCCCTGACCACACGTTCCTTGCATTGGCACGACCCAATCAAGGTGTCAGCGATTCCGTGTTTTTGTGTCACCGCAAAAACCCGCTGAATATTACACTTTGCTAATTATAGCTTATCTGTTAACCAGTCGGTAACGGAATCTAACGCAGATTCAAGGTATTGTGGCTTATCACCGCCAGCTTGTGCCATATCCGGACGCCCACCGCCCTTGCCACCAACCTGTGCGGCGACATGGTTAACCAGTTCGCCGGCCTTTACTTTACCGGTCAGATCGTCGGTTACCCCGGCGATAAGATTCACCTTGGCATCTCCCGCCAGTCCTAATACTACGATGCCAGAGCTCATACGGTTCTTAAGTTCGTCAACCATGTTGCGCAGTGCTTTTGGCTCAACGCCTTCCAGCTTCGCCACCAGCACGCGGACACCATTGATATCCTGAGCCTGCTGCAGCAGGTCAGCGCCCTGCTGACTGGCGAGTTTTTGTTTGGCCGCTGTCAGCGCTTTTTCCAGTTCTTTATTCTGGCTCTGCAGGGCTGACAAACGCTCGCCCACATGTGTCACGTCGGTTTTCAGTGTGGCTGCTATATCCTGAAGCAGGCGCTGCTGCTGCTGAACATAGTCAAGTGCCGCACTGCCGGTAACCGCCTCAATGCGTCGGACACCAGATGCGATTCCGCTTTCTGCAGTAATTTTAAACAGACCAATGTCACCCGTACGGTTGACGTGCGTACCGCCACATAACTCTATGGAGAATGGCCCCATCGACACGACGCGCACTTCGTCGTCATATTTCTCGCCAAACAGTGCCATCGCGCCGGCAGCTTTGGCTTCCTCTAACCCCATTAACCGGGTGGTCAGCGCGTGGTTTGCCTGAATTTCTTCGTTTACCCGTTTTTCAATGGTCTGCAACTGCTGCGCGGTTACCGCCTCAAAGTGTGAAAAGTCAAAGCGCATGCGCTGTGCCTCAACCAGCGAGCCTTTCTGATTTACATGCTCACCCAGCACCTCTTTCAGTGCAGCGTGCAGCAGGTGCGTCGCACTGTGGTTTTTACGGATTGCATCGCGCTTTTCTGCGTCAATTTTTGCGCTGGCCTTGTCACCTTTTTTCACCGACCCGGACGCTTTGCCGTAGTGAGCGAACGCGTTGCCCATTTTTTGGGTATCGCGAACAATAAACTCACCATTAGCAACTTTCAGCACCCCGGTATCCCCTACCTGGCCGCCGGACTCTGCATAAAACGGCGTACTGTCCAGAATAACCACACCT
This sequence comes from Alteromonas nitratireducens, assembly GCF_040812025.1. Lineage (NCBI taxonomy): Bacteria > Pseudomonadati > Pseudomonadota > Gammaproteobacteria > Alteromonadales > Alteromonadaceae > Alteromonas > Alteromonas nitratireducens. The sequence continues at coordinate 25,257 of NZ_JBFNPK010000004.1, forward strand.
TCCTGACCATCTGTCAGTTCATCGGTAAAGGCGTCGTTTGCAATCAGCTCAATGACATTCGCGTCACCATCCGTTTGTGCGTACCCGGTGAATGCGGTCTCATGTTCTACGTTCAGACGGCTGTTGTAGTCGGTACCAAACTGACTGGCCTGCTGCGCCCGCTCACGCTGCGCCTGCATGGCAACATCAAAACCGTCCATGTCAATTTTTACGTCATGTTCGCGAGCCACGTCATTGGTCAGGTCCGTCGGGAACCCGTAGGTATCGTACAGCTTAAACACGATGTCACCGGGCAGCGTGTCGCCCTCCAGCGATGACAGGGTCTCTGTCAACATCGTCATACCGCGAGCGAGTGTTTTACTGAATTGCTCTTCTTCTACTTTCAGTACTTTTTCAATCACCGGCTGCTGCTCTACCAGCTCCGGATAGGCGTCGCCCATTTCCTTTGCCAGCGCCCCCACCAGTTTGTAGAAAAAGATCGTGTCCGCACCCAACTGATAACCGTGACGGACCGCACGGCGAATAATCCGGCGCAGCACATAACCCCGGCCTTCGTTCGACGGCATCACACCATCGCAAATCAGGAAGCTGCACGAGCGGATATGGTCGGCAATAACGCGCAGTGATTTGTTTTCCAAATCCTGCGTACCAACGATCTCTGCCGCCGCTTTAATCAGGCTCTGGAACAGATCAATCTCGTAGTTGCTGTGAACATGCTGCAGAATGGCAGAGATACGCTCAAGGCCCATACCGGTATCAATAGACGGTTTCGGCAATGGCTCCATGGTGCCGTCTGACTGCTTGTTGTACTGCATGAAGACCAGGTTCCAAATCTCGATAAACCGGTCGCCATCTTCTTCAGGTGATCCCGGTGGACCACCCCAGATGTGTTCGCCATGATCATAGAAAATTTCGGAGCAGGGACCGCACGGGCCAGTGTCACCCATTGACCAGAAGTTATCTGAGGTATTAATCCGGATAATTTTTTCCTTCGGTACACCAATGTGGTTTTCCCAGATAGCAAACGCTTCGTCGTCCTCTGAATAAACGGTCACCAGCAGTTTGTCTTTTGGCAGCTTTAACTCTTCGGTCAGGAAGTTCCAGGCAAATTCAATCGCTTCTTTTTTGAAGTAGTCACCAAAACTGAAGTTACCCAGCATTTCGAAAAACGTATGGTGACGCGCGGTATATCCGACATTCTCCAGATCGTTATGTTTTCCGCCGGCACGCACGCAGCGTTGTGAGGAAACGGCACGCGTATAGCTACGCTTTTCTGTCCCCAGAAAAACGTCCTTGAACTGGTTCATCCCTGCATTAGTGAAAAGAAGTGTCGGATCATCTGCCGGTACCAGTGAAGAACTCGCCACCTGTTGATGACCATGGCGCTTGAAATAATCAAAAAATTTCTGACGAATATCAGCAGTTGAAAATGTCATTGAATTCCTAACTTCCTATTCTGGTTAATGGAAACACTGATGTGCAGAGATAAGGCTGCCTGGCGCAGTCGCGCATGTGTGCGAAAGATACCACGGAACACGAAGCCTTGTTAAGCGACGGGCCTAAAATTAGTCACCGCTGACAGCATAGTTTATATGACTCATTTCAAAGCCCCGGTACTGAAGAAACTGCATTTGCCTGACCCGCTTTTCGTAGGTTTGTGGCAATGCGCGCCCAAATTTCTTTATCCTGACCTCGCAAGCCAGCGCATACCAGTCAACCTCCAAGTCTTCAAAGGCGCTCTCAATGTCCCGTTCGCTGACGCCTCGCTGCATCAGATCAGCGCGTATTTTTGCCGGGCCACTGCCCTTATTGGCCAGGCTTCTGGCGCGGGATTCTGCGTAGCGCTCATTGCTCTGAACCCGTGCTTCCACAAACTGGTTTAGTACAGGTAAAAACGCCTCGTCGGGGATCCCTTTTGCCTGTAGTTTACGTTTAATCTCATCAATACTGTGCTCTCGCCTCGCCAGCATGCGGGTGATCGCATCAATGATGACCTTCTCTTCAAATTCTGACATGGTTTTAATTCGACACAGATTATGGTTCGCAAGTAGCCTGTAACTTTTGTTGCATGTTGCCAGCGCACAGACTGATAACCCATGAGTATAACAATACGATTCACTTCACGTCTTTGTGATCTGCAACAAGACTGGCCTCAACTCAGTCAGGGGGCCGGGCCGTTTGTTGACTATCGTTTTCTGCATGCCCTGGAGGCGTGTGACTGTGTGGGTGAGGATACCGCATGGCAACCTCATCATCTTATCGTGGAGGAAAACGACAAGATCATTGCTGTGATGCCCGGGTATCTGAAATACGACAGCATGGGGGAATACATCTTCGATCATGGCTGGGCCGATGCCTACCATCGGCATGGTCTGCCGTACTATCCTAAATGGATAAGCGCGATTCCGTTTACGCCGGTAACAACACAAAAGTTGCTGGGGATGACGGAGCCTGTCGTTGCCAACCAGGCAGTGAAACTGGCGCTGTCGGCACTTGAGCAACAAGGCGTGTCGTCTGCACATCTTCTTTTCACCGCCAATGAGCACCGTACACTGTCGCAACCAGACTTTCATTCTCGCCTGTCGGTGCAGTTTCAGTGGCACAATTATGATTACGCCACGTTCGACGACTTTCTCAATGCGCTGACCTCACGCAAACGTAAAGATATTCGTAAATCCTATCGACAACTGGCCGCGGCAGATGTCACCGTGCACGCGATGCGTGATAACCAGATAACACCCGACGATATGGCATTTTTCTATCGTTGCTATCAGCAGACCTATCTGAAGCGCAGCGGCCATACCGGGTATTTGTCAGCCGCGTTTTTTGACTACCTCTGTGAGACCTTCAGAGACAGGATGCTGCTGGTGCGCGCCGACCTCAGCGGCACCCCGGTTGCCAGCGCGCTGTTTTTCTATGACGACACCGGGCTGTACGGACGCTACTGGGGCAGTCTCACCGATATCGATGGCCTGCATTTCATTTGCTGTTATCTGGAAGGCATTAAGTTCGCCATCGCAAACAATCTGCCCTTATTTAATCCCGGAACCCAGGGCGAACATAAAATTCTGCGCGGATTCGAACCGATGTATTGTTACTCCATGCACCGGTTGTTTTCTGCCCCTTTTCATGACGCAGTCGGAAATTTTCTAAATCAGGAGCGCCCAATGCTGATTGATTATTTCAATCGGGCACGGGATGCTTTACCTTTTAACAGTCAGTTTACATCACAACTAAAAACCACGTCCGTTACCCAGCCTGAGGCTGGACCGGACACTTACACGAGACAGGAAAAATGAAGTATACGTTACTGGCGACCATGATCGCCGCCACACTGGGCGTAACCGCCTGTAGTCAGCCTCAGCAGACATCAGAACAAGCCAGCACTGAACAGCAACAGGTTCAGAGCGAACAGGGTAAAGCCGAGCTGGGTTCATTTGGCGTCGATTTGAGCGCGCGCGATGAATCTGTGAAACCGGGCGATGACTTCTTCATGTATGCAAGCGGCACCTGGTATCAGAATTACGAACTACCGGCAGATAAAACCCGCTACGGTGCATTCAGTGCCCTTGCGGATCGCAGTGAAGAGCAGGTTAAAACCATCATCGATGAGCTGATGACCAAAGAAAACCTGAATGCAGAAGAAAAGCTGGTTCATGACTTTTACAAAGCGTACATGGACACAGAAGCCGTTAATGCCAAGGGGCTGACCCCGATTCAGGACGTACTGACCACCATCAGTGAGGCAAAAGACGTCACCGACCTGACCCGCATTTTTGGTAATGCCTGGCTGACCGACGCCATTTCACCAATTTGGGGAGGGCTGTGGTACAACCGTCTCAATCCCGACGAGTATCAGTTAAATGTTGGTGTTGGTGGTCTGGGTCTGCCCGACCGCGATTACTACCTCACCGACAGTGAGCGTTTTCAGGGAATACGCGACGCGTACGTCAAGCATATTGAAGAAATGCTGACCCTGGCCGGTGAAGACAATGCCGCAGAAAAAGCCGCCGCTATTCTGGCACTGGAGACCCGAATTGCCGAGGCGCAGTGGCCTCGTGAGAAACGCCGTAACCGTGATTTAACGCTGAACCAGATTGCCCGCGACGACCTGGCAGACAGCTATCCCAATTTTGACTGGGACACCTTCTTTGCACCGTCAGGACTTAAGGTACCGACACTGAATATTGCTCAGCCAGAGCCGGTTAACGATGTTATCGCCATTATCAATGACGCACCGCTGGACGACTGGAAAGCGTATCTGACGTATCACACGGTCAGTAATAACGCCGATCTGCTGTCTGAAAACCTCTATCAGGCTAACTTTGATTTTTATGGGCGTACGTTAAGCGGCCAGCAGGAACCACGTCCGCGCTGGAAGCGTGCAGTCAGCCAGATGTCGGGCACTGAGTCGTTAGGGTTTGCGATTGGTAAGATTTACGTTGACCGCTATTTCCCTGAAAGCTCCAAACAGCAAATGAGTGAACTGGTAGAGAACCTGAGAACAGCGCTGCGTGAGCGCATCACTAACCTTGACTGGATGAGTGAAGACACCAAGAAAAATGCGCTGGCAAAACTGGAGGCATTCCGCCCTAAAATTGGCTATCCGGACGAGTGGCAGTCGTTTGAGGGACTGACCATTACCGACAGTGATCTGGTTACCAACGTAAGAAACCTACGCCAGTTCTTCCAGAATCAGGACGTAGAGCGCGAGCTGCAACCTACTGATCGTGAGCGCTGGGGCATGACACCACAGAGAGTGAACGCTTACTACAATAGTTCGTTCAATGAAATCGTGTTTCCTGCTGCCATTCTGCAGCCTCCGTTCTTCGATCCTAATGCCGATCCTGCGGTGAACTATGGCGCAATTGGTGCCGTAATCGGTCATGAGATGGGCCATGGTTTTGACGACCAGGGTTCAAAGTCTGACGCCAATGGCATTCAGCGTAACTGGTGGACCGATGAAGACCGTGCAGCGTTTGAGAAAAAAGCGGACATGCTGGCGGCGCAATACAGCGAGTATGAGCCAATCGAAGGCAACTTTGTTAATGGTCAAAACAGCCTGGGCGAAAACATCGGTGACGTCGGCGGTCTGTCGATGGCCTACCATGCCTATAAGCTCAGCCTGAACGGAAAAGAAGCGCCGGTTATTGACGGCCTGACCGGCGACCAGCGCTTCTTCCTGGCCTGGGCTCAGGTCTGGAAAGAGAAACGTACCGAGCAAAGCATGCTGAACCAGCTGCGCGCAGGCACGCATGCGCCGGGTCGGTTCCGTGCCCTGGCACCGCGTAACCACGACGCCTGGTACGAGGCGTTCGATGTACAGCCGGGAGACGCACTGTATCTTGCACCAGAAGAGCGTGTACGGATCTGGTAAATACTGAGCCTGCAGAGCAGGCTCATGTTACAGACAGCAAAAAGCCTGCAGAAGCAGGCTTTTTTTCTGACGGCTGGCACGTCATTCCGTTGGTTAAGCCGTCTTTTCAGCAGACTGCCCGCTCAATACCTGCTGAACATGACGCAACGCATCAAGCCGGTTAGTGAACACCGGAATATCCGGGTGATGCTGGTAAAAATCAGCCAGCACTTTTTCAACTCTCTCATTAACACCACAGATAATCAGCTGTCGGCCAGCTGCCTGCGCATCCGATGTGACAGTTTCCACCGCCATGGCAGCGGACACGTCCAGTGTGGGTACACGGGTGAAATCCATAACCATATACAGTGATTTGGGTTTGACTTTCTCTCTGACGCGATGCCCCAAATCGGCCGCCGCCCCGAAGCTCAACGGCCCGCCAAAGCTGAACAGCGTAACGTGCTTCTTGATGGTATCAAACAGGGCCTTTTCTTCGTCGTTGCCCATATCGTCAGGTAACCGGTTTAGCTCTTCAATTTGGATCTGCGCAATCTGACGGACATACGCGAGAGAAGCAAACACCACGCCCACACCAACGGCGGTGATAAGGTCAACGAAAACCGTCAGACCAAGCACCGTCAGCATCAGCACAAAGTCCCAGCGCGGCCCTTTGTGCGCACGCTTCAGGTAACTCCAGTCAATAATATCCAGGCCGACTTTAACCAGAATACCCGCCAGCACCGCATGGGGAATTTTAGCGGCGAGTGGGCCGAGTCCCAGTACAATCGCCAGCAGGATCAGGGCATGTACCATGCCGGACAAACGGGTTTTGCCGCCACTGCGAATATTGACCACAGTCCGCATGGTGGCCCCTGCACCGGCAATCCCGCCAAGTAAACCGGACACCGTGTTACCTATGCCCTGTCCTATCAGCTCTTTATTACTGTCATGCCGGCTACGGGTCATATTGTCAGCGACCAGTGACGTCAGTAATGAGTCAATCGCGCCAAGAAAGGCCAGTATCATCGCGGCTTCCACAATCAGCCACATGTTTGCCTTGTCAAAGACAGGAATGTGGATAGCCGGCAATCCGGTTGGAATATTCCCCAGTACCGGGGTTGTCAGACTCAGACTGACCAGCGTGCCGATGATAAGCGCTGCCAGTGCGCCAGGCACTACTTTACCCAGCGCCGGCGGCCAATTATAGGCAATCACCAGGGTACCCAAACCAAGCGCGAGCGTGACAAAATCGATATCCGCCAGCGCGGTGGGAATATAAGCAAGCGCCCCAATGGTCCCGCCTGGCGGTTCGTGCCCCATCAGCCGACCAATCTGCAAAATAATGATAATGGCACCGATGCCCGTCATAAACCCTGAGATCACCGGATATGGCACAAGCCGGATGTATTGCCCCACCCCGGTCAGACCCAGCAGTATCTGGAAGACTCCTGCCAGCATAACCGCCGTAAAAATAAGGCCAACGTCACCTGACAGACTGGCGGCAAGCCCCGCCAGCACTACTACCATAGGGCCTGTCGGCCCGGATATCTGTGAAGGCGTACCACCGAACAACGCAGCAAAGAAGCCGACGGCGATAGCGCCATACAAACCCGCCATCGGGCCTACGCCAGAGGCCACGCCAAGCGCCAGTGCCAGCGGCAACGCCACAATACCGGCGGTCAGACCGCCCGTGATGTCACCGCGCAGGTGACTTAAGTCAAATTTCATACCGATTCCCTGCTCTCCGGCTTACTCTGCCGCCGACGCCTTGTCCGAATAGACCTTGTCCATCGACGCCCATTGCCCGGCATCATCGTCATAGCAGATCACTTCGCCACGTTCGATGTCATACACCCAGCCATGCAACAGCACCTGACCGGTAGCAATTTTCGCCGCTACCGAAGGATGGGTGCGTAAATGCTGAATTTGCTGCAGCACGTTTTCTTTAGTGACATCGGCAAGCTGCGCCTGACCAAGTTCGCCACAGCGTTCGCGCACCACCTCGGTAGCCGAACGGCAGTGACCCAGCCACTCGCGAACATGTGGCAACCCATCAAGGGCATCGGGATCAAGCGCTCCTTTCATTGCCCCACAATCTGTATGCCCGCAGATAACAACGTGAGCCACACCCAGTGCTGCAACCGCAAATTCAATTGATGCCGTCATGCCGCCGGTCTGGTTACTGTGCGGCGGAACAATGTTGCCCGCGTTGCGACAAATGAACAGGTCACCCGGGTCGGTTTGTGTGACCAGATTCGGATCAATCCGAGAATCTGAACAGGTAATAAATAACACTTCCGGATTCTGGCCGTTGGCCAGCTTTTTGAATGTTGCTTTTTTGTCGGGGTAAATTTCGCGCTGAAACTTTGCCACACCTTTAATGAGATGCTTCATAACCACTCCGGGGTCTAAAAATTACATTATTGTAATTTTTTACACGACATTAACGAAGGGGCTAATAGAAAAATACGTGATGTGATGATAAAAAAAAGCTATCAGCAGTCAGCCTGCCGATAGCTCAACGGAAGAGATAGCGGCAGAACCTGCCGCTGTAGTAGTGTTTACGACTGGAATTTAATCGTCTCGACCTGGATGTTTTTGGACTTGGCGTTATTGATAAAATCTGACACCAGCTCCTTCACATCATAGGCCAGCGCGCGGGTATTCGAGAAATCCAGCACGACCCGGGTATTTTCTGGGATCGCATTCAGTTTTCTCAGAATCACAGGCTTATTGAAGAACGACACTTCTTCAGCCAGCACGATACGGTGTGTGGTCTCACCATTTTCCTCAACCACTTCGTCAGTCACATTAAAGCTGTTTCGGTAGCTGTGTTTCAGCGTGAAGAACACACTGACACCCAGTCCGACCATGACACCTGTCAGCAGGTCGGTAAACAACATCACCAGGATGGTTGTGACAAACGGTAAAAACTGCTCCATGCCGTTTTTATACATCAGCTTGAACATGACCGGTTTAGCCAGCTTATAGCCAACCACGATAAGGATCGCAGCCAGTGAGGCCAGCGGGATCATATTCAGCACACCAGGCAACACCAGAATAGCGGCAAGCAGGAAGCAGCCATGCATGACAGCAGACAGCTTGGTTTTCGCTCCGAATGCGATATTGGCAGAACTGCGCACAATAACCTGGGTTACCGGCAGACCGCCTACCAGACCAGACAAAATGTTACCCACACCCTGCGCCTTCAGTTCACGATTGGTGGGCGTGACGTTACGGGCAGGATCCAGTTTATCCGTGGCCTCGACACACAGCAGCGTCTCGATACTGGCAACGGCAGCCATAACCAGCGCAACCGTGAACACCTCAACCGAGAACATCTGAGAGAATGCCGGGAAAGACAGCTCGTTAGCCAGTCCTGACAGTGACTCCATTGCCGGTAAGGCTACCAGTTGGTCTGCTGCCAGCGGTGAACCCGCCTGCTCAAGGAACAACGACGCCAGAATACCCAGTACCACCACCACCAGTGGCCCCTGGATCAGCTGGAAAATCTTATGTGCCTTAGACAGGTACGCGTCCCACAGGATGAGCAGTCCCAGCGACACCATAGAAATCGTCACCACGACCGGCGACATTGACGTGAAAGCATGCTCTATGGCGGAGAAAGTGTTTTCCCCGTTGACCTGAGAGAACGCTTCTTCACCAAGAAAGTCGGCGTGCCAGCCAAACAGGTACGGCAGCTGTTTCAGCACGATAAGCAGGCCGATACCCGCCAGCATACCGGTGATCACCGACGTCGGGAAAAAATAGGCGATAAATCCCGCTCTGGCATAGCCAAGAATAAGCTGAAATACCCCGGCCAGTACTACCGCAGCCAGAAATACTTCCCAGCTTCCCAGCGTCGCAATGGCATCGAAGACGATGACCGCGAGACCAGCGGCAGGACCACTCACACCAAGTCGCGATCCGCTTAAGCTACCAACAACGATACCGCCGATAATACCGGCGATAATACCCGAAAACAGCGGCGCGCCGGATGCCAGGGCAATACCCAGGCACAGCGGCAACGCCACAAAGAACACCACGATACTGGCGGGCAGATCGTGTTTCAGTTCACTAAACGTCATATCGAATTTCATAAGTAAAGTCCGTTATGCCGATTTAAGATTGTCTGAATAGGCTTTATCCAGCTCGACAAATTCACCCTTGTTATTGTCGTAGCAAAGCACTTTACCCAGCTCGATGTCATACACCCACCCGTGCAGCTCAACCTGACCGGTTGCCAGCTTTGCTGCCACCGCAGGGTGAGTACGCAGATGCTGCAGCTGCTGCAGTACGTTTTCTTTGGTCACTTCGGAAAGATGCTCGGCACCCAGTTCACCGCCGTGCTTTTCCTTCACTACTTCGGTAGCGCAGCGGCAGTGGCCAAGCCATTCCTTAACGTGTGGCAGACTGCTCAATTTCTCCGGGGCCAGTGCGCCTTTCATTGCGCCGCAATCAGTATGTCCGCAGACAACGATATGGCTGACACCCAGCGCTGCGACCGCAAATTCGATTGACGCAGTCATACCGCCGGTCTGGTTGCTGTGTGGCGGCACGATGTTGCCCGCATTACGGCAGATGAACAGCTCACCCGGCTCGGTTTGTGTCACCAGGTTTGGATCGATGCGCGAGTCTGCGCACGTGATAAACAGCACTTCAGGGTTCTGGCCATTTGCCAGTTTTTGGAAAATCCCTTTTTTCTCCGGATAAACTTCCTTCTGAAATTTCGCTACACCAGAAATTACATGTTCCATACATCACCCTCGTTTAAAAAAAATTGAATGGTACCTTTTATAAAATACAACGTTACTGATTAGCTTAATAGAAAGTAATTTCCAGTGGCGATAGCCAACAACTATCAAGAGACCACATATGCCGTTGTCCTGACCATCCCTAAGCCCTTGTAAAACTTTGGTTTACCCACGTCATTCAAGGGTATTCCCGGGTCTTAATTAAAGATTATTCATTCTGTTGTTTTCGTGCGCTTTTGGGGGATTCACGCCAAATAACGGCGGTCAGCTGCATTTTTGCGTCACAGGAATGCGACAAAATTGTTTCTATATTGTTGATACGTAATGAAAAAACAAACAATTTGATAGTTTTATAGAAAATAATCAATATTGGCGATAGGATATGACTATCAAAAGCCTGTTTCTGTGAGTTCCGCATGCAAAATAACGGTAAATATCCTTCTATTAACCAGTTGCGTTACTTCGTCACGGTATCGCGGATGCTGAATTTTCGACGTGCAGCCCAGGCGCTGGGGATCAGTCAGCCGACATTAACCAGTCAAATCAGTGCGCTGGAATCGAATCTTGGCTTAATTCTGTTTGAACGTAGTCGCTCTGGCACGCTGCTATCAGCACAGGGGAAAGCCCTGCTTGAGTACGCGGAAAATGTACTCAAATCCGTTATGCAGTTTTCCGAAATGGCGCAGGCGCTGTCAGAAGGGGAGAAAACCACCTATCGACTCGGGATCCCGCCGACCCTGGGGCCTTATCTGCTGCCTCACATCCTGCCGGATATCCACAGAGCCCGCCCTGGGCTGAAGTTCTATGTTCGTGAAGCGGCGCCAAAACAGTTGCAGGAAGGGTTGCTGTCGGGCGAGTTTGACCTGATTCTGTCGCCAATGTCGAACAAAGATTCGCAAATTCAGGTACAGCCGCTGTTTCTTGAGCCGCTGAAATTTGTGGTGCCCGCAGACCACCCGCTTGCTGGCGAGGCCTTTATCAGTCCCGACGCCATTCGGGGCCATAAAGTGCTGACTCTGGAGGAGCGTCATCACTTTCATTCACAGGTACAGGATGTCTGTTCCCGCCTGGGTGCGGTGATTGACAGTGACTATGAAGGGACCAGTCTCGATACGCTGCGTCAAATGGTTGTAATGGGCATGGGGATGGCATTTCTGCCCGGCTTATATGTGCACAGTGAACTGCACGACCCCGATGCACTGCATGTGGCAGAAATACTGGATATGCCGATTGTACGTCAGCACATGCTGGCGTGGCGCAACACCTCGCCTGCACGCGCGGTATTTCGTGAACTTTCCACCCTCATCCGCTCGGTGATACAGCATCGTCTTGCCAACGCAGTCTCCGTCACCGACAGTCAGACCGTATAAAAAAGGGCGCATTATGCGCCCTGTCTTTATATTTTGAACTGATTAACCAGTTCTCGCAGCTCACTGGCGACGCCGCTAAGCTGCGTCGCCTCCGCTGCCAGAGATTCGGCATGCTGACTTGTTGTGTCGCTCAGGTTAGTAATCGTGACCAGCGACTGATTGATATCTTCGGCCACTACCGTCTGTTGTTCAGTGGCCCGGGCGATATGTTCACTCTGCGACTGCACGGTACCAATCGCACGATTGATATTCTCAAGCGAAGTCACGACCAGCTCGGTTTTTTCCACCCCTCGCTGAGACTTTTCCTTGCCCTGCTGCATCACGGTATCGGTTTGTTCAGCCATGTTCTGCAGTCGTTCGACCATACGACGAATGTCATCAGTTGAATCCTGTGTCCGGCTCGCCAGCGACCTGACCTCATCGGCAACCACCGCAAAACCACGTCCCTGCTCACCCGCTCGCGCCGCCTCAATGGCCGCATTCAGTGCCAACAGATTGGTTTGCTCTGCGATACCGTTGATCACGTCAATCACCGCACCAATATTGTCAGACTCCTGGCTTAAGCCACTCACCACTTTCACGCCCTCATCGATAGACGCTGCCAGAGACCGGATATCTGCCATCGCATCCTCAGCCTGAGCTTTACCCTGACTGACCAGCATATCCGCCTCATTGGCTGCATCACTGGACTGCGCCGCATTTTTAGAAATCTCGACCACGGTGGTCGCCATTTCGGTCACCGCAGTTGACACACTGTCTACCTGATTACGTTCTTTATTCATCTGCGTACTGGTGTCCTGTGACACGTCGCGCAAATGGGCAGCCGCATCAGCGACGGCACTGGTGTGGGTTGCGGTTTGCTGTAGCAAATCACGCAGTTTGTCGGTAAAGCGGTTGAATTCGCCGGCCAGTTCGCCAATTTCATCATTGCTTTCGATGTCGAGGCGCTTGGTCAGGTCGCCGTCCCCATTCGCAATCTCGGCCATAGCCGCTTTCATTTTAATGATAGGACGGGTAATGCGGGACCCGGCCAGGTAAGTGATCAACGCAATAATGGCAATAATAACGACCGATACCAGCGTGGCAGTGGTAATGGCACTGTTGATGGGATCGGTGATCAATGACTCAGGAATAAGGATCCCCAGCGTCCAGTCCATTTTGGGGTTGTCCAGCGACGCATGGCGAAACACCGCAATATAAGACTCGCCACGCCAGGTTACCGGCACCATCCCTTTTGAACTGCGCTTGATGGCCGAGGCCAGGCTGCCAAAACCGGTCGTTTCATCGAATACAGTGTCGAACGATGACACGGCAGAGCTCAGTGGCAGGTCTTTCTCCTGCTTGGGGAAGTAAACAATATTCTGCGCATCGTCGAGCAGAAACGCGGTTCCTTTATCATTATAACGAATGTCGTCGATGACATCTCCCACTGTGCTGATCAGAATATCAACACCGCCGACCCCAATCAGCTTTCCTCGGTGGGTAACGGGGGTCTGAATAACCGCAGAAACACTGCCATCCTGGGAATCGACTGCCGGCGGCGTTACGTAAAGCTTGCCTTGTTTTACCGCGGTCTGATACCAGGGACGCTGCGTGGCAAAATAGCCCTTAGCCGGATTGCCGGCATCCGGGCCTTCCGTATCAACCCCGACCCGGCCAGCTTCATAAAAGTATTCACCGGTATTGGCTGAGCCAAAGAACGCAGACTTAATGTTACTGTCATCATTACTGATGTTACGAAACAGCTGATAGATTTCTTCAGCATTCCTTACCCGCGACTCCGGGGCGCCACGATCGTTATAATCGTGAAAGAAGTCACGCAAAAAAGGACTGCTCAGAAACGCTCTGGCGACGCCGCCATAAACAGAAAAGAAACTTTCCACCGAACTGGCTTCCAGTTCCACCAGCGCGGCCACTTCCTGTTCAACACTCTCGCGGGTTTTGTCACCGATATAGCCAACGACCACAAAGGCGGAAATAAACAGCATGACGGCAATACTGCCGCCCATGATCAACATAAATTTTTTCTGGAGAGACATAGCGCTCATAGTACTTCTCATTATTATTGTGCGTTTAAAAACGCGATGCGTACCTTCACCGCCAGCTTTGGCTTCCAGACAAACTCGCCGGTCTTTTTTGATGAAGTTGCTCGCTGTGGGAGACGACTGTCGCCACACTCCCTGCTAGTCGCCTGCCCCCGAATGCATCCGGGCGTCAGGCATGTTGCTCTTACTTACCTGATATCGACAAGATAACGAATTTTTGAAGCCCGTTATCTGTACTCCTGTTATACCAAACTCATGGCGTTTTAAAAGTGCTGATAACGACAGACGCGACAGGCAACTGCCACACTGGCGTTGTCAGCCAGACTTTTTCCAGACCAGCAGCAGATTATTGGCGGGCATGTCGTGAATTGCATTAAGTACCAGCTTTCCGCGCCATGCCTGCAATTCAGTAATGTCGCGATAGCCTCCCAGCCCCCGCTCGAGCAATGACTGATGAAAGTCACGGTTACTGTCTGACGAAAACACACCATTTTGGGTAAACGGGCCATACTGGCAGAACACACCGCCGTCGGGTAATGCGGTGCTCACGTCGTGCATCAGCCGCTGCACCTCTTCTTTTTGCATAATATGCGCGGTATTGGCAGTAAACACGCCATCAAACTGTGCCTGCGGTATCGCTTCCTCACCAATCGTCAGTGTCAGGGGTAACCGCAGATTTGCCAGACGCGCTTCCTCTGCCCACGCGGTGATCCCTGCGTGATAGTGAGGCTGATCACTGGTCTGCCATGTAAGATGTGGCAGGTGCGCAGCAAAATGCACAGCATGCTGGCCGGTACCGCTGCCTATTTCCAGTACCCGTGTTGTGCGCGCAAATTCGCGTGCCAGATGGGAGAGTATCGGCCCTTTGTTATTCTCACATGCCTGGCTGAAGGGTTTATCTGTCATTGAGGTTCGGCGCTAACCATTTTGCCGCCTCCTCAACAGGCCAGCCTTTGCGGCGGGCGTAATCTTCAAGCTGATCCTGCTGGATACCTGCCACCGCAAAGTACCGGCTCTCCGGATGCGCAAAGTACCAGCCCGACACTGAGGCGCCCGGCCACATCGCATAGCTTTCGGTCAGGCGCATCCCGGTGTGTTGCCCGACGTCAAGCAAATCCCAGATAAGTTGCTTCTCTGTGTGTTCAGGACAGGCGGGATACCCCGGCGCAGGACGAATACCCTGATACTGTTCGCGAATAAGCGCCGTGTTATCCAGCGACTCATCCGGTGCATAACCCCAGTACACTTTTCGGACCTGTTCATGCAGATACTCTGCGAACGCTTCTGCCAGCCGATCTGCGATGGCCTTGACCATAATTGCATTATAATCGTCGCCCTGCTGCAGATAGCTGTCTGCGAGTTCATCCTCACCAATGCCGCCGGTAACCGCAAACGCACCAAAATAATCTGCAATACCAGACTGTTTATCGGCAACGAAGTCTGCCAGACAGTAATTAGGCGCACCCTGTTTGAGCGTTTGCTGTCGCAGAAACCGGGCTACACCAAGGATGTCAGTGCGCGACTCATCACGGTAAATCTCAACGTCATCGCCAATGCGATTGGCAGGAAACAGGCCTATCACGCCTTTGGCGGTCAGCTTACCGCTGTTGATAATGTCATCAAGCATCCGGTTGGCGTCATTAAACAGGGTTGTCGCCTGCTCTCCGACCACCTCATCCTTAAGGATGCGCGGAAATTTGCCGGCCAGTGACCAGGTCATAAAAAACGGTGTCCAGTCGATATATTCGCGCAGTGTCGAAAGCGACACGCTAACCGGTGTAACGCCGGGTTGCGCCGGCGTCACTGGCGAGTAAGTACTGGCCTTGAATGCATTTTCACGCGCTTCGGTCAGCGTTACCGGACGAGACCGGGGCTGCTTTCTGGCGTGCTGGGCGCGAACCGTCTCATACTCTTTGTCTAACTGGCGGGCAAACACATCTCGGGACTCTCGATTAAGCAGCTTCTGACATACACCCACAGCGCGGCTGGCATTAGGCACATACACAACCGGCGCATGGTAATTCTGTTCAATTTTAACCGCCGTGTGGGCTTTAGAGGTAGTCGCTCCGCCGATTAACAGCGGGATATCAAAACCCAGTCGCTCCATTTCCCTGGCAACATGCACCATTTCATCCAGAGACGGTGTAATCAGTCCCGACAGGCCGATCATATCGACATTTTCCTCCCGGGCTGTCTGCAAAATCTTAGCGGCGGGCACCATCACGCCAAGGTCAATGACCTCAAAGTTATTGCATTGCAGTACGACCCCAACGATATTCTTACCAATGTCGTGTACGTCGCCTTTCACCGTCGCTAACAGAATTTTACCGTTACTTTTCGTACCTTCGCTTTTCTCAGCCTCAATGTAGGGCTGCAGGTGTGCAACGGCTTTTTTCATGACCCGCGCTGATTTAACCACCTGAGGCAGGAACATCTTACCTTCCCCAAACAGATCGCCGACCACGTTCATGCCGTCCATCAGCGGCCCTTCGATGACATCAAGGGGTCGGGTTGCGGCGAGTCTCGCGGCCTCGGTGTCTTCAATGATGTAATCGGTGATCCCCTTAACCAGCGCATGCTCAAGCCGTTTATTAACATCCGCCTCTCGCCAGGACAAATCTTCTTTGGCTGCCACTTTGCCGTCACCCTGAAACTGGGGCGCGATATCCAGCAGGCGCTCCGTTGCATCATCGCGGCGATTGAGAATGACATCCTCTACGGCATCCCGTAACTGCGCGGGAATTTCATCATACACTTCAAGCTGACCGGCATTTACGATGGCCATATCCAGCCCGGCACGGATCGCGTGATACAGAAACACCGAATGCATGGCTTCACGGACCGGGTTATTACCACGAAATGAAAATGAGATATTGGATAAGCCGCCGGATACGTGAGCGTACGGACAGGTTTTACGGATCTCGCGCGTCGCCTCAATGAAGTCGACAGCATAGTTATTGTGCTCTTCTATGCCCGTTGCGACCGCGAATATATTGGGATCAAATATAATGTCTTCCGGCGCAAAGCCGACGGTCTCGGTCAGAATACGGTAGCTGCGCTGACAAATCTCGACTTTACGGGCCTTGGTGTCTGCCTGGCCGGTTTCATCAAACGCCATCACCACCGTTGCAGCGCCATAGCGTTTAATCAGTGTCGCCTGTTCAATAAACTGCGCCTCGCCCTCTTTCAGGCTGATCGAGTTAACAATGGCTTTGCCCTGGATGCACTTAAGCCCCGCTTCAATCACGTCCCACTTCGAAGAATCAATCATGATGGGTACACGGGAGATATCCGGCTCAGAGGCGATCAGATTCAGGAATGTCACCATGGCCTCTTTCGAATCGAGCATGGCTTCATCCATGTTGATATCGATTATCTGTGCCCCGTTTTCTACCTGCTGACGGGCGACATCCAGTGCCGCCTCGTAGTCGCCGTTAATGATCAGACGTTTGAATACCGCAGAGCCGGTGACATTTGTCCGCTCGCCGATATTGATAAAGCTTGCTATTGCGTCAGTCACACAACCTCCTAGTGAACAAACGGCTCAAGGCCGGCCAGTCGCATTTTAGGCTCAAACACCGGTGGCGTGCGCGGTGCTACGCCCTCTACGGCTTTCGCGATATCCCGGATATGCTCTGGCGTACTGCCACAACACCCGCCGACGATGTTAACCAGACCAGAGCGCGCCCACTCACCGATATGCTCGGCCATCTCAGGGCCTTCCATATCATATTCACCAAATTCGTTGGGCAAACCGGCGTTGGGATGGGCTGAGACAAGGCATTCGCACACCGAAGACAATGCATCAACATACTGACGCAGTAAATCCGGCCCCAGCGCGCAGTTAAGCCCAAAGGCAACCGGCTTAACGTGACGCATGGAATAATAGAATGCTTCTGTTGTCTGACCCGACAACGTCCGTCCTGACGCATCAGTAATGGTGCCCGACACCATCACCGGCAAACGCAGACCGAGCTTCTCAAAAGTACTCTCTACCGCAAAAGCGGCTGCTTTGGCGTTGAGCGTGTCGAAGATGGTTTCCAGCATGATGATATCCACCCCCCCCTCGATAAGCGCCTCTGCAGATTCTTCATACGCTGCCACCAGCTGGTCAAATGTTACATTACGTTTACCGGGATCATTCACGTCAGGTGAAATAGAGGCGGTCCGGTTAGTCGGCCCCAGCACGCCAGCCACAAAGCGCGGCTTGTCCGGCGTTTGCGCTGTTATTTCGTCGGCGACCTCACGGGCCAGTCTGGCCGCTGCCAGGTTAATCGCGCGTGATTCGTCCTGCATATCATAATCTGCCATCGCAATGCGCGTGGCATTAAAGGTGTTGGTTTCAATGATGTCGGCGCCGGCCTCCAGGTATTCCCGGTGAATCGCCTTGATCAGATCCGGCTGGGTAATCACCAGCAGGTCATTATTGCCTTTCAGGTCACAGTGCCAGTTGGCGTATGCGTCGCCGCGATAGTCCTGTTCACTCAGGGCATGCCGCTGGATCATGGTTCCCATCGCACCATCAAGCACCAGTATGCGTTTTTTGGCTTCCTCTGTAAGGATGTGTTGTGTACTACTCACGTTCGCTCCTGGTTGGTTGTGTTTTTTCAGACAGGGTGGCCAGATCATACGGCGTGGTCTGATAAACATAGTAATTCAGCCAATTGGTAAACAGCAGGCTGCCATGGGCCCGCCAGCGCATCAGCACATCAGTACCGGGCTCGTCATTCTGGTAATAATTAACCGGCACCGCCGGTGCAAGCCCGGCGTCACTGTCGCGTAAAAATTCGTCGTGCAACGTGAGGGCATCATACTCCGGATGCCCTGTTACAAACACCATACGCTTATCGTCAGACGCAACAATGTAAGCACCCACTTCGTTGGATTCTGCCAGCACATCTAGCCCGTCGACACTGGCATAGTCGGCGCTATGAATATGACCAAAGCGCGAATGTGGTGCCCAGAACTGCGGATCAAACCCTCTTAACAGTTCGTTATTTGGCTGACGCACAGTGTGCGAATACACCCCCGAAAGTTTGTTCTGCAGCAGCGTACGTCTGATGCCGTAAAAATGATACATCGCCGCGTGCGCGGCCCAGCACAGGTACAGGGTCGACTGCACATGACGCTGTGCCCATTCAAGAATGGTGGTCATGGTCTCCCAGTATTTTACCTCTTCATAGTCAAGCATAGCGAGCGGCGCACCGGTCACTATCAGGCCGTCGTACTTCTTATGCGCAATCTCAGAAAACGCGTGATAAAAGGCATCCATGTGTGACTGCGGGGTATTCTTCGGTGCCAGATTATCAATGCGGATAAGGTCGACGTTGATCTGCAGTGGTGTATTAGACAACAAACGCAGCAACTGTATCTCTGTCGCGATTTTATTCGGCATCAGGTTCAGGATACCTACTTCAAGCGGACGGATATCCTGTGTCGCAGCGCGATTGCTGTCCATAACGAAAATATTTTCTTCGGACAGCACACCTTGTGCAGGCAGTTGTTCAGGAATTCTGATTGGCATGGGCGCTCCGGACGTAAACAGAGAATACTGTATTGTCGCGAATCACACCGTCATGTCAACATCTTTACGTCTAGACGTCCAAACGTTTTTTTACGTTGCCCGTCTGTGTACGGTAATGAGCAGTTCAGCTTCAGCGCGCGGAATGTCGCAGGCTTCCATCACTTCCTCCATCGAGGCGCCCTGCTTAACCAGCTCCGCTGCACGCTGATACAGGCGCATGGAGGGATCCTGAAGTTTTACATCACGGATTTGCTGCTCGACCGCTTCAAGTTTGTCTTCAAGGGTACTGAGGTGTCGGGTTGCCACTACCACGCGGGTCTGGTCTTCATTTTGCTGGTGCTGAAGCTGGCTCAGTGTCTCGCGCAGTTCACCAAGACTTTGCATGAGTGCATCATTTTTTGACTGCACCAAAGCCACCTGGCGGGAGATTTTTTTAAAGGCAATAACTGTGGCAATCGCAACAAGTAAAAGAACGAGCGTGAGGATGAGCGGGTGTGGTGCAATAGCAGACATGGGTCCGACGACTCCTTTCAGACACTATGCAATGTCAGCGAGCCAATCAGCACTGGCTCGCTTGTCATTGCGGACAACATCAGATATTGCTGATCTCATCCCATTCTTCATCACTGAGCAGCTTGTTCAGGTCAACCAGAATAAGCAGTTCGCCATCCCGGTTACTTACACCCTGAATGAACTTGGCACTTTCTTCTGTGCCCACGTTCGGTGCGCTGTCAATTTCTGATGATTTCAAGTAAACCACTTCGGCAACACTGTCGACCAGAATACCGACAACCTGCTCGTCCGACTCAATGATCACGATACGGGTGTTGTCGGTGATATCTGTGGGCGGTAAACCAAACCGCGCACGCGTATCAATGACGGTCACAACATTACCGCGCAGGTTAATGATACCGAGCACATAATCAGGGGCTCCAGGTACCGGTGCAATTTCAGTGTGGCGCAGCACTTCCTGCACCTGCATGACATTAATGCCGTACGTTTCATCGCCCAGACGATAGGTTACCCACTGAAGGATTTCATCATTGCTGTCTGCTGCGTTGTTGTTCGCTCTTTCATCACTCATGAACCTTGGCTCCCATTCCTATTTCGTCTGGTCGTTACTACCTAAGCCACTACTTAGCATTGCCACTAACTGATTAACATCAATCAGGGCGCACATTCTTTCTTTTACCATGCCGGCCAGCCAAGGACGTTTCCCTTTGGACTCCCGCCATTTTACATCTGACTTCGACAATGTGACGGTATTGACCAGCTTTTCGCATGCCAGTCCCCACACACTGTCACCTAACATCACAAGATACTGATAGTGTAGCGTTTCTGCCAGATTTTGGTCGTATTTTTCAGGCATTACCCATAATGCTGTATCGACCACATTCAGTTTTTCATCGCGATGCAACATTACGCCCTTGAACCAGTCTGGCTTTCCGAACAACGGGCCAACTTTCTCAAGCTGATGTATCCCGCCGAGCGTAATGAGGGGGACTGCCAGTGTCAGGCCTGCCACGTCGAAAAACAGCGCCTGAAATTGTTCATCCAGCATCTCCTGAACCGTCTGTGTCGGCATCGCGACTTCTGGCGCAGTTTTTTCAGGCTGCACGTTCGTTTCGCTGACAACCTCGGTTACCGGTGTGGTAACCGGGGCTGGTGCCTCCACCGTTTCCACCCTCTCCACAGTTTCGGTGGATACAGGCTGTTCCAGCTCAGGAACCTCCGCCAGGCGGAACGTCGCCTGCTCCAGCAATTTTGCCGTTCGTGCGGTGACTTCAGCCGGGTCCTCCGGTGCACGCAGCAGGCTATCAAGATATTCCTGCATGATGTGCTCACGCGCGAACGGTGACTGCTTATTCATCGTTTAGCGCTCCAGTACTTTTAACAACTTCGAGTACGCATAAACACCACGTGTCCCAGGAAACTGAACATTCGCGGGTAACTGCGTCTGACTCGCGTCTCTGAAATGGGTATCGACAGGAATGACCCCGTCCCATACCCTGTCACCGTAATCGGTTGTCAGGCGTTTTTGTGATGCCAGCGCCGCGTTGGTCCGTTTGTCATACATGGTCGGCACGATCAGTGTGTCGAATGCTTTATTGAGCGACTTACCCATAATATCGAGTGTATGCACCATCCGATCGAGACCTTTTAACGCCAGATATTCGGTCTGCGTCGGAATAATCACCTTATCACAGGCTGCAAGGGCGTTAACCATCAGTACGCCGAGTACCGGCGGACAGTCAATCAGTACGTAATCAAATTCGGCTTCAACCTGCGCCAGGGCTCGCTTAAGCACCAGTCCCATGCCCTGCTGTGTGCCCATTTGACGATCCAGTGTTGCCAGGGTCATGGTCGCCGGCAGCACATACAAATTATCTACCTTGGTAGGGCACAGAATGTCCATCACCAAATCTGACGTCAGGGCACCTGAGTGCATAAAAATATCGTACACCGACGACGACAGCGCCTCTGCGTCAATCCCGAAATAGTAACTCAGCGACGCATGGGGATCGGTATCAATCAGCAGCACACGCGCGTTCGCCCGGGCAGCCAGCAAGCCTCCCAGCGTCACGGTTGTCGTGGTTTTGCCTACTCCACCTTTCTGGTTGGCGATCGTCCAAATTTTCACGTCACTTACACTTTACTCTGGCAGTCGTCTCAGACTAACCCACTTCGGTCATGATGCACTGGCTGATATCGTCAATACCGATGCTCTTTTCACTGATACCCGCTGTTGCAACCGCCTGCGGCATACCATAGACGACGCACGAATCCTGATCCTGTGCCCAGATCCGCGCCCCTTTCTCTTTTAATTCACGACAGCCTTCTCGGCCATCTGCTCCCATTCCGGTCAGAATGATACCGAGGACATCACCACCAAACTCCCGGGCTACCGCTCGGAATGTGACGTCCACACTCGGTTTGTAGCTGATATTTCCGTCACTTACGTTATCGGTAATAATCACGCGTTTTTGAGCGCCATGTGACTCAATTAGCATCTGACGTCCGCCCGGCGCCAGATAGGCGTGCCCGGGTTGCAGAATATCGCCGTGCTCGGCTTCTTTTACGGTGATATTACAGTTCCCATTCAGACGCTCGGCAAACGCATTGGTAAACGTGCCCGGCATATGCTGCACCAGCAGTATCGGACAGGGAAAGTTCGCGGGTAGCGGCGCCAGCACTTTTTGCAACGCGACCGGTCCGCCGGTCGAGGCACCGATGGCGACACAGCGGTATTTTTTACCCGATCGGGTCACCGTCGATACGGTAGGTTGCGCCTGTCCGTCCTGACGGCCCGATAATAAGCTGGAGGATCTGAAAAAGGTCTGTTTTGGCGCGGCAGAGGGCATCGGGCGCGCGGTTTCACGCAATGCGGGACGACGAATGCCAATGCCCCGACGGGCAATTAAGCGCACCTTGGTACACAACAGTTGCGCGGCTTCTTTGCGGTTTTGCGCAATATCCTCGAACTTTTTGGGTAAAAAGTCGAGCGCGCCGGCCTCCAGTGCGTCAAGCGTAGCCTGTGCACCATGATGTGTCAGCGAAGAAAACATCAGAATGGGAACCGGCCGCCGCGCCATGATGGTTCTTACCGCGGTAATCCCATCCATGACCGGCATTTCAACATCCATGGTCACAACGTCAGGCGACAACTCTTCAATCTTTTTCAGTGCATCCTGTCCGTCGCGGGCTTCCCCTACGACTTCGAGTTCCCGGTCTGCGTCTAGAATGTCTCGAACGCGTCGACGATAAAACGTCGAATCATCCACCACCAGGACTTTAAACACCATGGCGTTATTTTTCCTTTGTATTGTATTAACTTACTTCAACGCTTTTCTGGCGTAACGTTTTAACAATCCGGGGATATCCAGAATCAGCGCAATACCGCCGTCTGAGGTAATTGTGGCGCCAGCCATACCGGGCGTGCCCTGTAGCAGCGCGTCGAGGGGTTTGATGACCACCTCTTCCTGACCAATCAGTGCATCCACGACAAAGCCCACTTGCTGCGTCCCTATCTGAACAACGACCACGTGGCCTTTCGATTTATCGATCTGCTTCTTACCACGGATTAACCACTCGCCCAGGAAGAAGATGGGAATCGCTTTTGAGCGCACAATCATGGTCAGCTGACCGTCTACGGTATTGGTTTTGCTGATATCCATGTTGATGATTTCACTCACCGCACCAAGCGGCAGCGCAAACGTTTGTTTACCGACCACAATCATCAGCGTCGGCAAAATCGCCAGCGTCAGAGGAACCTTGATATCCAGACGGGTACCTTTGCCCATCTGCGAATCAATATTGATGGTACCGTTAAGCTGATTGATTTTGGTTTTCACTACGTCCATACCGACGCCGCGACCAGAGATATCGCTGATCTCGGTTTTGGTAGAGAACCCTGGAGCAAAAATCAGATTAAACGCTTCCACATCTGACATACGTGCAGCGGCATCAACATCCAGAACCCCCCGGGAAATGGCAATTTCCTTGAGCTTCTCTGGATCCATGCCCTTACCATCGTCTTCAATGGTCAGCAGAATGTGGTCACCTTCCTGGGAGGCAGACAGCTTAACTTTACCCATTCTCGGCTTGCCTGCTGCCTGACGATCATCCGGCATTTCAATACCGTGGTCGACAGAGTTGCGAACCAGGTGAACCAACGGATCGGCAAGCGCCTCAACCAGGTTCTTATCCAGATCCGTCTCTTCCCCTTCGAGCTCCAGCGTAATTTCTTTTTTCAGGCTTCTTGCGAGGTCACGAACAACGCGAGGAAAACGACCGAACACTTTCTTAATAGGCTGCATGCGGGTTTTCATTACCGCACCCTGAAGGTCGCCGGTTACCACGTCCAGGTTTGCTATCGCCTTAGACATGCTTTCGTCGTTGGTGTTAATACCCAGGCTCAGCAAGCGGTTCCTCACCAACACCAACTCACCCACCATGTTCATGATTTGGTCGAGGCGTTTGGTATCAACCCGAACCGTGGTCTCAGCCTGTGGTGCCGCAGGCGCAGCTTTCTTCTCTTCTTTTTTCGCAGCGGCCGGCGCTGCCGCTTTCTGTGCCGCCGGCGCAGCAGGCTTGGCCGCAGACTTGGCCGCCTCTTCTTTCTTCTGCTGCTCAGCTTTCGCCTTGTTAATCTTGTCTGTGGCGTCGTTATCCACTTTCACCCGAGGCTTTTCAGATGGGGCTGGCGCGGAAGCGACGTCATCGTCTTTTGATGTAGTTGGTCCCTGACCGCTGCCATGCAGCTGATCAAGCAACGCTTCAAATTCATCATCAGTAATTTCTTCATCACCGCCTGCACTTACTGCATTGTCTGCGGGCTTGGTGTCTTCAGGCTTCACATCATCAGCCGCCGCCTTAAACTGACCTTTGCCATGCAACTCGTCCAGCAAGGCTTCAAATTCATCGTCAGTGATGTCTTCATCTCCTGACGGCGGGGTCGGTTCTGACGTTTTCGCAGACTCAGTTGGTGCTGCCGGGCGCCCTGGCGCACCGTCACCGTGCAGTTCATCCAGCAGGGCTTCAAATTCGTCTTCAGAGATATCATCGATAGAGCCATCTTCCTGCTTCACACTGACGGCGTCCTCTTCAGGTGAGTCCGGCTCATCTTCAATAATCAGTTCTTCTTCCGGCGATTCATCCGCCTGTGCAACTGGTGCGGCGGCATCATCAAAGATACTTTCGTCGGGCGATTCGGGCTTGCTTAACTGTGTCAGCAGATCGACGAGCACAGGATCGGCAGGCTCCAGCGGCTCTCTGTTCTTTACTTTTTCGAACATCGCTACCACGACGTCCGTGGCCTGCAGAATGACATCCATTAATTCGGGGGTCAGGTTACGCTGCCCGTTGCGCATGACGTCAAAGACGTTTTCCGCACCATGACAGATTTCAACCAGCTCTGTCAGTGACAAAAAGCCGGCACCACCTTTCACCGTGTGATAGCCACGGAAAATGGCATTGAGCAAATCCGCGTCTTCCGGATTATTCTCTAAATCGACGAGCTGCTCCTGCAACTGTTCAAGGATCTCTCCGGCCTCAACCAAAAAGTCCTGTAATATTTCCTCGTCAACATCAAACGACATGCGCCCGCTCCCCTAAAAACCTAAGCTCGACAGGAGGTCATCCACATCATCCTGGCCTGAAACAACATCATCCCGGTTCTGTGCATCGATGATTGGTCCTTCTGCTTCAATCTTATCGGTAACTTTTTGAGATGGTTTAGTTTTTACCTGTGCATCCGGCTCACCAAACATGGTCAGCATGTTTACCAGGCTGTCTTCCACCTCTTTGACGAGATCGATCACACGACGGATAACCTGACCGGTCAGGTCCTGATAGCCCTGCGCCATCAGCACTTCCGTCAGCAGGCTGGTCAGCTTGCTTGACTGTACTGACGCATCTTCAAGCAGCTGATCAATATCCGTGCACAGCGCCTTAAACTCACCCAACTCGATTTCACGGTTCATGAGTTTTTTCCAGTCTGGCATCACCTTGTCGATGCGCTCAGACAGCGTTTCGGCAATAGGCATACTGGCTTCGACGGCATCCATAGTGGTATTTGCCGCCTTTTCCGTTTCTTCAATAACGTATGTCAGCCGACTTTGGGCGTCGGGAATATCGTCGTTGGCAAGATTGACGATTCGCTCATCAAGCTGAAAATTGTTCAGGGCGTCATGAAGCTGACGCGTCAGCTTACCCACCTCTTCAAACAGCTCTATCGACTCTTTCATCGAGGCTGCTTCCAGGATGGCATTGGCCGACGCCGTGTCGCCCGCTTCCAGATACGCAACAAGCTGTTTAGCTTCATCCAGCGTAATCGGAACGTTTACCTCTTTGGACATTCGGACTTCCTCATTCTTTTCAGGAACGCCTGAATCAGCCTAAACGTTCAAAGATTTTGTCGAGTTTTTCTTTGAGCGTAGCTGCCGTGAAGGGTTTAACAACGTAACCGTTAACGCCTGCCTGCGCAGCCGCAACAATTTGTTCTTTCTTCGCTTCTGCCGTTACCATCAGGACAGGCAGATGCTTCAGTTTGTCATCACCACGGATGGCGCGCAGCAGGTCAATACCCTGCATACCCGGCATATTCCAGTCGGTCACAACAAAGTCAAAATCGCCCTGCTGTAGCATTGGCAATGCCGTATTGCCGTCATCCGCTTCCTGGATATTGGAAAAACCCAAATCTTTGAGCAGGTTCTTTATGATACGTCTCATGGTAGAAAAATCGTCAACCACGAGAATTTTCATATTCTTGTCCAAAATGGCCTCCAGTGAGGGTGTAATTAATGGTTTGTCTGGTTATTCATCAGCCTGCCACGACTTCATTCGTGATTTGAGTTTTAACATGGCCTGACTGTGTATCTGGCTGACTCTGGATTCACTGACTTCAAGCACTTCACCAATTTCACGCAGGTTCAGTTCCTCATCATAGTACAGAGACAGCACTATCGCTTCCCGCTCGGGTAACGTAGTAATAGCATGCGCAAGTGCTTTTTGGAAAGCGCCTTGCATCAAATCTTCCAATGGCGTGTCATTTCCCCGGTTTTGTTCGGTCGTAATGACATCTTCAGACACGCCAAGATCTTCAATTCCTACCAGTTTTCCTGCATTCACCTCGTTCAGCATCTGGTGATAATCCTGCAGGCTGACATTCATTTTTGCGGCAATTTCCGCGTCACGTGCATCGCGACCGGTCTCACCTTCCACCTGTGCAATGGCATCCGTAATCGCACGGCTGTTGCGGTGAACAGAACGCGGTGTCCAGTCACCTTTTCGTATTTCATCTAACATCGCACCACGAATACGAATACCAGCAAA
Source organism: Alteromonas nitratireducens (assembly GCF_040812025.1). Classification (NCBI taxonomy): domain Bacteria; kingdom Pseudomonadati; phylum Pseudomonadota; class Gammaproteobacteria; order Alteromonadales; family Alteromonadaceae; genus Alteromonas; species Alteromonas nitratireducens. Next base: position 52,139 of record NZ_JBFNPK010000004.1, read on the forward strand.
GGTCTCAAAGCTGGCACCTTTACTGCCATCAAAATTCCTGGCCGCTTCTAATAATCCGATCATGCCTGACTGAATAAGATCATCGACCAGTACACTGGCCGGTAATCTTGCCATCAGGTGGTGTGCAATCCGTTTCACCAGCGGCGCGTGTCTTTCGACAAGTTGCGACTTATCAGTTTGTTGCTGATACGCTGCTGCTTTGCTGTTCAACGTTGATTTCCCGCTACTTTACCTGAAACCAATTGTTCAATGAAAAATTCGAGATGTCCACCAGGCTGCTCAGGGATGGGCCAGGACATCGCTTTAGTCGCCAGTTGTGTAATGGCGACAGCCGCTGGCGACCCCGGGAAGGCATCCACAATCGCGGTTTGTTTACGCACCGCACGCCGGATGTTTTCATCGAACGGGATGGTAGCAACCAGTTCCAGTGCAACATCCAGAAACCGGCCTGTGACTTTTGACAGCTTACTGAATAATTCCTGGCCTTCACGTACGTCGCGAACCATATTGGCGACCACTTTAAAACGGAATACACCGTGCTCACGATTGAGAATTTTGATCAGGGCATAAGCATCGGTCAGCGATGTGGGTTCGTCACACACCACTACCATAATGTCCTGAGACGCTTTGGAAAAACTCAGCACCATGTCTGAAATGCCTGCTGCCGTATCGACGATCAGCACATCAATTTGCGAACGCAGTTCACTGAATGCTCTGATCAGCCCGGCGTGTTCTGTCGGAGACAACTCCGCCATTGACTGCGTGCCCGACGTCGCCGGTGCTATCTTAATGCCGTGAGGGCCGGTGACCAGCACCTCATCAAGCGTGCATTCACCCGATAACACATGAGACAGGTTTTTCTCGACCCTGAGGCCCAGCATGACGTCTACGTTGGCAAGTCCAAGGTCAGCATCCAAAACCATCACACGCTTACCCTGCTTTGCCATGGCAATAGCGGTATTCAGCGTAATATTGGTTTTCCCTACGCCTCCCTTACCTCCGGTGACTGCTATAACTTTGATTAACCTTGATTGCTTCATCTTTCGTAAGCTACTCGCTTGATCGTCGATCATACTGCTTGTGCTGCGTTAACTTCATTATTAGCACTAGTATGATTCAAACCATACTTTTTATAAAGCTTTGCAGCCGCAGATACGAGAGATTTTGCATCTGCAACTTTAATATCTTCAGGTACTTTCTGACCATCCGTCACATAACTGACCGGTAACTGATGTTCTATGGACGCACTCAGTACTTCCCCGAGTGAATAACACTCGTCCAGTTTGGTGAAAATACAGCCATCCAGTTTGACCGGATCGTACGCATGAATAATCCGCTCCAGCGCCGGATACTGGGTATTCGCCTGAGCAACCAGGTATTTTTTCACCGGCTGCATCTGACCGCTGTCAAATTGTTTCAGCTGCTTGATCAGGCGGCTGTCACGCTGACTGAATCCGGCGGTATCAATCAGTATCAGACGCTTATGACGTAACTGGAACAATAGATCAGCCAGCTCTTCAGTACTTTGTGCCTTGCGCACTGTACAGCCAATAATCTTCCCGTAGGTCGCAAGCTGTTCAAATGCAGCGATGCGATACGTATCGATAGTAATCATTGCAACGGTATCGGCGCCGTATTTCTGCGCGTAGCGTGCAGCCAGTTTTGCCACCGTTGTGGTTTTGCCGGTACCGGTCGGGCCCACCAGGGCAACCGCGCCGGTCTGACTGAGTATATCGTTGCCGGTCACGTTGATGCGATTAGACAATAGATTAAGAAGATATACCCAGGCTTCACGCTCGTTGTATTCGCGCGGCACATAGTGCATTAACTGACTTGCCAGGCGAGCGCTCAGGCCCATGTCTGTCAGCCGGCGATGTAAGAAGGCATGCACCGGCTGCTGACGCTGACGTTTCGCTTCCATCAGGTCAGCAACCTGATACTGAAGCACACTGCGCAGCGACGCCAGTTCTGCTTTGATATCTGCCAGTTCGTCGTGAGAGGCTGGTGCGTTGGAGGCCCCGCCCTGTGCTGTGTTTTGTTCAGCGGCAGTGTCTTTCAGCCAGGCCATTTCAGCGGGCTGAACCACGCTGGCTGGCGTTTCGTTATCAGACTGGCTGACGGGCGCGGCGGACTGACGGGGCTGCTGACCATGCTGCTTCTCAAGCAACGCGCGCAGGGTATCCGGTCCGTCATCACCGATGATTTCACTCAGGCTGGGGGTAGGCTTGCCCGCACCCTGCGGCTTTTTGCGTGTCAGCGGTGCGTCAGTTTCCTTATCGTACGCAGCGACCAGTTCAATCCCGTCGGCCATTTTGCGGTTTGACATGATCACCGCATCTGAGCCCAGCTCGGCTTTAACCTGGCTCAGCGCCTCACGCATATCTTTGCCAAAGAATCGTCTGATTTTCATTTCAACCTCTACTCACACCGGGCGTCAGATTATTGACCCACAGAACTGACTATTTTTATCTGTTTGTCGTCAGGAATTTCCTGATAGGACAGCACATGCAATCCAGCGACAGAATATTTAAGGAAGCGGGACAGTACCGGACGCAGCAGACCTGACGTCAGCAGTACTGCAGGTTCACCGGCCAGCTCCTGATTCTGACTCGCCTGCTGCAACGATTTCTGCAGCTTGTCAGCCAGTCCGGGTTCAATACCGGCGCCGTCTTCGCCCCCTGCCTGCAGTGACTGGTGCAACATTTGTTCCAACTCAGGCGCCAAGGTTATGACGGGTATCTCGGCGTTGCCTGCAGCGATTTCCTGCACAATCAGACGCTTAAGTGCAATTCGAACGGCAGACACCAGAACGTCAGGATCCTGACTGCGCGGGCCATATTCACTCAAGGTCTGCACAATCGTGCGCATATCGCGAATAGGCACCCCTTCAAACAGGAGTGTCTGCAGCACTTTCACCACCGTAGACAGTGGCAGAATATCGGGAATGAGGCCCTCAACCAGTTTCGGGTTGTGTTTGGCCAGCATGTCCAGCAGCTGTTGGGTTTCCTCATAACCCAGCAGTTGGTAGGCATTATTGGTCAGCAACTGGCTAAGGTGGGTAGCAACCACTGTCGCAGCATCAACAACCGTATACCCGAGCGTCTGCGCATGTTCACGTTTTCCGGGTTTGATCCACACCGCATCCAGACCAAACGCCGGATCTTTCGTAGCACGACCTTCCAGCTTGCCAAACACCTGGCCCGGATTGATCGCCAGTTCTTCGTCATGGCTGATTTGCGCATCACCAATGGTGACCCCGAGCATGGAAATCTCGTAGGCGTTAGGATCGAGATCGAGGTTGTCACGGATATGCACAGGCGGCACCAGAAACCCAAGTTCCTGAGAGAGTTTCTTACGAACCCCTTTAATACGGGTCAGCAACTCGCCTCCCTGTGACTTATCCACCAGCGGAATTAAGCGGTAACCCACTTCAAGCCCAATGGTGTCTACATGCTGCACATCATCCCAGCCCAGTTCTTTGATTTCCGGCGGGGTAAGTTCGTCTTTATTCACCTGTGCTGGCACCGGTGGCTGCGCCTCTGCCCGCTTTTGCTGAACGCCACGCCAGTAGGCATAGCCTGCCGCCATCGCTGAAAAGCTCAGGAAAGCCAGGTGAGGCATCCCCGGGACAATTCCCATCACAAACAGAACAGCCGCCGCAATATACAGTGCCTGCTGATTCCCCAGTTGGTTATTGATCTCTTTGCCCATTTCCTGGGTTTCGTTTTCACGGGTAACGATAATCGCGGTGGCTACCGACAGCAGCAGTGATGGGATCTGAGCAACCAGACCATCACCGATGGTAAGAATGGTGTAGACCTCAATTGCGTCACCAAACGCAAGATCATGCTGAATCATACCGATAAACAGGCCACCGATAATATTAATCAGCATGATGAACAGACCGGCAATCGCATCCCCTTTGACGAATTTTGACGCACCGTCCATTGAGCCGTAGAAGTCTGCCTCGGCAGTGATCTCCTCGCGCCGGGCGCGGGCCTGATCCTGATCGATATAGCCAGCGTTAAGGTCGGCATCAATGGCCATCTGCTTGCCTGGCATCGCATCCAGGGTAAAGCGCGCTCCGACTTCCGAAATACGACCGGCACCGGCAGTAACCACTTTAAAATTGATGATAAGCAGGATCGCAAAGACCACGATACCCACTGCATAATTGCCCCCGATGACCACCTCGCCGAAGGCTTCAATGACTTTCCCGGCCGCATCGCCACCTTCGTGCCCATAAAGCAGTACCACCCGCGTTGACGCCACATTCAGCGCCAGTCGCAATACCGTGGCAATCAGCAGCACCAGTGGAAAGATGCCAAAATCAATCGGGCGCTGGGTAAATACCGCGACCAGAATAATGACCAGTGACAGGGCAATATTAAAACTAAACAGGATATCCAGCAGAAATGGCGGCATCGGCAGGATGACCATTCCCATAATGGCCAGCAGCACAATGGGCGCACCGAGGCCGTTGGTAACGTGCTGAAACTGACTTTTATCAAATCGCTGAAGAACACCGGAAAGCTGCATGGTTTATTTTGTCTCTATCAGATTTTTGACGCTTTTACTGCTGTGACAGAGACATTACAAACACCGTGCCAGTTTGCTTTCACTGTGCAGGTAAGGAACGAAAGTAAGCAGAAAAGTGCGGGTATGGCAGGCCTCCCACTGATAGCAAAGCGCTATCACCTCAATTCATATTGAATATCAGTAAAATGACCGCAATATGACCCCGTCGGTCATTTATTCCCTGTAATTAAGGGGCTAGAATGCCGCCACCTACACTAAGATGCTCTCATCATGCTGGATATCGCGTTAGTCGGCATCGCCATCCTGGCGCTGCTTGGTGTTATTTTTGAAGAAGTACTGCACGTCAACAAAGCGAAAGTGACGCTGTTTTTCGGTACGCTCGCCTGGATCCTGCTTTTCATGGATGCCAGCCGTGGTCCCGCCATGGCCCACGTCAGTGAATCGCTGGAGCGAAACATCACAGAAATTTCGACACTGTGGCTGTTTCTGGTTGCAGCGATGACCTTTGTGGCCTATCTGAACCGGAAAGGACTGATAGAAAGTTTGCTGAATGTCATCATGCCACGCCAGATCAGTCTGAAAAAACTGCTGTTTATTACCGCCTTATTCAGTTTCTGTTTTTCATCGCTGGCTGACAACATTACCGCCACGCTGGTCTCCATTGCACTGGTACTCAGCCTCTCATTGCCGTTTAACCAGACCATGCGTTTTGCGGTTCTGGTGGTGTTTGCCGTTAACTCAGGGGGCGTCAGCCTGATCACGGGTGATGTCACCACCCTGATGATATTTCTGGAAGACAAGGTCACCATTACTCAGTTACTCTGGTTGTTGCTGCCGTCGTTTACCGGCGTGATGGTGCTTGCGCTGATGTTAAGTGTCGGACTCAAGGGACAGGTGAAAATCCTCAAAACCCGGCACGATATCCAGCCGGTTGACTATGTCATTGCGTTTACGTTTCTGTCGACGATCATCCTCACCCTGCTGGCCAACATCGTTTATGGTATTCCGCCGATGCTGAGTTTTCTGGCTGGTATGTCGGTGATGTTTCTGATTGCCACGTTTATGGGAGATGATGACCGCAATGATCCCATCCTCGACTACATCCGCTACATCGAGTTCGACACCCTGCTTTTCTTCCTCGGTGTACTGCTTCTGGTCGGCATGCTTGAGCATATCCATGCACTGAATGCGCTACTGAGCGTATACAACCTGTTCCCACCCGTGCTGGCCAATTATGTGATGGGTGTACTGTCGTCGATGATAGATAACGTCCCACTGACGGCTGCGCTGCTAAAGGCCAACATCAGCATGAGTACGTCTGAGTGGATGTCGCTGACCTATGCCGTGGGTGTGGGCGGTTCGCTGCTGATCATCGGTTCTGCCGCCGGCATTGTTGCGATGAGCAAGATCCAGGGCATGTCATTCGGACGTTACAGTAAATATGCGCTGCTGCTACTGATAGCGTACAGTTGTGGTTACGCTGCAGTGCTAATGGTATCGCAGCATCTGATGCCGCATTAACGCGATGCCATACAACCTGCCCTGCATTTGCGCAGGGCATTGGTTATCTGCGCAGCTCCGGTGGTATGGGCAAATCTTTCTTAAGCGGCTTCGGCCGTTGTCCTTTACCTGCTCTATAGGCTTTAAGCTGGTATACATAGGCCAGTACCTGTGCCACAGCCATAAATAGTTTCTGAGGAATTTCCTGGTCGACTTCGGTGGAGTAATAGATCGCCCGCGCGAGCATCGGAGACGGCAGCAGCGGCACGTCATTGGCCGTAGCAATTTTCCGGATGTGCATGGCCAGCTCATCGGTCCCTTTCGCCAGTAGTACAGGGGCTCTGTTGCCATTTTCATCGTATTTAATAGCCACCGAGTAATGGGTCGGGTTGGTTACGACCACATCCGCATTCGGCACTTCCTGCATCATACGGCGCGTTGCCGCCTGATACTGTAACCGACGAATACGCCCTTTTACCTGCGGGTCCCCTTCCGCGTTCTTACGTTCATCCTTCACCTCCTGCTTGGTCATTTTCATTTCTTCGTTATGTTTGTAGCTCTGGTAGGGCACGTCAAACAGAGCGATTGGGATCATACCGCAGGCCAGCAACAGGAACGCCCACTCGAGCATGTTAAGCGCATGGAAAATGTTGCCGGGGAACATTTCCTGGTCAAGGTGCAGCGCTTCATCCTGAAAAAACACCATCGCCAGCAGGGCCATGCCGGCTATCACGAAAAATTTTGCGATCGCTTTCAGCAGTTCCACCAGACCGTTCATGCCGAACATGCGTTTAATACCATTAACCGGATTCATCTTGCTGAACTTTGGCTCGGCCGACTGCCAGGTAAAGTTATACCCGCCCAGCGCAATGGACCCATAAATACCCGCAATCATGGCTACGACCATATACAACAATACCGGTGCACCAATCTCGCCAAATGCTTCTCCCCATGCCGAAAACATATGCGTAGTGTCATAGGTTTCATCGCGGGACAATGTAAAGGTGCGCTGCATAACCCTGAACAGGCCCTCTGCCACCCAGCCTCCAACAAGGAAAAACATCGCGGCGCTGCCAACCAGCACAAGGGTGGTTGACAGCTCTCTGGAACGGGCGACCTGGCCTTTTTTTCGGGCTTCTTCGAGTTTTTTACTCGTGGGGTCTTCTGTTTTTTCGTGCGCGTCAGCCATCGTAATTCCTTAACTCGGACAAATACGTAACAGCTCACACATAAACTGCTGGGCACGTTCCCACTGAGCAGCAAAGTGTGCGGTGAAATTACCCAGCGTGATCCAGATAATGATCAGCCCCATCATCTGGGCAATAGAAAAGCCAATACTGAAAATATTCAGCTGTGGGGCCGCTTTGGTCATCACGCCAAAGGCCAGATTTACAATCAGCAGTGAAACAATGGGCGCCAGCGACAACGTAAGCGCCGCAACAAACATCCAGCCGCCCCATAACGCAATTTCACGCAGATTATCCTGCGAAAACCATGCATCACCTATGGGCAACGCATGAAAGCTCATCACTACCATTTGTATCATTGCAAGGTGACCGTCCAGCGCCCAGAACAGCAGTGTCGCCAGAATAAGGTAGAACTGCCCGACCGCAGGGACGTTAATCCCGTTCACCGGGTCGACAATTGACGCAAAGCCGAGGCCGGTCTGCATGGCGATAACCTGTCCGGCCAGCACAAAAGTGTTCAGCACCATCGTAGAAATAAAACCAATCGCAACGCCAATCAACACCTGCTGAATACCTAAGATAAACGTCCCCAGGTTGACCAGATCCGTCACGGGAGAAGGCGGTATAACCGGAATAATCACCAGCGAAATAGCGATCGCGAGCAACCCCCGGGTTTGCGGAGAGACTGACCTGGCACTCAGCCCAATCATGGCACCAAACAGCCCCGAAATACGCAAAAACGGTAGCAGCAAATCGGCAATAAACTGGTTGATGGTGGCAAGTTCAAACGTCATCGCGACTAGCCCACCACCTGTGGAATCAGGTCAACCATGTGAAAGGTAAAGTCCATGACCTGCTGCACCAGCCAGTTCCCCCCCCAACTGAGTGCCAGCAGCGTCACGATAAGACGGGGCAAAAAGCTCATGGTTTGCTCGTTAATCGATGTTGCGGCCTGAAATACCGCCACAATCAGACCCACAATAAGGCTTGGCACGATCACGGCAGACACCAGCAGAATCACCATAAACATGGCGTCGCGCAGTATTTCAACAAAGACCTCGGGTGACATATCAGCCTCCTACACGCCCATGCCAAAGCTGTTCGCCAGGGTGCCAAACACCAGGCTCCAGCCATCCACCAGCACAAACAACATCAGTTTAAACGGCAGCGAGACAATCATGGGTGACAGCATCATCATCCCCATGGCCATCAGAATCGATGCAACCACCAGGTCGATAATCAAAAATGGAATAAACAGCATAAAGCCAATCTGAAATGCAGTTTTCAGCTCGCTGGTGACAAACGCTGGGATCAGAATGTTCATCGACACTTCCGACGGGTCTGCGTACGTGTCTTCCTCACCGGCAATTGAAACAAACGTTTCCAGATCTTTAACCCGTGTCTGCGACAGCATGAACGCGCGCATGGGCTCTTTCGCGGCGTCATACGCGTCTTTAAATGTCATCTCTTCGGCCAGATAGGGCTGCAGGGCCCGGTCATTAATTTCATCAAACACCGGTTTCATAATAAACAGCGAGAGAAACAAACTGACGCCAATCAGGATCTGATTTGAGGGCGACTGCTGCAAACCAATAGCCTGACGTAAAATTGACAGCACCACGATAATGCGGGTGAACGACGTCATCATCATGATAAAGGCCGGGATCAGACTCAGCGCGGTCATAATGAACAGCGCCTGCAGCGTCATGGTGTAATCCTGTGATCCATCCGGGTTGGTGGTCACCGTCACAGCGGAAATCCCCTGTTGTGCGAAAGCAGGCATCGCACCAAACAGCGCCAGCAGCGTCAGCGAAATGAGCAGAGAATAACGTTTAGTCATCCTATTTCTCCCCTTTCACTGCCGGGTTAATTTTACCCGCCATGGCACTGACGAGCTTTTGCCGGAACTGTTCGCCAGAGCCCTTATTGCCACTTTGGGGCGTGGCTTCCAGCGGGTTATCCAGTTTACTTAAATGAGAGATATGGTGACTGGTGATCCCCACGAGGTGCTGTTCATCACCAACCTGAATCACCATAATTTTTTCTTTGGTACCTGCGACCATACTGGCCACGACTTTCAGTTGCCCGTTACCTGCCTGAGTGACAGTAAACCGACGCATCAGATAAGCCAGCGCAAAAATAATCCCGACCACCACTAAAAGTGATAGGAAAATTGACAGTATGTTTCCGGCGCTGTTGTACGTGCTGCTGCTCTGAGCGTGTGAAAGCGGAGAGAGGAACAGGGAGAGCAAAGCGCATCCCCCTGTTTTAAATAGGTTTTTACCTGAGTTTTTTAATTCTTTCGATTTGACTAATAACATCCGTTAACCGAATACCGAACTTATCGTTGACCACTACTACTTCTCCATGAGCAATCAACGTGCCATTTACCAACACATCAAGTGGTTCGCCGGCAACGCGGTCCAGTTCAACAACGGATCCCTGGTTCAGCTGAAGCAGGTTGCGGATACTGATCTGGCTGCGCCCTACCTCCATCGAGATAGTGACAGGGATGTCCAGAATGGTATCCAGCTTTTTCTTTTCTTCGCCGGATATCGGCGTTTCGTCAGTCAGTTCGTCCAGTTCAGGGGTCTGAACGTCACCATCGTCGTCAGACTCGGCAGCGTTTTCAGCCTCTTCCTGTTCAGCCATGGCTGCTGCCCAATCGTCCATTTCATCATTATCACTCATGGGTATACCCCTTCATCTTTACCCTGTTACAGGTCTTCTTCGAGTACTTGCAGCTCAGCATCATTGTCAATAATGCGGCCGCCGCGGGTTAATAACTGCAGTTCAGACTTAACCGATGTTGGCCGTGGGATTTTCTCGGTAATTTTCAGCGCGAGGTTATCCCTTGACCGCCCCAGCTTCGCACGGAAGGTCGGCAGTTCTTCAATCAGTACAGTAATGGTTTCCGGCATATCAACCGGAATTATGTCACCGGCTTTCAGCTCCATGATCCTGCGTAGTGGAATATCCACATCCAGCATGTGCGTCGTCAGCTCGACGTTAACGTCCATAATTTCGTCACGCAGCGCCTTACTCCAGCGCAGATCGGTATCTTCTTTATCGCTCTGAACACCCGCATCCAGCAGTTCCCGGATAGGCTCCAGCATGCTGTAGGGCAGTGACACATGGAAGTCTCCACCGCCACCATCCAGCTCAATATGGAACGAACTGATGACCACTACTTCGGTCGGGCTGACAATGTTGGCCATCGCCGGGTTCACTTCCGAGTCAAGGTATTCAAATGAGACATCCATCACAGGTGCCCAGGCTTCCTTGTAATCCTCGAAAATAATTTTGAGCAGCATCTGAATAATGCGTCGTTCGGTAGGTGTAAATTCCCGCCCTTCGATCTTCGCGTGGTAACGGCCATCGCCACCAAAGAAGTTATCCACCAGGATAAATACCAGTCGGGCCTCCATGGTGATAAGGCCGGTACCTTTCAGCGGACGGAAACGCACCATATTCAGACTGGTCGGTACAAACAGGGTGTGAATGTACTCACCAAACTTGATCATCTGAATGCCGTTAATCGACACTTCAGCGGAGCGGCGCATCATATTAAACAGACTGACACGCATGTGCCGGGCAAAACGCTCGTTAACAATTTCGAGCGTAGGCATACGCCCACGCACGATTCTGTCCTGTGAGGAGAAATCATACTCGAGTGCCGACGAATCCGATTCAGATTCGCCAACGTCTTCTTCTTCGACATCATCGACGCCATGCAACAGCGCGTCAATTTCGTCCTGAGATAATAAATCGCTCACAGTCTGTTCCCGTTATTGCATTACAAAACCGGTGAATAACACGCGCTCAACCACGTCTTTACCGGCAATTTCATTCATTACCCGCTGTACTTCCTTGACTGACTGGTCACGCAGTTCCACTTTGCCAGCTTCGGTCACCAAATCATCGGCATTCGCTGAACTGAACACCTGCAGCAGGGTTCCCTCTATCAGCGGAATATGTGACTTAGCCACTTCTTCGTTTTCTGAACCTCTGACCATCAGTTGCACTTTGATCTGAACCAGTCTGTCACGTCCGGCACCCGGTACATTGAAAACAAATGGCCGGGGCATTGCGACGTAGAGTGCGGTTCCTACCTCTGCGCTTTGGCGAGGTGCTACCGCGGCCTGCTCCGGATCGGCAGCAAGCTGCTCCGCAGCGGGCGCTTCGTCGCCACTAAAAAACAGAAAATAGGCAGCAGCACCACCAACCACCAGTACCAGGGCAATGATGATGATCATCAGTTTGCCTTTCTTACCGCCTTCTTCTATTTGTAATTCTTCTTCTGCCATGACAATCCCTAGTTAACTTTGTCGGGCTTATTATCAGGGTTCACGCGCAAATCGCAATCCTGCTTTCGACGAAAAATGACGTTGTTCTATGCATAATAGTCTATGCCACCGAGTTCATTGCGGGTAAGGCGTTGTTCGCTCGCCGGCATTTCGTCCTCGGCATCAGCGGCAAATTCGCCATTGCCACCGCCTGCTGAACCATCTTCGGGCGATGCTCCCTGATCCTGCTGCTCCTGACTGACGAAGGACTCACCCAGCGTTACGCCCTGCTCCGCGAACATCTCACGCAGGCGCGGCATGGCGTCATTCAGGGCATCTCTTGCCTGTGCCGACTGCACCACAAAGCTGACGCTCGCCGCATCCCCGTTCATACTGACCCGTACCTGCATACTGCCAAGTTCTGGCGGGTCAAGACGGATCTCGGCCAGACTGGTACGACTGTTAACCATCCAGCGAATTTTCTCCTGTAGCTGCTGTTGTCCCTCAGCTTTGTGGATGTTCACCGGTTTATCAGCCAGGTCGCCACCATGCAGCGCTTTACCGCTTTCCGCTCTGACCTGACTGTTCTCCTGTATTACCGTATCGGCCGAGGCAACCTGATTCGCCACTATCTGTTGCAGTGACTGTTGTGCCGCGGTCACAGTCTGATGGAGTTGTGCCGCCTGCTGCTCTATCTGCGTCACGACGGCCTGCGCCTGTGACTGAGAAACGCCCGCCTCTGCCAGCGCCTGCTGAATCAGCACTTTCAGATCAATGCCCGGCTCATGCCCTTTGGTGAGTTGCTGCTGCATTTCGGTCATTCCGGCAGTCAGTGATGCCTTCACTGACTGTTGTACCTCATCGCTGGCACCGGCCAGTAACGAGGTTACAGCCGTCTGAAGGGTATCTGTCACGGTCTCGACTGACGCAGAGGACAATGTCATCAGGTCTTCGGTCAGCACCTGCAGCGGCTCAGTCGCTGACGAGGGTGCCCGGGAGACTGAATCTGGCAGCGACGCTCTGGTTTGTGTATCGCGCGGCGCTGTCGCTCGCTGACTTAGCGCCAGCAGTTCATTGGCAATGAGCGCAGCCGTCTCAGATGATGCCTGTTCACCGCTATCCTGAGAAATGGATTCTGCATGGGTGATTGCCGTCAGCATATTGTCGATAATGCGGCGTTGCACAGACCCTTGTTCGGTCTGACTCTTTAGCGACTGCAGCGCGGTTTTCAATGTCTCCGGCGTTGGTTTTTGGACTGCACGGCCAGCTGATGTCAGCGCGTCATCCAGTGCCTTCATGACGTCCAGCAGTGTCTGGTCCTGTTGTTCTGGCAACGCCGAAAGTGTACTGCTTTCCATTACAGCGTTGTCATTCATCTGTTCATCCGGATTTACCCCAGTGTCGTTTTTCGTCGCGCTCAGACTCGCCTCTTCTTCTGAGTTGACGGTCACCACAGGTTCGGAGTCTGATTCAGCATTTACATTTTGTTCAATTACTACTCCAGCAATCTCAAACTGTTCGGAGTACGACACACTTTCACCAATGACGCTGTCATCAAGCGTCGATACCGGAGTATTCGCATCCAGTTTCTCACTGGCCGATTTAACGGCATCCACATAAGCCAGCCAGTCCACATCGGTATGTTCATCAGACACCAGCTTTTCAAGTTCATCGTCGCTCGGCACATCGGCAGTTTGCGTGCCCTCAGGCTCATCCTGGGGTGCTGCTTTCGCCTCTGTTGGTTTCTGCCCGGTTTTCGATACGGGTACTGACGGCTCATCGGACCGTTCTGCTGCCTCGGCTGCTTCTGATTTCACGTGCGAGTCAGTATGATGCAGCCGGTCTTCTTTCGGGCCGACAACCTCCGCACTTTTTTTTGTGTCGGCAGGCAGGGCTTTGCGACTCACCGCAGATGAGGCAGCAGATGCTTCACGATACACGTCGCCAAACCCAGCATGGCTGCCTTCTGGCTGTGGCACCTGCAAGAGTGACACCGGGGTATCTTCCTTCCCGATACCCAGACCGGCAATATCTGATTGTTTAGCGGCAAGTTGTTGCATCATGGTGTTTATCCTGTGACGCTATTAGCGCGTCCTGTTTGACTTCAATCTGGTTGCAGCCCTTGATTTCACTGCGTTTGCATTCTGCCGCTACCCCGTTAGCACGTTGCCGGATAAGGCAGACTATATAAACTTCAGCAAAAGCTGTTCCAGTTTGACGTTTTTAACAGGATTGATGATGAAGCGCGGTCAGAATGCTGACTTTCTGGCGCGGAAAAACCGTTGGGTCGCAAACTCGTCCATCATTGCCTGCTCCTGACGGGCTTCTTTTTTCTGTTTAACCAGATGACGCTTTTCCAGCAACAGTTCAACGGCTTTGCACCGCTGCTGCTGGGCAAGCCACTGCCGCTTGCGCTGGTCAGCGGCAAGCACGGCACGCGAAATATGTTGCTGCTGTTGCTGACAGGCACTGTCGAGTTTGCCGACAAAAGACAGATGCTGATGATAGTGTTTAGCGCCGACGCCGGCTTTGCCATTGACCTGAATACTGCGCAGGTACTCCAGCCGGTATTGTTCCAGATTCGACAGCTTCTGACGCTGTTGTGTTACAAACTGTTGCGCCTGCTGAAATGCCTGGGCTGCCTGCTTTTCTCTGTCGCGCTCGTACTGCGCAACACGTTCGAGTTGATCCGTCATACGCGTTATCCGTTACCCAGACCTTTCGCCAGCGCACTCATACTTTCCAGACTTTCGTCATATGGCAGCACATCACGCATGCCCTGCTGAAGAAATGCATTGATGGCCGGCTCGGCACGAATTGCCAAATCGATACGCGGATCAGCCCCCTTGGTGTAGGCGCCAATGGCAATCAAATCTTTGTTCTGCTGATAATTAGAATAAACCTGGCGGATCCGCCGTGCCTGCATCAGGTGCTCGTCACTGACGACGGCCGGCATAACCCGGCTAATTGATGCCTCGATATCGATAGCGGGGTAATGCCCGCTGTCAGCCAGGCTGCGAGACAGCACAATATGGCCGTCAAGGATAGCGCGTGCCGCATCTGCGATGGGATCCTGTAAATCATCTCCCTCTGTCAGCACGGTATAAAACGCCGTAATTGAGCCCTGACGGTCCGAGCCATTACCGGCACGTTCAACCAACGCAGGTAACCGCGCAAATACCGAGGGCGGATACCCTTTGGTTGCCGGCGGTTCGCCGACGGCCAGAGCAATTTCACGCTGCGCCATCGCGTAACGGGTCAGTGAGTCAATCAGCAACAGTACATTCATACCCTGATCACGGAAGTATTCGGCAATGGTGACAGCGGTTTCACACCCCTTCAGGCGCATCAGCGGCGAGGTATCGGCCGGCGCGGCCACCACAACAGCGCGCTCGCGCTCTTCCTCGGTCAGAATGTCGTGAATAAATTCTTTCACCTCGCGGCCTCGCTCACCGACCAGACCGACCACGACGACATCAGCCTGACTACCGCGGGTCATCATGCCAAGCAATACGCTTTTGCCCACACCACTGCCCGCGAACAGACCCATACGTTGCCCCATTCCCACGGTATTCAGTGCATTGATGGCGCGTACGCCAACATCCAGCGGTCGGGTGATAGGTTTTCTGATAAGCGGGTTGATAGGCGGTTTAATTGTCGCCACCCGTGCACTGGTTTCAATAGCACCCAGTCCGTCAAGTGGCTGGCCATTGCCGTCAACAACACGGCCGAGCAACCCCATTCCAACCGCCAGCCCGCTCTGACGGTTCAGTGGCAGAACCCGGCTGCCGGGCACAATGCCCCGCACTGCTTCAGTTGGCATCAGATACGTGATGTCATCGCCGAATCCAACCACTTCTGCTTCAATTTCGCCGTCAACAGTCTGAACCAGACACTGGCTACCGACCGGCAACTGACATCCCACCGCTTCCAGGGTCAGCCCAATTCCCCTGACGAGCTTGCCTGCTGCTACCACCGGCGGCGTCGTTACCTGGCCGTTCAGTTCAGTAAAATAAGACTGCCAGGGGCTAGTCATCGCTTAAACCCTGTTGCGTCAGAAATTTGTCGAGCACGTCACGACAACGACGCTCTATGGATACATCCACCGCGTTGTGGGTGGTGGTGATGTCGCAGCCACCGCGCTGCATGTTGTCAGACGCCACCAGCTGCCAGCCCCGCTCTTTGATGACATCATCACCGTAGTGGGCCGTAACCAGTTCAATATCGTCCGGGTGCATGTGGATCCGGTAGGTATTTTCATTCACAGGCAGCACGCTCAGCCCTTCGCTAAGCGCTTTCAGAATGACTGCCTCTGAGGTGGTTACCTCAGTACGGATTACTGCGCGGGCCAAAGCGACGGCCAGTTTGACCATTTGCTCGCGGGTTTCGTCGTTTAACTGATTTAACGGTGAATGTACGTGGTTAATCAGTTGCTGCCACTGCTCAGCCTGTGTATCAATAGCCTGCTTACCGGCGTCCAGGCCTTCCTGATGACCAGCCTCGTAGCCTTCCTGGTGTCCGCTTTCCCGGCCTTCTTCCTCACCCTTCTGACGGCCTTCCTCAAACCCTTTTTGGTAACCTTCCTGATGCCCTTCTTCCTGTGCTGCCTGTCGAATGGCCTCGATCTCTTCGGCAGTAGGCGGCAGAACCTCTTCTTCCTCTTCAGGCGGCTCATATTTCCAGTCTGAACGCTTATTCAGCGCATTGGTTCTTTGCGCAATTTCCGCTGCGTCCTTGTCTTCAACGTAGGGCAGATCCCAGGTCTTCACATCGCCCTGGTCAAACTCGCTGAATGGTCTGTTGGCCATTATACGGACCTCAAACTACGTGGTTAGACAAACTCTTCGCCGCCACCGCCGCCAAGCATGATCTCACCAGCATCAGACAGACGACGTGCCACGGAAAGGATTTCTTTTTGTGCCGTTTCCACTTCAGAGATACGCACTGGACCGAGCGCCTCAAGATCATCCTGCAGCATTTCTGCCGCACGCTTCGACATGTTTTTCATGATCTTGTTCTTCAGTTCCTCGTCGGCACCTTTAATGGCTTTAAGCAGCGATTCCTGCTGAACCTCGCGCAGGATCGTCTGGATACCACGATCGTCCACGTCCACCAGGTTGTCGAATACGAACATCAGGTCCTGGATTTGCTGGCTCATCTCTTCGTCCTGCTCGCGGATTGCATCCATTAGCTGTCCTTCGATAGCCGTATCCAGATAGTTCATAATATCGGCCGCAGATTTCAGGCCGCCCATCTTGGCTGCCTGCGTCCCTGCCTGACCGGCAAACTGTTTCTCCATAATTTCATTAAGCTCCTGCAGTGCGGCGGGCTGGACTTCTTCCAGGTTAGCGATACGCATAAGCAGATCCAGGCGCACTTTTTCAGGGAACTGCGCGAGAATTTCGGCACTCTGTTCAGGCTCCAGATACGACAACACAATGGTCTGTATCTGAGGGTGTTCGTTGCGGATGATACTGGCCACCTGTTTGGAATCCATCCATTTGAGTGAATCCAGGCCTTTAGCGCCGGTTCCCATCATGATCTGGTCAATCAGATTAGCGGCTTTATCTTCACCTAAGGCGGCGGTCAGTGCCCGTCTGACGAAATCCTGGCTCTGGAAACCGATGGTGCTGTAATTCTGAATTTCTTCGATGAAATGTTTGTGCACTGCCGTGATTTTGGCCTGCGTCATATCATCAATTTTGGCCATTTCCGTCCCCAGCTTCTGTACCTGCTTAGGCTCCAGATGCTTGAGGATTTGGGCTGCATCTTCTTCGGACAGGCTCAGCAACAGAATGGCTGCTTTTTCCACCCCTTCCAGCTTGCTGACGTCATAACCGACATCTTCTACTTCTGCTAAATCTTGTGCCATGACTTATCCCCTTACTCGTCCTGCAGCAGCCAGCCTTTCACTACCTGGGCAGAGAGTTCAGGCTCGTTAGCAACCAGTGCGCGCACTGCTTTCAGCACATCTTCATCTTTGTGTAAATCCGGCAGCATCAGCGAACCGTCAGGTGCAAAACCAACCTGTCCTTCATCGAACTCACGAGAGAGCATGTTAATGGTTTCGTCACCCAGATCCAGTCTTTCATCGATATCAAAATCTTCACTGTCCTTGGTATCATTCGGGTTAAGAAGCCGACGAAGCATGGGGCGGATGACGAATACGATCAGCACCATAATCACCAGACCACCTATTACCAGTTTAAGTATAGGCAGGAAGTCCGGGTTCTCCCACAGTGGCGGCTCTTCAAAATCACCGGCTTCGACCCGGGTGAATGGCACACTGACAACCTCAAGCGAATCACCACGGGTGACGTCGAAACCGATCCCGCCCTGTAGCAGACGGCGAATATTCAGCAAGGCTTCCTGAGAACGCGGCTCAGTGGTGACATTGCCTTCCTCATCCATGCTACGTACGTGATCGACCGCAACAGACACACTCAGGCGACGGATCACACCGGTTTGTTTCTTGGTATGGCTGATGGTGGTATCGAGTTCATAGTTACGCGTAGACTCTTTGGAGCTGCGACCCGGCATGGCCTGCTGGTTGTTGTCAGCCAGTGCATTTTCCGGAATTGATGACTCCAGCGGCGGCTGATTCGACAACGCGCCGGGGATCCCGCCAACGCCACCACCTACGCTGTTCTCTTCAATCACCATTTCACTGCGAACCGCAGGCAGATCAGGATTGTAGCTTCGCTGTGTCTGTTCCATGGCGGTAAAGTCCATGGTCACGTCGGCCTGTGCCGTGTAGTTTCCAATCCCTAATACCGGGATAAGAATAGCGTCAATTTTTTCGAGGTATTCTTCCTCGCGCTTGCGCTCTATTTCATATTCTTTGCGGGCCCGGGCACTCATGGAGTCCTGCGAGCCAGAGTTCAGCAAACGACCGTTAGAATCGGTTACCGTGACTTTTGACGGCTCCATCCCCTGAACGGCTGACGCGACAATATCGACCACCGCATCCACTTCTTCACCCGAAATCACCGCGCCGCGCTTGGCCGTCAGTACGACCGTTGCAGAGGCTTTCTTCTCACGGCGTGAAAACACATTTTCTTTTGGCATAGCCAGCAGTACGCGGGCCTTCTGAATGCTTGAGATGTCCTCGATTGTGGCGGCAATCTGCTGTTCGCGCGCGTGCTTCAAACGCTCCATTTCGACCCGCTGACTAACACCAAACCCCATATCCTGCATGATGATGTCGGTGCCGTTATCTTCTGAACGGGTCAGCCCCTGACGCGCCATGCCAAGACGAATATTCTGAAATTCATCGGTTCTGACGTAAACCGTATTTCCCTGAAGCTGATAGTCAATTTCATTTGCGTCCATGTAATCGAGGGTTTCGATCAGCTCCTGGGTATCCATTTTGGCCAGCGGGCGGTATTCCGCTTCCTGTGACCAGATCAGAATAAACACCGCAATCGCAATACAGATAACCAGCACGACCACCAGCGCCATCTGACGCACCATGTCAGCGCTACCCAGTGTGTCCATAAAGCCGGCTTTGTTCTCCGGCTCGTTATCTGATGCGCCCTGGTCGGGAATAGTGAGGTTAGTACCTGTTGCTTCAGCCATGGGTTACTCCGATCACACCGGCATATTCATAATTTGTTTGTACGCTTCCAGTACCTTGTTGCGCACCTGCATGGTCGCCTCAAAGGCAATACCGGCCTTTTCCTTAGTCAGCATGACCTGAGCAAGGCTGAGCGATTCATCACCCATTTCAAAGCGTTGCTGCAGCGATTTTGACTCAAGCTGCATACTGTTGACGCCATCGATCGCGTTTTTCAGCATCACGGAAAAATCAGACGACGACCCGCCTGCTGCATTCACGCCGAGTTCACCACCAGGGGCAGGTGTCACCGGTTCAGGCATTTTTGCCTGGCCAATCATGTTCTGCATTTCCTGATATAGGCTGTTTGCATTCACTTCCATAACTGTACCTTCAAGGTCATTGCCATTCTGAGGCGTTTTTGACGTTTACCAGATTTAAGGCAAATACTGCACCAACTTTTAAAAGCCATTAAATATCATTAAGTTACGATAAAATGACGACTTCTTGACGGCCGGCCGACTGACCAGAGAGGAAGGCATAAAAAAAGGGGCAGCAATGCTGCCCCGAAAGGGTAGGTGATCACGCAGGTACGTCGATCCCCTCTTCACGCATTCTTGCCAGTTTGTAGCGCAGTGTGCGCGGGCTGATGCCCAGCTTCTCGGCAACGTCTTTACGTTTGCCATTACACAGCGCCAGTGTATCCAGAATGATTTGGTGTTCCTGATGACGCAGCTCCGAACCGAGCCGGCTGTTTTCTTCCGGCGGCTCGACTGCGCTCACCGCAGGTGTCTCAAACCCCTGCATATCGATCATCAGGTCATCGGCGTCTATTTGTCCGTCCTCACACAGGATCAGCGCACGCTGGATAACATTTTCCAGTTCCCTGACGTTACCCGGCCAGGCGTACTGGTTTAACTTGTTACGGGCAACGGCACTCAGGTGCACATTCCCCATTCCCTGCGCAGCGGCATGACGCTGGATCAGATGTTCAGCCAGCGGCACGATGTCTCCCGGACGCTCGGATAGCGGACGCCAGGTGATCGGGAACACGTTCAGACGGTAATAAAGGTCCTCACGAAATTCACCGGCTTCCACGGCTTTACGTAAATCGCGGTTGCTGGTCGCAATGACCCGCACATCCAGCTGCACGGTTTTTCTGCCACCAAGACGCTCAACTTCACGTTCCTGCAGCACCCGCAACAGTTTGGCCTGCAGCGCCAGATCCATTTCGGTAATTTCATCCAGCAGCAGCGTGCCGCCCTGGGCCTGTTCAAATTTGCCGGGACAGGCCTGAACCGCGCCGGTAAAGGCCCCTTTTTCATACCCGAACAGGGTTGCTTCAAGCATATTTTCAGGAATTGCCGCACAGTTTATAGCCACAAATGACTCATCCTTGCGGGCTGACTGATCGTGTATATAACGTGAGAGCACTTCTTTACCCGAACCGCTGGGGCCCAGCACCATCACCGTAGCGTCAGACTTCGCAACTTTGCGGGCAAGATTGAGCAACTGCAGGCTGCTTGGATCGGCAACAACCGGGGTACGCGACTCAATTTTCTGCGCTGGTGCATAACGCCCGACCAGATTCAGCAACACCTGTGGTGCGAACGGCTTAGACAGATAATCTGTCGCCCCGTCCCGCATTGCCTGTACCGCGTCATCAATCGTGGCATAGGCGGTCATCAGCAGCACCGGCATGCTGGCAAACTTGGCCTTAATACTTTTCAGCAGTGACAGTCCGCTCATTTCGCCCATCTGGATATCACTGACCACCAGATCAACCGGCTCTTTTGCCAGCGTTGCCATCGCCGCCTCTGCACAATCCACGGCAAGTACCCGGTAATTGGCGAGCAGCAGGGTGTCTTCCAGCGCTTCGCGCAAACCGGCATCATCTTCAACAATCAAAATGGTGGTTTTACTCATGAAGCCTCTCCTGTTCGAACATCGTGGGCTGTCTGGCAGAGCGGCAGAGACAGTGTGAAGCACGCGCCTTTGCCGGCCAGATTCGCTACCGACAGCTGGCCTTTGTGTGCTGTGGCAACGGACTTAACGACAGCCAGTCCCAGACCAGTGCCATTTGTTTTTGTCGTAAAAAATGGTTCAAAAATACGTTCAGCCAGTTCAGCAGACACGCCCGGCCCTTCGTCACAGACCGACAGCGCAACATGATTGGCAACGCGGGTCGCCTTGAGCGATATGGTTGCGCCGCTGGCACTAACCTGGCTGGCATTGTGAATAAGATTAAGCAGCGCGCCCTGTAAGGCAGCAATATTGCCGGTAACAAACGCCGAGTCAGTAAAATTGGTAAACGTGAGGGTTTGTTCTGTCTGCTGAACAATCGATGCCGCGCTGCCCTCAACCGCCGCCTGAATATCGGCCAGTGACAACGTAGAAACCACCTGCTCTTCACCCGACTTGGCAAACAGCAGCATGTCATTCACCTGATTTTCCAGCTCCTGCAGACGATCATACAGCTTGCCGGCAAACTGCTGGCCTGCCTCAGCAGGCAATGATTTGCGCTTTAGGTTGGCCGCGTAAAGCATGGCTGCAGAGAGTGGCGTGCGAATTTGATGCGCCAGCGACGCGACCATTTTTCCCAGCGAGGACAAACGCTGCATATGGCTGACCCGCGCCTGTAAACGGCGTGTTTCGGTCAGGTCTGTCAGCACAATCAGCTGCCCCGGCTCTTTCTCGAGCGGTGTAATCGACAGCTTGACGCGCCGACCATCGGTCAGCGAGACCTCGTGACCATCGTCTGGCTGCGGGCGGAACGAGCGTGAAATAATAGTACGCCAGATCTGACCTTCCAGTGGTTCGCCCAGCAGATCCCGTGCCTGGTCGTTAGCCTGACGCACAATCCCTTTCCCGTCGAGCACGATGACGCCGGCTGGCATCACATTGAGCAAGTGCTCCATTCGGCTGGCCTGCCGACGCAATGCGGTTAGTTCGTCATCACTGTGGGTGGACTCGCGTAAATAAGCTAAGTCAGCAACCTCGCCAGGTTCCTGGTGATAAGCATTTTCTGCGAATATACTGCTGTCGTATGCCATGCGGTCCTCGTCAAAAAGCAGACGGAATCATCTCTGACATACATAAAGCACAAGACGTGCCAGCTTATAAAAGCTTTATTTAGCAAGTGGTTAGAATGGAAATGAGCGTCAAATCAGGCTGTCAAAACTCTGACATCTCAGGTTTCGTCACCGCGCTGGATATCGTATTTACGCATTTTTTCAACCAGGGTTGTGCGTCGCATACCCAGCTTGTCAGCAGCCCTGGCCACAACCCAGTCCTGCTGTTCAAGCGCCTGACGGATAAGCGTAATTTCCAGTTCTGAGAGGTACTCTTTCAGGTTGACGCCGTCCTCAGGCAGCGACGATGATACGACCTCATCTGCCGTTTCCTGTTCAGCCCGTTCCTCGGCCGCCGCAGACTCGGCAAAGAGCTGATTAAACGCTTCACGTTCCAGCAACTCCTCAGGATAGTCTGGTTCATAAGGCTCAACGTCACCGTACTGGTATTTAGCTGGCAAATCCTGAATATCCACAATGTCGCCAGGATAAAGAATCGACAATCGTTCAACCAGATTGGACAATTCGCGCACGTTACCGGCCCACTCATGCTCCATCAGCGACGCAATCGCCCGCTCAGTAAAACGCACACCTTCGACACCATCGCCCTGGATCCGGCTGTTCAGTTCCTGTAACAACAGAGGAATATCATCACGACGCTGACGCAGTGCCGGGCTGTCGATTGGAAAAACATTCAGACGGTAGTAAAGATCTTCACGGAATTTGTCTTCGCGGATCATCGCCTCAAGATCACGGTGGGTAGCCGCTATCAGCCTGACATTGCATTGCAGGGGGCGATTGCCACCAACCCGCTCGTAGGTTCTTTCCTGAATAACGCGCAGCAGCTTTACCTGCATCTGCATCGGCATATCGCCAATTTCATCGAGGAATAACGTGCCTCCCTCGGCCAGTTCGAAACGGCCTTTGCGCGCACTGATTGCACCGGTAAATGCCCCTTTTTCATGACCGAACAGTTCACTTTCGAGCAGTTCTCCGGGGATCGCGCCGCAGTTTACCGGAATAAAAGGCCCGTCACGACGCTCTGACATAAAATGCACGTTACGCGCAATCACTTCCTTGCCAGTGCCTGATTCACCCAGGATCAGTACCGTCGCATCGGTCGGTGCGACCTGCTCTACCAGCCTTCGCACAACCTGAATTTGCTCACTTTTCCCGACCAGGCTTCGAAACAGACGGGTTTTCGTCGACCCTGACTGGCGACGGCCCGGACGATGCTTGCCATACTCCTGACAGCGGTGAATAGCCTGGGTGAGTACCGGATAGGTTACCGGCAGGGTGATTGCACTGACCAGGTTCTGGCCGGTGGATACCTGTGCATCTTCATCACAAATCGCAATAAAAGGGACATGGGGAAACGAGCGGGTCAGTGAAGCGGCCTTATCTGCCTGACTGTAATCAAGCAGCACAGCTTCAGCATCGTTATCGGATAACTGACGATGAGCATCATTAAAATCAGATACCCGACAGGTCTCACCTAAAAACCGCAAAATGGTTTCAAGGCTGCCAGTCAGATTGCTGTTATCACTAACAAGCAGAATTTCCTTCATCAATTCCCCGATAACGCGTTGTTTTTATATAGTTTAGCGCATCTGCAAATTGTAACGACAAACCGTTTGAGCGCAACTACAAGTTCTAATAATACGGCGTCTTTTCAGTCTAGCACGCCAGACAGGGTTCACGGCAAGGATTCAGCCGTGTTTCTGATACCAGTCGATAATCATCGGCACTGCATCAAGCAGCGAGTCAGCATAACCAACGGTGGGTTTTGACGCGTCATCGCCGTTCTCATCATCGCCCAGTTTCAGTCCCTGGACACCGGCATTGCGGGCGGCAACCATATCACGGGGATCGTCTCCGACATAAATGAGGTCGGATAAGGTCAGACCGTGTCGGTCGGCAAGCGTAGTAAACATCCCGGGTTTCGGCTTTCGGCACTGGCACGATTCGGTGAAATGTGGACAGAAAATAATATCGTCGATAGCGATGCCGTGCCCGGCCAGTTGCTCACACATGTAGCGGTGCAGCGTATTCACCTGCGCTTCGGTGTACAACCCTTTGGATACACCGGCCTGATTAGTAATCACCATGAAGCGGAAGCCAGCCTGGGTCAGCAGCGCAAGTGCATCAATCACACCGGGTAAAAATTCAAACTGGGAAGGCAGATAAATGTAACCGTGACCCGGCGCTTTCACGTTGAGCGTTCCGTCACGGTCCAGAAGAAGGACTTTTTTGTTACTCACCATTTGTCTCTACTGCGATTTCTCGGGGTACAGGGTAGCATTTACCGTCGTGTCTTTACACGGACAAAAAAATAGGCGCCCAAGGGCGCCTATCTTGCGTTATCTGATTGGCGTGCATTAGCTGAGCAGTGACAGAACCTGTCCTTGCTGCTGATTAGCCTGAGCCTGTACAGAAATGGTTGCCTGATTCAGAATGTCGTTACTGGCCTGCTGCGATACGGCCTGCGCATAGTCGGTATCCTGAATACGGCTTCTTGCTGCGGCTGTATTCACGTCCGCCTGTGACAGGTTTCGCGCCGTGCTTTCAAACTGACTCTGCACAGCACCTAAGTCTGAGCGTGCTCCACCCACTGTTTCGATGGCTGCATCGGCTGCTGCCAGCGCATCATCGACACTGGTGCCGCTGGTCAGGTCAATCGACAGGATATCGCTAAGCTGGCTGCCAATGTCAGTGGTGGTGACATCTAACGACTGGTTTGCATTCGCGCCAACCTGGAAACTGAGTAAACCATCCTGAGACAACAGCGGCTTACCTGCAAACTCAGTACGTTCAATGGTCTGCGAGATATTATCCTGCAGTTGGGTAATTTCAGACTGAATCGCCTGGCGATCGGCATCGCTCAGGATCCCGTTGCCTGCCTGAATAGTCAGTTCACGGATACGACTAACATCGTCATTAATACCCGACAATCCGCCTTCGGCTACCTGCGCCAGCGAAATCCCGTCGTAGGCATTACTGATAGCCTGACGGTTACCTTCAACCTGCGATGTTAAGCGGTCGATAATCTGCTGGGCTGCTGCACCATCAGCAGCGCTGTTGATGCGCTTGCCACTGGCCAGTTTTTCAGCCAGGCTGGTCTGCTTTTCCTGGATTTGCTGCAGTAGCGAACCCGTTCCGGCAATGCCTGAATTGATGTTGTTCATAATTTCACCTCTCTGCGTGAAGTATAGCAGAGGCATGATGTATCTCAACTGCAGGTATCACGTATCACACCAGCCATTCATACCCCGGTATTGTTTTTAATACCTAACACAGCGAGTCGAGGTACCTGACCAGCGCCGGACAGGCAGGCTCGGCCACCATCTGATACCGCTGACGCAGCGCTTTGCGCTGTTGTGCACCACTATCCCCCGTCAGCTCAGAGGTGATAACCTCAATCAGACTGTTCGCATCACGCACCATGGGCCCGGCCATAAACGCTGTCTGTTCTATCACATACTGCCCGCGTACCGCTGCGTAATGTTCATAGTCATAGCAGTAGTGAATAATGGGTTTGTCACACAGCAAAAAATCCAGCGCAACCGACGAATAATCGGTAATCAGCAGGTCAGCCTCGGCCAGCCACGGATAGATGTTCATGCGGCCGGGATACACGGCAATACGTTCACAGCCCGGCATCGCCTTAAGCACATTATCACCGCACAAAAAGGGATGGGTTTTCACCAGACAAACTGCGTTAATCGCCGCCAGTGTGTTGTCCAGTGCCCGCCAGTCAATGGGATAATCATTGTTGCCGTCATCACGATAGGTTGGCATATAAACAAGCAGTTTGCGTCCACGGACAAAGCTATCCATCACCCCTTCATCCACACAGTTCAGCCAGCAGCGTTCGGATCGTGTCTGCAGCAAAGCATCGTTTCTGGGATACCCCAGCGCTTTGTAGTGCTGCGCCTTAAACATCGACGGGAAGACGTTGTCGTTGAACCAGGCCGAACTGGACACAAACGTGTGATCCATCACGTGCGCAAAATGCCGGTTACCCGCCAGATATTTAAACGGCAGGCCATGCCAGAGCTGAATGACCGCTTTTTTAGTGCGAAGATGGTTAAACACCGGATCGGAAAACTCGTGGTCGACCACCAGTACCTTAGCCCGTTGCAACAGCCAGCGGCATATCAGTGGGTGGCTGTGCTGAGCCGGATGCTGTTTATCCACTGCATTTTTTACCACCAGGCTGACACGGTGGTTGTGACGTACATGAAAATCAAAGGCTACCAAAATATTGGTATCTGCAGCCCCCTCAGCATAATAAACAATGCCGCTGGCGGGCAGACAATCCAAAACCTTGCTCACCCATTTTCGCCACGTTCGGCTGAGACGTTTCCACAGCGATAGCGGGGGCACAGCACTTACGCTGACAGCATCGCTGCGGGTGGCCAGTAACACGGTGTTTTTATTAAATCCTCTGGCAATGAGGCCCTCGGCAATCGCCAGCTGGTATTCGCCCGGCGCCACAACAACCGCATCGTACTCTTCAGCCGTTTCGGGGCGGTTAATCACGCCAGGACCGTGTTTCAGATTATCAACCCGACCAAGCACCTGTGCGCCTTTTTCAGTTAAGGTCTGTGACAGAGCACGACCGGCAGGATTATCCGGCGCAACATACACCCGTTTGTTTTGCCAGGTCATGGTTGTGTTGGTCTTCGCGTTCACTGTTTGGCTTTTACCGGTTAACTGATAGTATCAGTGTAAAGTTAAAAATGTGATTGATGCACATGTCACAGACCATCCGGCCTATCTCTTACGAATTCTTGTCCGGCGATGCGTTCCGGCGCTTTTTGTCCCGTTTCGATGAAGGCTTCAAGGAAAACACGCGGCTTGATGCTGCCCCGTGGCGCTATTTTACCCTGCCCCATTTCCGATTTTTCATGCTGGGCTCTGACACCGACGTCCAGGCAGTCATGGTCACCAGTGTGCATGATTCCAGCGAACACCTGAACTTTTTGTACGTCGATGCTGCGCAGCGCAGTCTGGGCCTAGGTGAAACGCTGATGACATTCTGGCAACAACAAGCCAGCCGGCCACTGTTAACCATCCACGTGAAGCAAGATCTGCAACGCACCCAGGCGTTTTACGCCTCGCTGGGTTTTGCCGTTGCCGATCTTTCCGATCCGCCGGCAAACCTTCGCCCCTGGATAGATAAAGCCCTCGCCTTTTCTGCCGACACGTATGACGATGCTGTACTTATGTGGCGCCAGGCCGCTGAGCCTGATAAAACGCGATAATATCATCCACCGCATCGGTCAGCCGTGATACCGTTCCAAGCGACGCATCCACAGAAGGCATATCATCGTCACCATTGTGCAGGAAGAGCCCATGGGTACCCGCATTTTCCGCCGCCTGCATGTCCCTGGGATCATCACCAATATAAATCACATGACGCAAATCAAGCTGATGCTCACGCTCACAGCGCAGGAACATGCCCGGCGCGGGTTTTCGGCAATCACACTGCGCGTCCCAGTGGTGAGGACACAGGTACACCGCTGACACTGTCACACCCTGTCCGGCGAGCTCTGTTATCATTCTGTCATGCAGCCGGTCAACGTCCTCACGCTGATATAAACCTCTGCCAATTCCGGCCTGATTGGTGATCACAATAAACTCGAATCCCTGTGCTGCCAGGCGCTTCATCGCGGTTACGGTATCGTCGATAAAGGTAAAGTCTTCCCACCGGTAGACATATTCGCCGCGCGGCGCTTTCTGATTGATGGTGCCATCGCGGTCAATCAGAATCACTTTTCGCGGTGTCAGATAGCGTGCCAGCAGCTTCAGCCGGTCAGGATCAGAAATACTGAAATATGCTGGCTGCGTAATCGTCGCACTGGCTTTACCGTGACGGATAGTGTCAACAATCACTTCGTTAAAGTTTTTGGTACTGGCGCTGATGTGTGGCGTCAGTTGTTGCCAGTCGACCAGCATGAAACCAAGCTCAACATAGCGGGCCTCGGGGTCCTTGCGGCTGCCGTCATACCGCATCACTCTGCCCTTTGACAGCACCAGATTTCCCGGACTTTTCGGGTGAACCAGCAAATGTAATGCGGCGTCTGGCGAGGCGTTCTCCAGGTGCCTGGTAAAGCTGAAGCGCGAATAGTTGTCGGAATACATCAGCATAAACTGCTCATCAAACAGTGCGCGTGCGGCCCATACCCGCTCCCCCGTGTCTGCGCTTTCCGGCAAACGGGAATAATCAATCTGCAGTGAGCCGTACTGGCTGCCAAAGTAATTCTCTATCTGTCCGGCCAGGTAGCCTGTGAGCAGCACTACCCGCTCAATCCCATAGCCCGGTAACTCGTCGAGTAACACCTGCAAAAAAGGGATGTCGTTCACTTTCACCATAGGTTTCGGGCAATGGCGGGTCAGCGGCATCAGACGTGTGCCTCGTCCTCCGGCAAGAATGACGGCTTGTTTAATGGTTTTTGACATACTCTACCCATGCGCGTAACGCCTCACGCATCTTTGTATCAGGCGCCCAGTTAAACGTCGTTCTGAGTCGGGTCAGGTCGGCAAACATCCCGGTTTGTGCGGCTTTAGGGTCTGTCAGTGGCAGATCATGCCAGAGCGCATATAACCAGTCTGCAATTTGTTGCACGCGGATTAAACGCCCCTGCCCGAGGTTATAACAGCCGCTTTGTGCCGTGGTCTCCAGCATGTTCGCCAGTCCCCGGGCTACATCACTGACGTGCACAAAGTCCTGCGCCGCCTGAGGATTGTTAATTTCCGGGCGTTCGCCTGCGGCAATGGTAGTCAGCAAACTGGGAATGAGCGAGCCCGCACGCTGACCCGGTCCATAGACATAAAACGGGCGCGCCCAGAACAGAAGACGGTCGGCCAGCTGTTGCTGCGCCTGCGCGTAAATTCGCAGCTTGGTTTCTCCGAAGCGATCAAGACTGGTACCAACCTGCGCTTCATTCACTGCCCCACTCAGTCCACGGTATTCCATGCAGGTCCCGGTGATAACAATACGACGACAGTCGGTATGGCGAATCGCTTCAAACAGATTCATGTGCTGCTGATAATTGCGCGCACACATCGCTTCGCTGAAATCCGGGATCCCTTCCCATGCCAGGTTTACCACTGCATCAGGCTGTTCCTGCTCAAACAGGGCAAGCACCTGGTCACGGTCATTCAGGTCGAGCGGCGAAGCGTCATCGGCCCGGGAAGGGGTAATACAGTCGTGATGCGCCAGCAAAGGCAGCAACGCACGACCGATAAATCCACTCGCGCCGGTTATCAGCACCTTCACGAAATAATCCCCGCCTCTCGCAGGGTTGGCAGCGCATCGTCGCGTTCTGAAATCAGGGTGACAGGTTCGGGCCACGGCACTGCCAATTCCGGATCGTTATAATGAAATCCGCGGTAGGAGTCAGGCTGGAACGCTTCCGACATATAATAGTGCACCAGCGTGTTATCCCGCCGCGTCAGAAACGCATTTGCCGTACCCGCCGGGATCAACAGCGATTTCCGGTCCTCTGCTTTTAGCTTGCACACCTGATACTGTAAAAATGTCGGTGAGTCAGGCCGTAAATCCACGGTCACATTCCACAGTTCACCGGATAGCACAGTCAGGATTTTTTGTTCGGCATACGGGGCCAGCTGGTAGTGAAAGCCGCGCAGCGTGCCGCGTGTCGGATTCTCAGACAGGTTACCCTGTGCTACCTGAAAATCGATACCCTGTTCGCGCAAGGCGTGCTCACAAAAATGACGGCGGAAAACGCCACGCTCATCACTGAAAGGCTCTCCCCATATCAGATACATACCATCGAGCGATTGCGGTACTACTTGCATTTCACACTCACTTCATAGGGTAATGGCTGAATAATGTCGCCGTTAAAGTCCAGTTCGTCACGTAAGATAGCAATGATTTCGTCGGCAAAATTCCACGCCAGCAACAGCACAACATCGGGACGGACTGTATCCATCACCTCAGCTGGCGCGCCGATTGGAATATGCGTTCCGGGCGTTAGCCGGTTATGTTTCATTGGGTTCTGGTCGGCAATACGTGCAATCAGGTGATGATCGAGCCCACAGTAATTCAGCATGGTGGAGCTGCGTGCTGATGCGCCGTACCCGACAATCACCGCGCCGTCTTCAACATAACGACTGACCGCATCATACAGCGCGGCTTTATGCTGTTCACAGGCCAGGGCGAAAGTCTGCCAGCTTGCTGCACTGTTAGTTTGCGCCTGTTTTTCTGCCGCCAGATGCGACAATAATGCGTCACTCTTTGCGCGCTCTGTATGGCTGAAATACACCACCACAGAGCCGCCACTGATTGGGCTTTGCGTGATATCAAAAATACGCAGGCCGTGACGGGCAAGCAGATTTTCCAGCGTCGTCAGCGTGAAATAGAAGAGGTGTTCGTGATAGACCGAATCATAATGCAGTTCTTTCTGAATGATGCTGGCATCGTGGAACTCAATCACACCGGTGCCATCCGCTTTCAGTAAATGCGCCATGCCGGCAATGACATCGTTCACATCGGCAACGTGCGGAATGACGTTACGGGCAATCACCACATCCGAGGGGCCGTTTTGCGATAACACATGGCTGGCCGCAGCCATGCCGAAAAATTCTGCATAGGTCGGGATCCCGGCTTCTTCCGCCATCGCGGCAATGTTGCGCGCCGGATCAATTCCCTGTACCCGATGTCCGAGGCTGGCAAACGGTTTAAGAAAGGTCCCGTCATTGCTGGCAACTTCGCTGACATTCAGCACTGTGGCACCGGCCACCCGGGCAAGGACTGACTGACAAAATGTGTTGGCATAATCGCGCGTCGTCTGCGCCGTTCCTGACACCCAGACGTAGTCACGGAACAGGACATCAGGCTGAACCGTTTCGGTCAGCTGAACCAGTTCACAGGCCGGACAGTGACTGAGTTCGAGGGGTACCCTGGGTTCATCGTCGGTTAACGACGACAACAGGTTATTTGCCAGAGGCTGGCGGCCAAGATCTAAAAACGGTGCCGGCAATGCGGTATCGCAGACCCGGCAGTGTGTTATGCGCGTTGCAATACTCACGCTTATCTCCACGTCAGTGATTCATCAAGCTGACTGTCTGCCAGCAGGGACTTCAGACAATTCAGGCGGTTGGTTTTCACACCGGTAAAATCCGCCTCACTGAAACCGTATTTTCTGAAATTCGCGAGCATGTCCTTACCACCATCTGTCAGACTCCAGCGTGGCTGATAGTAGTCGCCCAGTTCATCATTGATTTTATTAAAACAGACCCGGTAGGTGCGGCTGTCATTGCCGTGTTCGCCGGTGAACACCAGTTCACTGTCGGGCAGCAGTTCATGCACCGCCTCAGCAATGTCTCTGACCCGGTAATTCACATTGCGAATACCGACATTAAAAGACTGCTTCTGAATCAGCGCAGCCGGTGCTTCAAGCCCGGCGATAAACGCACTGCATACATCCTGGACGTGGATCACCGGTCGCCACGGTGAGCCGTCACTTTTTATCTCGATACGCCCGCGGGTGTACGCACAGCACAACAGGTTATTAAAAACGATGTCAGTGCGCAGGCGCGGACTGAACCCGAATACCGTTGAAGGCCGGAAGCAGACAACCTCAAAGCTGTCGTCTGCCATCTCCAGCAGCGCCAGTTCGGCATCCCACTTAGTGCGCGCATACGCGGTAATAGGATTTTTCGGCGCCTCTTCATCGAGTTCGCCTTTGGTGTCGTCGGCGATGCCGTACATGCTTTGCGACGATGCATAAACGAAGCGCTTCACGCCTGCGGCTTTTGCCAGCGTTGCCAGGCGCACGGTGGCGGCATAATTTATTTGCTCGGTCAGCTGCGGTGCCAGTTCGCCGAGCGGGTCATTGGACAATCCTGCAAGGTGGATGATCGCTTCGATACCTTCAAGATCAGATGCACTGACATCCCGGATGTCTTTGTTGATTGAGGGATAATCATCAAATGTCGGCGCAATTGCCTGCGCGGCATAGTAGCCGGTGTCAAAGCCGGTGATTTTATAATCACGTTCGGCCAGCCGGGAGGTCAGTACCGAACCGATATAGCCTTTATCACCGGTCACCATCACCGATTTAAACGTCATTTTTTACTTTCCTTTCAGTTAGATATATGCCTGGCTGTGAGTTTGATTAAATACTAAAGAACTGCCAGAATACGCCGATACCTTCGTAAACATACTATCGCACAAACCGAGCAAAACTTTATGATAATTTCCCGTACTCCTTTACGAGTCAGTTTTTTTGGAGGAGGGTCAGACCT
Organism: Alteromonas nitratireducens; assembly: GCF_040812025.1. Classification (NCBI taxonomy): domain Bacteria; kingdom Pseudomonadati; phylum Pseudomonadota; class Gammaproteobacteria; order Alteromonadales; family Alteromonadaceae; genus Alteromonas; species Alteromonas nitratireducens. Next base: position 84,555 of record NZ_JBFNPK010000004.1, read on the forward strand.
GCAGGTGTATTACAAGAAATCACCTGGTCTGGTCTTAAGTACGGCAGTCGATCAGTTCATCTACATCACCGTTAATAAAAAGTTCGACGACCTCATTCGGGTCAGCTACTCCAAAACTGAAATTACCGACAGTGTCGATAAAATCGAACACAACATCATCCGGGAAGCGCTAAAGCTGGTCGGTATCGAGAAAGGCATTGAAATTGTCTACATGGGCGACGTCCCGCTTGGCAGCGCAGGAACAGGGCTCGGTTCATCCAGTGCGCTGGCGGTTGGCGTGCTTAATGCGTTGTATGCCTACACGGGTCAGCATATTGACGCAGAAACACTGGCGCAGCAGGCGTCACAGATTGAAATTGATATTCTTGGCAACCCCATGGGCAAACAGGATCAGTACGCCAGTGCCTACGGTGGTCTGAACTCCATTCAGTTTAATGCGGACGAGTCGGTGTTTGTTGATCCGGTGATCTTCTCACAGGAAACCAAAAACATTCTGGAAAGTAAGTTTCTGATGTTTTATACCGGCATCGAGCGGCTTTCCAGCTCAATTCTGGGTGATCAGCAATCTAACATCAAAGATAACTACGCGCAGATAAGTCAGGTCGTCGAACTCGCCCGTCAGGGTATCGATGCCCTGCGTCAGAACGACATTGCGTCGATCGGCCCGCTGCTGCATGAAAGCTGGCTGCTCAAGAAGCAGTTTGCTCAGGGTGTGTCCAACCAGGTGCTTGATGACATCTACGACGCCGCAATGAAGGCAGGCGCAGCCGGCGGCAAGCTGCTCGGTGCCGGTGGCGGAGGCTTCTTCCTGTTTTACTGTGAACCTGAGTATCAGGAGGCAGTGCGTCAGGCGCTTGGCCATTTGAAAGAAACCAAATTCCGCTTTGAGCCTCAGGGCAGCAAGATTATTTACGTCAACAATCCGTAACGGAGTCAGAACAGTGAAATACACCCTCGATGACCAGGCTGGCACCATTGTTAATGAACAAGGTGAAACGCTCGACATGTATTCTCCGCAGGGGCTGGCTCTGCTTTCAGACTGGTGGCTGAAGGTATCATGGGACCAGAAGCACCTGTATTCCTTTACCTGGCTTGGCCGTCCGATTATTCAGCACCCTGAAGATCTGGTCAGGATCCAGGAAGTGATTTATCAGCAAAGCCCGGATGTGATCATAGAAACCGGCATTGCGCACGGCGGCTCACTGGTGCTTTCGGCGTCTATTTGTAAGGCCATGAATAAAGGCCGCGTGATTGGCGTCGATATTGAAATTCGTCCGCACAACCGCACGGCTATCGAAGCGCATCCACTGGCGGACCTGATCACCATGTATGAGGGCAGCTCCATTGATGAAGCGCTGGTGAATGACATTAAAGCCTCGCTGAATCCGGATGACCGCTGCATCGTGATCCTCGATTCGTGTCATGATTATGATCATGTATATCGTGAACTGGAGCTATACAGCCAGTTTGTTCCTGTCGACGGTTATATTGTGGCCACTGACGGTTCCCAGGAATACCTCAACGTGACACCGCGCGCGAAAGTTGATTATCCGGCCTGCGGTGACTGGGATAAAAACAATCCTAAACGGGCTGCCGAAGACTTCGTGGCTGCGCATCCTGACTTCGAACTTTGCGAGCCGGACTTTTTGTTCAATGAAGGCAATATCAACTACCGTATTACCCACTGGCCTTCTGCGTTCATTCGGAGAATTCGCTAATGGCGCAGGCGAAACGCATTCTGGTTACCGGCTCGCTGGGCTACATCGGGTCGCGGCTGGTACCGTATCTGGTTGAACACGGCTATGCTGTGACGGCAGTCGACACCGGCTTCTTCCGCGACTGCCTGCTATACCCGGAAGCGTCGCGCGGCGACTTCACCTACTTGGATGTGCGTGATCTTGATCGTGAGGCACTCAACAACGTTGACGCGCTTATCCATCTTGCCGGTATTTCCAATGATCCGTTTGGTGATCTGATGCCGGAGCAGGTGTACGACTCATCAACCCGTTATTCTGTTGAACTGGCGCGCTGGTGTAAGGAACTTGGGGTTCGCTATGTGTTTGCGTCGAGTTGCTCTATTTACGGCAGCGCCACTGAGCCAGTGGTAACCGAGTCGTCGGTACCGAACCCACAAACCTTTTATTCGCATAACAAACTGGATATCGAAAATGAAGTTGGCGCCATGGCAGACGGCTGCTTCCAGCCGGTGTTTCTGCGCTTTTCAACGTTATTTGGTCCGTCCCCCCGTATGCGATTCGACATTGTGGTGAACATGCTGACCGCCATGGCATTTGCCAATCGCGCCATCATCCTGAACTCTGATGGCATGGCAAACCGCCCGTTCGTTCACATTGAAGATGTCTGTCAGTCGTTCCGATGTGCCCTGGAAGCACCACTTCAGGGAGACCAGCCTGTCATCGTGAATATTGGCAGCGACAGTGAGAACTATCGCATCATTGATATCGCACGCATGATCTGTGAGATGGCCGGCAACTGTGAATTACGTTCCCTGGCTGATGTCAGCAGCGATAAGGACCGTGAATTATTCAAAGACCGGAAGCTTCAGGACGGTGTTGACAGCCGCGACTACCGGGTCAGTTTTGATCACCTGAAAACGGTGTTCCCGGACTTCACGCCACGCTGGACGCTTCGGGCCGGCATTGAGGAATTGTTTGCATTGTTTGATCGCCTGTCACTGACTGAGGCGATGTATAAATCGCCACAGTATTATCGGCTGCAGACCATGGATGCCCTGTATACCGGTGGCCGTATTGACGATAATCTGCGCTGGCGATAAGCGGGGTGAAAATGCTGTCACCGTCTCCAAAACGAATTCGTTCTATAGCCCCTTCCATCACCCAGCAGGAAATTGACGCCGTCACCGACGCCGTTACCCACGGCTGGTTTGATAATATGAGCATGCACCTTGACCAGTTTGTTGAGGAATTTTCTGCGTACTGCGGCAAAACCTATTGCCTGCCGGTGAGTCATGGCACGGCGGCAATCCATCTGGCTCTGCTTGCTGCGGGTGTCGGGCCCGGCGATGAAGTGATTGTGCCTGACAGTACCTGGGTGGCATCGGCCAGTCCGGTACTGCACATCGGGGCTACGCCGGTACTGGTGGATGTTGAGCCTGACACCTGGTGCCTGTGTCCTGATGCCTTCGAACGGGCAATCACAGAAAAAACCAAAGCAGTAGTGTGCGTCGATTTGTTTGGCAGCATGGTCGATTTCGAGCGCATTATCCCGCTTGCCCGCGCCCATTCAATCGTCGTCATTGAAGACGCCGCAGAGGGGCTTGGCAGTCGCTACCATGGCAAACCTGCCGGAGCTCTCGGTGATATCGGGGTATACAGTTTTAATGCGACCAAACTGATCATGGGTGGTCAGGGCGGCATGCTGGTGACCGACAACCCTGACTGGTTCGAAAAAGCGAAACGTCTGTCTCATCATGGCATTGATATGCAGGCCAGCGGCAAATACTACTGGTCGACAGAGCTGGGCTTTAACTATAACTGGAGCAATATCAACGCGGCACTCGCGCTGGCACAGTTACGCCGGGTGGATGAGCTGATTGCCCATAAACGCGCTGTGTTCCACGCCTACCAGAGCGGACTGGCTGATTGCCCGTATGTAACGCTGAACAGCGAGCCTGACGGCGTGTTTAACTGTTACTGGATAACCTGCGCGGTGGTAGACCCTGCGCTCGGGCTGACGAAAGAGGCACTGAAAACCAGGTTTGATCCCTACAATGTGGATGTTCGGCCATTCTTTTATCCATTAAGCGCCATGCCTCCCTTTGCGGACACCAATCCCGACGCCGAAAAGCGTAACCCGCACAGCTATGCCTTGAGTGAGACGGCCATCTGTCTGCCCTCAGGCTATGACCTCACCATGGAGGATGTGGGCTATGTGTGCGAACTGCTCAAGCACCTGCTGAACACACAGGCCAGGACACTGGAAGGATAACATGAACAGGCTGCCCGTTACGGTCCTTATCCCAACCCGAAATCGCCCGGCGTACCTGGCCCGGTGTCTTAGCTACTACGCGCCACACCTTGACGAGCTTGATGTCCTGGTACTGGACTCAAGCGACGATGGCGAGAGCGAACAACTGTGTGCCGACATCGAGCGTGTACGTTATCAGCGTTACGACGCCGCGACTTCGTTTGCCGGTAAACTCGCTCACGGCGGCACCCTGACCCAGGCGCCGTTTGTCACTGTCTGTTCCGACGATGATTTTATTTTCGTCGAGGGCATCGCGGCATGCGCACGCTTTTTGGCAGACCATGACGACTTCAGCTGTGCACATGGTAAATACCTGCGCCACTGGATCGAAGATGACGGTGAACTTCGGTTTGCGGAAACCTACCGCGGTCACTACGCTACCCTGCTGGATACTGACCTGCCGGCCATCACACGTCTGCAGTGTCACGTCAACGATTATGTCCCGACATTCTATGCGGTGACCCGCACGACTGTCTTCACCGATATCTACGGCGCCACTGATCATGCCGGGGTCGAGTTTGGATTGTCTGAGGTTCTTCCGTCGTTCTTAAGTGTGATTGCCGGCAAAATTGCGCGCCTTCCTGTGATGTACGCGAGTCGTGAATCTCACCGTCACAACTGGGTAACTGAGGAACGCAAACAGCAAATGTACAGCGCCGATAAGATCGCCGTCGCAATCGCGTGGTTATCACAGCGCTTGCCTGCACAGGACACAGAAAGCCTTCAGGCGTTATTAAGTGTGGGTAAAGGCATGACCGCCGTACCATTAGCGTGTAATATCGAAAAAATGCGGACTGAAAAAACAGCCCGTGATTACCACACACTCAAAATAACTAAAGAAGAACTTGACTGGGCCGTTAATGTATTAACAGACCTGTTGCTGACCAAACAGGCCTACAGCCGTCAGGAAATGATAAAGCTGCGCGAGGCACTTTATCTGAAAGTATAAATGGTGAGGTTTCCATGAACACATTGCAGCAGTATTCCCACGATTTAAAAGCCGCACTGGATAAGCTCGACTATGAAACCCTGGAGATACTGTCGCAAAATCTGTTTGACCTGTGGCGTTCCCGTCGTCGTCTGTTTATTTGCGGTAACGGTGGCAGTGCAGGTAACGCGATTCATATTGCCAATGACTTCACCTACGGTATCAACCCGCACGGACTTGCGCTGGATGTTGAGGCCCTGCCTGCCAACCCGGCGGTTATGACCTGTCTGGCCAATGACATTGGTTATCAGAATGCGTTTTCCCACCAGCTGAAAGTAAAGGCGCAGTCCGGCGATATCCTGATTGTGCTCTCCGGCAGCGGAAACTCACCGAATATCGTCAAAGCGCTCAGGCAGGCTAAGCTGATGGGCGTCACCAGTTTTGCGATTGTTGGCTTTGACGGGGGGGAAGCAAAGCACCTCGCTGACTACGCGATTCATGTTGATCTGAATGACATGCAAATCGCCGAGGATATTCAGGTGATCATCGGTCACATGATGATGAAGTCGCTGTTCAAAACGATTTCGGATTATCAGAAAGTACCGCTCGAACAACTCTCTAAAAAGGCTCGCTAACGTCTGTTACAGCAGTAACGTCTCAATTCGCGGGTCGGTTTTAAGGTAGTCCAGCAATAGCGAAATTATCTGCAAATTGTCTGTGCCAGGCATGTGAAAGACATGCGCATGCCGTGCGGCCTCCCAGGCGCTGATATCTGGCGTGGCACTGACCACATGGATCGCAGGAAAGCACAGACTGCAGGTCGACAGCGCGGCTGAAAAGAAACTGACCAGGGTCGCGGGCGGACAGTCATGCCCGGCAAGCCACACCTCTACCGGGCAATCCAGGCGTTTAACCGTAAAGCCGGTTTCGCGTTCAATCACATCTAATAACGCCTGCGCAGTGATCCGGTGAGGCTGATAAATAAACTGCTTGCCCGGAAATCGGGCGGCAATGCCATTCAGCAAACGGATGTACTCTTCCAGAGAGATGTAATCAAGGGCTACAGCTCCCGTTCCCATTATCATCACCTGTTCATCATTAACATGATGATGGTCAACCCGCATCAGGGACATGGGGTTTGGCACAATATCCAGCCAGGGAAGCGGCTCAAGCTTAAAAATAGTAAACAACGTAAGGTGACGGGGTTGTTCTGTGCTGACGCCAAACTCTTCCCTGACTTCATTAGCCGCAGTCACCCGCTGAATATCGTTATCAACCGGGAAATCAAAAAACAGCCCCTGCCTGAAACGTAACGCGTAGAGCATGACGGTGGAGTTACCATCGTCCATCAGAACGGGGGACTGAACATCCAGGCTACACACAATATCCCGTTGCCAGTGCTGACGGATATTGGAAAAAAAGACATGGTCGTAGTGTTGCGCTTTAAGCCAGGGAAGATGCCGGGCATACGCAGCAACGCGCGCTCTGATATCGCCCTCTATGCGGGGTACATTGATTAACCGTCCGGGATTCAGCCTTGTTAACTGTTGCTGCAGCTGGGCATAGCCGTCTGCCCTGGAGACATCAACCGTAATAATGTCGTAGTGGTCGATGCTGAACACCTGCAAGGCTTCCTGCAGGTTGCTCACCTGCATGGGGGTATCGATGACAAACAGTGCCTTAGTCATTTAACTGTGCACCCTTGTATCGTGCGAATAGTTCCCCATCTTCTCATACCATGCCAGACGGAAAATCTGTTCACTGAGGGTACACAGTGCGCGGCATTCACCAGCAACAAATGCCCTTACCTGTTGCAGTAAGCCGGGCTTAAAGTGCATGTCAGCGTCATCATCGATTGCAACCGGCTCCCAGGTAATTTCACCACGTCGTTGCTGCCTGAGTTGTTCCATCGGTGACAGCTGTAAACTGCGTTCAGCGGTACTGACCACTACGCCCCACCGTCCGGCTGATTGCCAGTTACCCTGATAACTGAATAACGCACCAGAGGTTGTATTGCCTGCGCCTGTCATTATTGCAGCGGAGCGATGCCAGGCGAGCGAACCGGCCTGAAAACATTGCATGGACACAGGCTCACCACCGAGGTAAAACGCAGCGTCTATAACATGCGCAGTGTTAGCGATAAGCCAGCGCTGTTTGACGTCGTCGGGCAAATCCAACGGCGCAATTTTATGCGCCCACTCAGTCATTTCAATGTCGAAAGACAGGGCGCCGCCGTCCTGCTCAATGATAGTTTTCGCTGTCTGTACCGAGGCAAAAAAACGGCGGTTATACGCGATATACACCTGCGCCCGGGCCTTTTTGGCTCGGGTTTCTAATGCGCGCAATTGCGAGGCATACAGCCCGCCGGGTTTTTCCAGCAGGATCTGCCTGACGCCATAATCAATAAGCGTCTGACAAACATCAGGCAGTGCAATGACATCAACCGCCACGATAGCGCGCTCCGGCAGTTCAGGCTGCGTCGCCAGAAACGATTCGAGGCCCCCGGCCTGCACTTCAACACCGCATGCCTGCGTAAATGCAGAGGCTGACGCGTGTGAACGACCTACCACCGTCACGGGCAACTGTAAATGGTTGAGAACATGGCAGTATGCCTGGGCCATTGCGCCAGCCCCAATAAGCCAATTCATATCATCCCTTATGTTATCGGACAGGCAGCATCCGCCGTCTGTGTCAGACCAAATTGCGGCAGCAGCGCCGTAATGAGTGGTTCATGCAAAGCGGCTGATTGTGCGTAAGACGGCAACGGGCAATCTCCCGTCGCCATTAACTGCGTGATCACTGTCGCGGTTAACTCACTCTGATAAGGCGGACGAGGGCCGCTACGAAGACAGTCACCGTCCCGATTATCCCGATAAACCCGGCCGGTGGCCTCATCTATCTCCCAGTCGAGGCCGGACTGATTGATGGCCACGGAATACGTATTGTACCTGTCCTTGTCTGACTCACAGTGCAGCGTCAGCTCGCTGCCATTTGCAAACTGGCAACGAATTGTGCCCATTAATTCCTGATAACCGTCACGTTTACTGGCAAGCGGCCCGGATGTTGACTGCACCTCCACGTTCTTGAGCGCTTCACCGCTTAACATCGCGACCAGATCAATAAAATGAATACTGTTACACGCCAGCCCCCAGTCTGCGCCGGAGACTGTTACCTGCAATGGCGCAGGCGACAGCAATGCTTTCACATCCTGATACAGGGCATACAAACGACGCGGGCAATTCACATAGGCCTTGATACCGTGCTGCTGCAATGTGTTTTGCATGGCGGGGAAATCACGCAGGCGTTGGAACAACACCTTTTCAAAAATCAGGTAGGTCGTGCGACACACACCAAGAACCGCCATGGTTACGTCATAGCGAATGGCCGCATTGGTTGCGATGATTATCACATCATACGCTGGTTTAAGGTTACTGACCGCGGTGAAAAACCGAACCTCCCGGGCATGGTTTTGAACCTGCGCCATCCGGTCGGCGGCGCGCCTGGCCGACAAGGCGGAGGGTTCCAGCACATCAATTGCTGCGCCCGCGACAGTGACCAGCGACTGTAAATGCCGCGACCCTAATTCACCTGCACCAACTAAAAGAATTGTGGGTCCTGCCACGTATTAAAAATCCCGCAAGGTTTCACTGACTATCTGACGCGCTTTTTTAAAATCATCCAGCCGTCCGATATCCAGCCAGTCCTGTTCAAGCTTAAAATGATTAATCTGGCGCTTTTTGTTGAGTTGTTTACTGATCAGTGCTGGCATATCGAGATACTCACCCGCTTTGATTTGTGCAATAAGTTCAGGCTCCAGCACATATATGCCCGCGTTGACGAAATAATGCTGAATCGGCTTTTCGACAATCCTGGTAATGGCATGTCCCTGCGTATTCACTACGCCATAAGGGACCTGATATTCGAACTGTCTGACACACATGGTTGCATCGCCCCCCTGCTCTTCATGGAATGCCAGCAAGGAAAGAAAATCCGTATCGGTAAGCAGATCGCCATTCATGACAAACATCGGCTCATTAATCTGCTCTTTCGGCAACAATCCTAATGCGCCGGCAGTACCTAACGGTTCGTCTTCATGCACGTACTCGATAGTGACGCCCCACTTACTGCCATCACCAAAGTGACTGACTATCTGCTCAGCCATATAATGGGTTGAGATGAAAAAGCGGTGAAAACCTGCCTGAATAAAACGCTGCATAATAAGCTCCAGAATGGGCTTATCCCCCAGCTTAAGCATGGGCTTGGGGCAACTTTCCGTAAGCGGACGCAAACGCGTACCGAAGCCGCCCGCCATCAGGCAAACTGCATTGTCCAGCCGGGGCTTTTGCAGCAGATCATACAGAAACTCAATTGATAAAATCTTGTTATCGTCATCAACGACAGGCAGTAACAGAAGCTGATAGCGTTCCATACAGGCAAGAATACGCGTTGTGCTCCAGTCTGCAGTAGCCACAATGGGTTTACTGTGCATGATACTGTCGACACGATCGCTCAGCTGGATGCCGCGAATAAGCGCCCGGCGCAAGTCACCATCACTGACAATGCCCAACAGATGCTGGTCGGCGTCTGCCACCACCAGGTTACGTTTGCCTTCAGCGTCCATCTGCTGGATCGCATCGGACAGCACCATGTCAGGTGCCACCAGTATTTTTTGCCAGTCATTAACCTTACGCATTGCACTTACCCTACCGTTACTCTTTGTTGTCGGAGCATCCTGCGCGATATCCTCTGATGCACCAGCGTCTTATGCACCGGTACTGTTACTGACTGTATCGACCAATCTCTGCTTACCTTAACCCTGTCACGTCTGCTGAGTTGCTGTAAACAGGGTTTTCTTCGCTATCAGGGCGTTATCCAACGCAACCGAGCACAACACGTCGACAATTTGTCTGGCGGCGGTACCATCACCGTACGGGTTATGTGCACTAAAACAGCGCTGTCTGAATGCGTCATCAAACAGGCATGTCTGGACAGCCGCCAGAATCGCCTGTTTATCATACCCAACATCTATCAGGTTTTCAGCCCTCAGGCGCCCATCCTGACGCGACCCGATATTCACTGTCGGACAGCCAAAAATCGGGGTTTCCTTAATTCCGGAAGAGGAGTTACCGACACAGGCGACACGCCGCTGCGGATCTCTGGCAAGGGCCAGCATACCGTGGTAGTAGTAACTGCCCATAGATGGCGTGAGGTACACGTCTTTAGTATGTTGTGAGGCAAAGTCCGTTAATGCCTGAATGATCCGTTTGCCGCCCGCGTCATTGTTTGGATACGTTAAAAACAGCTGTACGCCGTTTTCCAGCAAACGCGTAAGTGCACCTAATGATGCCAGGATCTGTTCTTCTGCTTTATCAAACTGTGTCGTCACCGAATGCTGGGTAAACACCACAATCGGACGGGACAAATCAACCGGCCAGCGCGTCTCAATTTCATGTTCAGCGGCGAGTTTTCCCTGCACTATCGCATCGATGGACGGCAGGCCGACGTTGAAAACCCGCCAGGGCTCTTCGCCCAGTTGCTTTACATTCAGGCTGGCAGCATGATTTGTGGTGAAATGCAGGTGCGATAACTTCGTCATGGCGTGACGTACACTGTCATCGAGCGCGCCTCCCTCGGTCACGTCACCCCCTTCAATATGTCCAACCGGAATACGCATTTGTGCCGCCGCAATGACCGCAGAAAAGCCTTCAAAGCGGTCTGCATATACTAACAGCATGTCCGGCCTGAGCTTCTGCAACGCGCTGGCAACCCCCTGTATGCCGTCGCCAATGGCGAGCGCGGTCGAATACAAATCGTCATCGGCAAGATCAATGGCAATTTCTGCAGCAATATCCAGTTGATTGTCATGAATGACGTCGATAGTCCGCCCGAAATTCGGATCAAGATGTGCGCCCGCCACCAGTAACTGTAATTCCAGTTTGTCACTCGCGGCAATCTCCTGAATCACCGGCAACAACAGACCAAACTCCGCCCTGTTACCGGTAAATACTGCTATTTTTCTGCGCATGGCTGGATCCTTACTAACCGTTCAATTCCATCGGCAATCGCGACAGCGGGCTGCCAATTGTAACATTTCTGCGTCTGTGCAGAGTCTAGCACCACGCAGGAAAAAGGCTGTGGTGCACGTTCTGTCACCGTAAAGTCATGGTTACCGGCAAACTGTGTTGCCAGCGAGACCAGTTCACTGACGGAGGTGCCGACGCCTGTACTGACATGGTGGATCCCCGTGTTCTGCGTGAGTGCCATGGTCACCAGAATTTCAGCAACATCTTCCACCCAGATATAGTCACGCACGGCGCTCAGGTTGAAGACCTCTATCGCCCTGGCCCGGCATTGTGAGAGCACCGCAGAAACCGCATTATTCATTGCCATACCGGGGCCATAGACATTGCTTATACGCGCAACCGTCCCCCCTGCATGGGCAAAAATTTGTTCATTGTCCAGTTTATTGCGCGCATAGAGATGAGAAGCAAATGGCGCTTCTGCAGACACGATGGGTTTGGCGGATGGTGCATAAACGGCCGCCGATGAGGCGTAAACGCAATGCGAGAACCCTGCCTTTGCCAACGCGTGACTAACCCGGCTCTGGTGACGGGCTTCCTGCTCTGTGAGCGCGCCCAGCGTGCGCGTTTCTGCAAGATGGATCAGGCAGCCGTCGCGAGGAATACTGGCATAGTCTTCACACTGAACAATGTTACTCAGCAGCGGTGCTGAGCGACTGTAGCCGATGACATCGAGTTGGTGTTGCAGGCAGTAACGCAATACTGCCTGACCGATAAACCCATTGGCGCCGGTAACCCGAATCACTGCTCTGCTACATCCTCAAAGGCCAGCAGAGCATCGTCTTCGATATCACGTGCAGCGGTTTTGCCCAGCAGTTCTTCATACGATTTAGCTTTGAAGTCGCCCACACCGGGTCGCTTCACCCAAAGGTTATCCCTGGTGAAAACGTCACCTTTTTTGATCGGGGCGGTCGTGACAACCGACGCATAGGCAAAATCGATGGTAGGCTGCTCTGCCTCAACAGCACCTTTACTTCCACCACGTTCCAGCTTAAGAATTTTCGCCCCTTCAATCAGCTCGCTGAGTGCTTGAGGATCCATTGAGCAAACGATGTCCGGCCCTTCCCGCTCCATCGTGTCGGTGAAATGCCGCTCCAGAATAGACGCCCCCAGTGCAACCGCGCCCAGGCAAGCCAGGTTATTGGTGGTGTGATCTGACAAGCCGATTACCGCATCCGGAAAAGCCTCTGCCAGTTCCTGCATTGCCCCTAAGCGCACCAGCTCCGGTGGCGTAGGATAGACATTGGTGCAATGCAACAAGGCAAATGGCGTACGATACTTTCGCAGGATCTCTACTGCCGGACGCACCGACGCGATTGAGTTCATTCCGGTGCTGAGAATAACCGGTTTCCCGAATTGCGCGATGTGCTCAATCAGTGGATAGTTATTGCATTCACCAGAGCCAATTTTATAGGCCGCCACATCCATTTTGCGCAAACGGTCTGCTGCAGCCCGTGAAAACGGCGTGCTGATAAATATGGCGCCTTTTGACTCCACATAGGCTTTCAGCGCAATCTCATCGTCTTCAGACAACGCGCAGTTTTCCATAATCTCGTAGATAGACTCTTTGGTGTGGGAGGGAATGACATTTTTAGCAACCTTGCTCATTTCGTCTTCCACTACATGAGTCTGGTGCTTTATGACTTCGGCACCGGCGCTCACCGCAGCATCCACCAGGGCTTTGGCCTGTTCCAGTGAGCCGTTGTGATTGATCCCGATTTCTGCGATCACCAATGGATCGTACCGATAACCAATCTTACGACCGGCAATGTCAAATTCATTGTTAATCACTTCGCCCCCTTGCACAGCGCATATTGATGTGTGGCATAAAAATTCAGTATTCGGTCAATAAATCGGCCATGGGGCCGATATGATTGGCATTAGGTAGGCAGACACCACTTTTTTTGGGTACCATCATCTGATGTAACCTGTTTTTGTTGTTTGCCTTAGTAACTACCCGATAAACAACAAAAAAAGCATCGGAGTACCCATACGACATGGCCGCACTAACACCGCAAGATTCTACTAAAGATATTGAAATTTCCCCAGACTTTCAGCAAGTAAAGGAGAAATTGTCCGGCTTTTCAGTCGCCAGCTTCAATGATCCTGAACAGGTTAACCGCTATGTTGATTGTTTTGATTTACGCACTCTCTGCCAGCAGGTAGAGGCCGATCGTCTGGCCAGTCAGCATTCAGCCCTGTCCCGGACTGTATCGGCATTTGAGGAAAAACCTTTTGAGCCAGAATATGACGACCTGTGTCGCCTGCACTATCTGGTGTTGAGCAGAAAGTGTGTGAATATTATGGAATTTGGCAGTGGCTTTAGCACAGTAGTCATGGCCCATGCGGTAAAACTGCTGCACCAGCACTTTGAGGGCTTTGCGCGCGCGCACTTTCGTGCCAACCAGTTTTTCCACGTCTATTCGGTTGAGGAAGAACAGCGTTTTCTGGAAATTACTAATCAGCGCCTGTCATCCCGGTTTTCACCGTTTGCAACAGTAAACCGCAGTTCGGTAGAAATGATTACTCACGATAACCGTATTGCGACGATTTATCGTTCGCTACCGGACATCTCACCAGACTTTATCTATCTGGACGGCCCGTCATTGTTTGGTACGACGGCTGAAATCAACGGTTTCACGATGACTAACCCGTGCCGTATGCCGATGTCCGCAGATATTCTGCGTTTTGAGTTCTTTTTAGAGCCCGGCACACTGATCCTGGTGGATGGCAGAACGGCGAATGCCCGTTTTCTCAGGAGCTATCTGCGTCGAAACTGGGCGTATCACCACGACAAAGATGGTGATATTCATTACTTCGAGCTACAGGAAGATGCGCTCGGCAAAATAAACCAGACGAAACTGGACTTTTGTCTGGATAACACCTGGTTATTGCCGCTGTAGGCAATTACCAGGCTGTTAAGCCCCCGTCTACGATAAACTGCTGACCGGTACAGTATCGCGACGCGTCACTGGCAAGAAAGATGACCATGCCAATCAGATCATCTCTGTCCGCCATCCGCCCCATTGGCGTGCGGTTGGCATAGCGTTCAACAAAGGCCTCATTATGGCCGTTGTACACGCCACCCGGCACCAGGGTATTCACGCGAATGCCCTTTTCCCCCCAATAGGTCGCCAGCCATTTTGTCAGGCCGTGTACGCCTGCTTTACTGGCGGAATAGGCCGGGAATGAGCTAAACGGCATACCGTCGTAAACCCGGTGGTCAGGCGCCACGACACCATAAATACTGGACACATTGATCATGCTTCCACCGCCACTGGCCAGTAAAGCTTTGCCCCCTTCCCGCGCCACCAGAAAGACACCGGTCAGGTTGGTCTGCATCACTTTTTCCCAGACCGACAGCGGGTAATCTTCAAAAGCAGAGAAAACATCGCCGGCTTTCATCAGGTGTTCACCTGTCGCAGCCGCATTATTCATAACCACGTGAACCGCGCCAAAATGGGACTTGGCGGCAGCAAACAATGCCTCGACAGAGGCCTCATTGCTCACGTCGCAATTCATACCGAGAACCTGAGCCCCGGTTTCCCGTGCCAGTTCTGCCGCGCGCTTTTCAGGCTCTCGCTCTGCCAGATCGGCCATGACCAGTTTGGCCCCGCGCAGGGCAAACGCTTTGCAATAGCCTGCACCCAACACACCGGTACAGCCGGTTATCACCACAACACGGTCGGTTAAATCAAAACGTAAGGCTTCCTGACTGGCTGCATCAGACACCGCGGCTCTCCTGTTTTTTACGCATCAGATATTCAATTAAGGTGAAGTCAAATTCACTGTCGACATCGAGACTTTTGTCAGCACCAATATCATAGCCCTGAGTTTTGCCACTCAATAACCCCGTACCGCGGCGCAGGTACGCAGGGTCGAGTACATAAATAGACGCCACATGCTCAAACACTTTCGGCGCATCCTGTCGCCTGACGATAGGCGCAGGCAGCTTTTTGCTGATTTGCAGCGTGCCATCCTGTATTTCCAGCATATTAAAGTAGGGATTTTTACGCGCCTCGCAAACTGAAAACACGGCATCAACGTTTGCCGCTTTAAACTGCGCGATCGCTCGGGAGATATCCTCAACGTCGCGCAGCGGCGACGTACAATCGAGGTCGACGTACAGGTCAATGGGTTCATCATAGTGGGCATCACAGGCTTCCAGTGCATGCTGCCAGACCTCCCACTTGCCGGCCTTGTCGTTGGCCAGGGGTTCAGGCCTCATGAACGGAACGTCTGCGCCAGCGGCCATCGCAGCATCAGCAATCGCCTGGCTGTCGGTTGATACAACGACCCGGTTAATCTCCGGGCAGGCCAGAGCCTGTTCAACGGTCCATGCAATTAACGGCTTCCCCAGTAACGGGCGAATATTTTTACCCGCCAGCCCTTTTGAGCCGCCCCGGGCACCGATAACACAAGTAATATTCACGTAGTTAACTCCTCAAGGGAACAGGTAGTTGCTATATCGGCGGGACAGACATATCGCTTAGCCGCCGCCGACAGATGTGCTGCCAATGCCACACGTAAGGCCTGCTCACTGTCAGACAATGAACTTGCCGGAGGCAATGCTGGCGACTGAATGCGTGCCAGAAAGTACTGCATGTGTTCGAGAAACATCTGGTTGCGCTCAAACCCCGTGTCCACCTGATGAACACATTCAGGGGCAACGCCGGGACGACTCAGTGTAACTGTACCGGCACTGTCATCCCACACAAGGACGCCACGGCTGCCTACGATTTCCAGTGTGCGATGATACAGCGGACGCACATAGTCCATATGCACCTGCGCAACAACACCAGACTGTAATGTCAGCCCAACCTGAGCAATCGCTTCGGTTTCTATTTCAAGCGCATCCCAGTGGCGGGTCATTGCCACTACCTGCTCAGCCCGCCCTCCCAGCCACTGGATGGCATCCAGTTCGTGGACAAGATCAAGAATAACGCCGCCACCGCAGGCACGCTTAGCGCCATAGCCCTGACGATGATCCGTATCCGGACGCCAGTCAGGTAACCACTGCCCAACCGCAGCACGCAGATAGGCAATCTCACCAATCATGTCCTGTTCAAGCGCACGCTTTATCCAGACCAGATTTGGCTGGAAGCGCAGCATGAAGCCCGCTTCGACCACGCAGGCATTCACGTTAACCGTGTCAGTCAGTGTGGCAACACCCTGCAACGAAGCGCCGAGGGGCTTTTCGATGAATAGCGGCAGACCAAGTTCTGCAGCCCGCTGCGCAACCTCGATATGCTGATGGGTGCTGTTCGCCACGACAATCGCGTCAAACTGCCGCATTACGCTGTCATCGAGAGACTCACAACGCGTCACTCCGTTAGGCAGACTCACCACAGACTGACCGCGCTGAGCCCGGTAGCTGAAGGCTGAAACCTGCTGCCCAAGTGCCAGCAGATTCCGACAATGCCGCTGACCGATAGAGCCGGTTCCGACAACCAGGACGTTCATGAGCCACTCTGGTCAGACATTGTACTGGTTCGCTTTATAGTGCTTAAGGTTGTCAGCGTTGGTAAACCAGTCGATGGTCTGCCGCAGTCCGTCACGAATAGAATAGCGCGGAGCAAACCCGGTCAGCTTTCTGATTTTGCTGTTGTCGCCCCACAACCGGAACACTTCAGATCCCGCCGGGCGCATTCGCTGCGGATCGGTAACAAACTCGACGTCGCTCCCCATCAGGTCACGGATAAGATTGAGCGTATCAGCCACCGAGATTTCATCATTCGTGCTGATATTCACTGTTTCCCCGACGGCCTCGTCACATTCAGCCAGTGCGATGAAACCTCCGCAGGTATCCAGCACAAAATTGAAATCGCGCGTAGGCGAGGTGTCACCTAACTGAATCTGCGTCATACCACTGGCAATCTGGCTGATAATCGTAGGGATTACCGCACGCGCCGACTGACGCGGTCCATAGGTGTTAAACGGACGGGCGACGGTGACCGGAAGTTCAAATGCATTGAAATAGCTCATCGCCATGGCGTCTGCGGCAATTTTAGAAGCACTGTAAGGCGATTGCGGTTGCAGTGGATGCGCCTCATCAATAGGCACGTATTGCGCCGTACCATACACTTCACTGGTTGAGGTCTGAATAAAGCGCCTGACGCCATGTTTCAGCGCCGCCTGACACATATTCAGGGTACCCGTCACGTTGGTTTCAACATAACTCTGGGGAGCAATATAGGAATAAGGAATAGCAATCAGCGCGGCCAGATGGAAGACCACCTCGATGCCGTCACACAGGGTGTCACAAAAAAACGGATCGCGGACATCGCCCGCAACTACCTCAAGACGGTCGTGCTGACAGCCCTCAAGCCAGCCCCAACTGTTGAATGAGTTATAACAGACCAGCGCTCTCACCGAATGACCTTTGGCCAGTAACAACTCGGTCAGATGCGAGCCAATAAAACCATCTGCACCGGTAACCAGGGCTTTCATGTGTGTATCCTCATTGTTTCGTTGCCGTCGCGGCCTACGCGACAGTCACCCTTCTGCTTAATTCACTGAACAGATCGTAACCATCCCATACAGGCGTAAAAGTCAGCGCCTGTCCAAGTGGCACAATACGCTCTACCCCGTTTATCGACGGCGCCTGCATAAACTTGATCCAGTCCGGCTTGTCAATGCCGGCATAGCTGATGGTTTGCACCTTGTCGCGCAGTAGCCCCGCCAGGTCAGACAGCTCAGCCAGTTCCTGCAACAGGACAATATGGTAGCCCGGATGCTCGTCAATTATGGCGTCTGCACGGGTAGTCGGGAGTACCCATAGCGCCCCGGATGTCAGCGGACGGTCAGCGCTGCCACTGGCCTGTAACCACTGGCTGAACACCAGCTGTTCATTGGTTTGATTGGCCGGACGTGCCTCAGCGGCGGCCAGTTGCTCCACCTGTTCGAACAAGCGCTGTTGTAACTCCGTATCACCCAGCCAGTAGACTATCCGCGGTGACGAACAGGCCTGCTGCTGGTACGGCGCGAGATCACGCCAGAGCGCCTGGGAAAGCGAGAGCAGGTTGTCGCTGGTCAGCGTGTCACCGTGGATCACACTTACCGAATAGCGGTCAGCAAAACTGATATCCCGGCAACGCGGACGCTGCGGCAGCGAACGGATCTGGCGAACACTGTCGTCGCCGCCCCAAATCACCCTGCCATCAGCCAGCATGCTGAGCGCTTCGCCAGTATGCGCATCCTGTTTGTCATAAAAAATAAACTGATTTGCCAGCGCAACCGGCTGCCACTGAGGTTGCTGCAGTAACGACGACAGCGTGTCCAGCAGAGCCTGCTTGGCAAGACTGGCTGCCTGACTCAGCCTGACAATGTTGCGGTTGCCCATCAATAAGGCGCAGACCCAGCTGTAAACAAACATGGTATCCACGTTCGCTGGCGTGTAATGCACTACCAGACCCAGCGGTTTGCGTAATCCACTTGCAGACGCGTCCAGCATTTGCTCAAGCTGTGCCGGACGCAGCCAGAACCCCAATGCGACCAGCTCAGGAAACGCTTTATTCCCAGGTTGACCAAGCAGTGCCCGGGACAAGGCTTGCAAAAAGTCGAGTACCAGGGGATCCCGAACCATGGCATTGTCGCTGGTAACGGCGGGGAGCTGTGCCGGACTCTGGCATTCGGTGTTACCGGCAACCGGGATGATCAGTTCGATTGTCATACGCTCCCTCCGGTATCGCTGCAGCCCCTGATTTCTGCCTTCGGCAGCCGTCCGGTCACGTGGAAGTATCTCCCCGGCCTGCCGCAGGCGCAATCATCAGCGCCAAGCACATAGCCAAGATCTTCTGTCAGCAGGCTGTGACCGGGATAACTGGTTGGAATGGCAGACAACACCTGAATGAGCCCGGTTTCGCCTGTTTTTGCCACTCTCAGCGTAACGGGATCACGCACAATCACATCAGACAACCCCGAGGCATGTAAATGTCCCTGCTCGCATTCAACAAACACGCTGCCGACCTGTTCTGCCATGCCATAAAAATTGTGCACAAACGGCACGCCGGTCACCGCCTTTAGGGTTCGCTTGAAGGTGGTATTGTCGACCTGCTGATCAATAAGTTTTTTCCAGCCGCCGCTGTGTATCAGACGCCCTTTTGTCAGTGACAGCGTCATGCCCTCACGCTCAAGTGCCTGCACAAAGTGCAGCCAGACCATGAAGGTGAAACCAAAAATAAGCACCGCTTCGTGCTGGTGTGCTTCACAAAAGGCGCTGACCGCCTCAACATTCAGGCTCATGTCTTCATTAAGCGCATACACAGGCTTACGTCCGAAAAACGCCATGCCCTGAATTCCCGCGGCACGGGCCGAAAACGCAGGGTTCCTTACCACGTCAGGGCTGTCAATAATCAGCATGGGCAGGCGCTGCTTACCAATAAACTGCTGCATAATGGCCACCAGCGCCTTACTTTGTCTGGCACTGGTTTCACGATCCAGGGTGATCCGCGCGGGTGTCTGACCGGTGGTACCCGATGAGGTAAGTGTTCTGAATACCTCATTGTCCGGTATGCTGCTGAGGTGCATCAGCTTAAACAGCCGCACCGCAAGATAAGGGACTTCGGTCAGGCTGGCCGCAGGGGCGGCATCACCCACAATGCGCGCATAGGCATCACAGTGCTGTACATGATGCTGCGTCAGACTATTCAGACAGCGCAGCAATAACGCACTTTTTTGCGCCTGAGCCTGCGCAAATATGCCGGCGTCCAGCAAGGCCGCATAGGCGTTTTCATAGTCAGTCATGCGCACCTTCTCCCTGTGACGCAGTACATGACGCAAGCACACGATAATCGGTCTTGCCGTTACTGAGTAACGGCCAGGCATCCACCTCGGCGATGCGCACCGCTTTGGGCGGACAGTTGACGTATGCTTTTACCGCCTCGCCAGCCATGCTGGCCTGTCCGGTCAGACAACAGACGGTAAGGGCGTTATCCTGACCGTAGCACTTCACATCCAGACCAGCATTAGCCAGCAGACCTTCCAGCCCATCCAGATTTACGCGCTCGCCAAACAGCTTAATAAAACGGGCTTTGCGCCCTACCACATGATAATCCCCCTCGTCATCGCGACACGCGATATCACCGGTCTCAAGCCAATCGGGGGGCGTAAACGTGGCCAGGTCATCAACGCTATGAACATACCCGAGCATCACATTTTTTCCTTTAAAACACAGTTCTCCCGCCACGCCGGAACAGGTAACCAGTTCGCCGGCCTCATCACGCAGGGCAAATTCTCCGCCCGGTATCGCCTGGCCAATGGCTTCAGGCTTTGTCAGCGCCTTATCGGGGGACAGATACGCCATGCGGGCCGTCGCTTCTGTCTGTCCGTACATAATATACAGTGCCATATCGTGGTTATCGGCGTAACGCGCGAACTCCTTGACGAAGCGCGACTGAAGGCGACCGCCTGCCTGTGTCATGTAACGCAATGAAGGGAACGCTTTGCGACAAAAACCAAGGCGGGCAAGCATTTCATACCAGTGTGGAACGCCCGCAAGCGACGTGATTTGCGCCTCACTGAGCAAGTGCCAGAAATCACGTTCCATCGGCGAGCGTTGCGTCAGCGTTAACTGTGCCCCTTTCGCCAGGTGCGTATGTAGCACCGACAACCCGTAAGAGTAGGAAAACGGCAGACTGGCAAGGGCATTATCCTCTTGCGCGATGGGCAGGTAGGCCAGAATCGAGGTGGTATTGGCGTTGATATTGTCATGCGACAGCGCGACCCATTTGCCGCCGCCTGTTGAGCCTGAAGTGGACAACAGTACGGCAAGTCTGGGATCCATATCATGCACCGCGGTATGTTCAGCATGACAGCGTGTGTCCGTAACAACCAGGTGAGGAGGCAGACGATGCCGCAGTTCATCACGCGCGGCGGTGCCGACCTGCTCGTTAACCATCATCACCGGCCACTGATTCGCCAGGCAGGTGAGATAATTGATGACCGTCGTTATACTCTGCCGGCACTCCAGCATAATCAGCGGACGTTCAACCGGGATAAGCTCACGCCAGGCTGTCGTCGTACTGTCTATTGCCTCGGTCAGTGCCGTATAGCTAAGCGAGGTGCCGCTGTCGTCACACAATGCCGGTCGTTCCCCGAAGGATGACAACGCCAGGACAAAGTCTACCTGCCTGCTCACGGACAAAACATCCCGTCGACACTCAGCACCTGACCGGTTATGTAGGCAGACTGGTCACTCAGCAAATACTGAACCGCGTTTGCGACATCTTCTGCGCGACCGGCGTGTCTCATCGCAATGCGGGACAGCACTTTTTCCCTCGCACTCTGGTCATAATGTCGCGTCAACGACGTGTCGATAAAACCCGGCGACACCGCATTCACGCGAATGCCCACGGCTGCCAGTTCCTTCGCCAGTGAATAGGTTGCTCCGGTCAGCGCGGCTTTACTGGCTGCGTAGGCACTCATGCCGGCACTGCCGAGTTCGCCAACCTGAGACACCACGTTCACAATGCTGCCGGAGCGCGCTTTCATCATCAGCCGGCTGGCCAGTTGCATGTGCTGATAGGCAGCCAGGTAATTGACATCGAGATGAGCCTGAAGCATCGCCCTGCTGGTGACCGCCAGCGCCGATTCTTTCATCATGCCGGCGCAGTTAACCAGCCCGCTTAGCGAACATGCAGGCATGGCCGACAGCGTCTGCTGCAGGGTACGAAATGCGGTTTTCACCGCCGCTTCATCACACACATCGTAACAAAGCGGTATCACTGCATCACCATGCTGAGCGACAAGTGCGGCTAATCTGTCGTCGTCGCGTCCCGCGCAAAACACAGACACGCCGGTGCTCACCAGCCGTGACACAATCGCCTGGCCAATATCCCCGGTCGCCCCGGTGACCAGCACAGCGGTCCCGGACGTGTGTTCGTGCTCAGAAGGTGATGTCATACTTCGTCAGAATGTCTTTCGCCTTCGCCACCGAGCTCATATCAATGATATCGTCGGTATCCAGCATAATATCAAAACGGTCTTCCAGCTCTGCAACCAGAATCATGTGCGCCGTCGAATCCCACTCTTTGATGGTGTTGTAGGTCAGCGAGTCGGTGACGTCATCGGCACTGATACCGAGTGCGTCCACGAAAACCTGAACCAGTTTTTGCTGATTATCCACACTATCCCCTTTTCTTATTGTTGCTGCGTGGCCGCGAAAGCAGTTGCCTTAACGCGCTAGTTTGCCGCTGATACGCATCAGCGTGCAAGTGCAGCTCAACTAATTCGCCCTCACTTACCACGTCATACCCCAGTTGCCTGTTGTATTTAAGGGCGGCAAGGTTATCTGCCTTTACCACCGCGCGAAAACGTGCAGTGCCGAGTTCCCCGAAACAGTAATCATACAATGCCAGCGTTGGCGCAAACGCAAGGATATTTCCCTGATAGGCAGGATCGCCGATGTACAAACCGGGTTCCAGCACACGTGCATGTTCAACAGCGGTCTCACCGTCGGCTGACTTCACGTTGGTTGCGCCTATTGGTTTGTCGCGATATTCCACTACCCAGTGCTGCTGACTGGGTAACGCGGCGATAGTAGTAAACCATTGCTGCTGTTGTGCCTCACTGATATGCGCGGTAGACAACATCTGACGCGCAACAAACTCACTGTTACGCCATGTCCGTAAGGTGTCGAGATCCGTCGATGCGACGGGGCGAAGTCTGACCTGATAGCCCTCAATCACTACGCCGTTCTCAGTATTTTTTTTGCTGATCATCGGGTGAGCTCCATCATTTTTTGCAGCACACGCGTCGCCCCCTCGGCATCATAATGCCCGGCTGCATTATCAGACATGTGCTGCAATAAGGTCGTGTCTTCATACAATGCCAGCGCCCGCTTGGCGAGCGCTTCACAGACACCTTCATCATGCCCGTTAACACTTTCACACCAGCCTTCGCTCAGTGCCTGCGCCGTGGCGTTACGCTGATTATCCGCAACCACGACAAGAATAGCCGGGGTCTGACAGACGCCCAGTTCAAACTGACTGCCCCCTGCGGCACTGACCGCGAGCCGTGCATGCTGCCAGACCGCTGCCATATCCTGACAATTATGGATATGCTGAACCGGCAACGCGGTTGCAGACAGCCAGTCCTCAAGCTCCCGGCGATACGGATAGGCCGCGCCGGTAATGACTCTTACCGGCATATCCTGGGTCAGCTGCGCCAGCGCCTTAAGCAGCGGCAGGGTCAGATTACAGGGGTCGCTGCCGCCGAGGCTCACAACCAGGCCATGGCGCTGGGCGATGGGCAGTACGCGGCCAAGCGCAAACTCTCTGCGCAACAAGCGGTACGCGCTGCCGGTAGCACACACAATACCCGGACGTGCCGCCTGATAGGCTGCATCCAGGCTGACTGTCGCAGGATTAACAACCATATCCGCATAGCCAGATAAGGTCTGTTGGCCATCATCCATCACCACTACGGCGGTCTTTTCACGGTCTATTGCGCTGAGTATGACTGGCGTGAACGCGTAACCATCCACCACCAACACGGCGGCGTTTTCCTGTGCCAAAAATTCAGCCAGCCACTGTCCCTGCGCGACTTCATTCAGGACCGGGGGCAGTATCTGAACCGGGTAGTGCCAGTCATGTCTGGCTTTCGCCAGGGTCGCGGCCTCATCATCGAGAACAAACTGTACCGGGAACTGCGCCTCATCTGCCGCCTGAGCCAGTGCCAGGCAACGCATTAAATGCCCCAATCCGGTACGGGTACCGGCAGCAACACGAAAAACCACAGGCCTCACTGACGAATATGCTCCCAGCCCAGTGCGGTGCCCTTTTCCAGATCGACTGCCGCGGTTTTTCCAATCACGTCGTCCCAGTACATTGGCGCAAGTCCAAACGCTGGCCGGACAATTTTGAGGTTCTGTTCGCTGAATGTCTCTCCCGCTCGCACCGACGCGGCGACATAAATTGAGCGTCGGTACTGCTTGGCAGCTTCTTCTGCCTGACTACCGCCATATCGCACCTGCCCCATGGCCTTCCAGGCACGCGCCGTTTCCTCTACCAGTAACGCCAGTTCTGCCGGCTCCAGAGAAAAGGCCGCATCGACGCCTCCGGCCTGCCGGTCAAGAACGAAGTGCTTTTCGATTACCGTCGCGCCCAATGCCACCGATGCCACGGCGGCACCCACACCAGCCGTGTGATCGCTCAGCCCGACCTGACAGTTAAACGCGTCGCGCATATTGGGAATGGTTTGTAAATTGGTATTACCCGGGTCGGCCGGATAGGTGCTGGTGCACTTCAGCAAAATAATATCATCGCAGCCATGCTCACGCGCGCAGGCAACCGCCTGTTCGATTTCAGCCAGTGACGCCATGCCGGTAGACATGATCAGTGGCTTGCCCTTTTCTGCCGCTTTACGAATGAGTGGCAGATCGGTTAACTCAAACGAGGCAATCTTGAAGCACGGCACGCCAAGACCGTCGAGAAAGTCAACCGCGTCACCGTCAAATGGCGAGCTGAATGCCAGCATGCCAAGCTCTGCCGCACGTTTAAACAAGGGGGCGTGCCACTCATAGGGTGTCGCCGCTTTCTCGTACAGGCTGTGCAGGTTCTCACCAAACCACAGGCTGTCTTTTTCCTTGATCATGAACTCATCACGGCTGACATCCAGCGTCATGCTGTCCGCCGTATAAGTTTGCAGCTTGATTGCATGTGCGCCGCATCGTGCGGCCGCCTCAACCATAGCCAGTGCCAGATCATAATCCTGGCTGTGATTACCACTGAGCTCCGCGATGATAAACGGCGGCTCGTCCGGGCCAATAATTCGGTTTCCTATCCGTACATTATGCTTCATGGGAACCTCGCATCAGGGAAACAATGCCTTCACTCAGGACTTCAACAGGGGTAGGCGTCAGCGCAGGTTCTGCAGCATAATCCGGCATCAGCACACGTGGCTCGAGTTCACCCGGTACCAGCAGCGTCGCCGTATCCATTGCGCGCGCAAGCCAGAAACTCAGCGCCGGCTGGGTGACCAGCAGCCGGCTTTGCTGTATGCCGGTCAGCGCATCATGACGAAGTGCATCTGCGGGCACACTGAATGTGTCAATACCGGCCCGGGCAAGCGAGGCCATCAGGCTGTCAAGATAAGGATAGTCGGGCAGGTACACTGCCACCGTGTCACGTTTTACCTGCGCAGGCAGAGGCAGTTGCATGTCCACCCTTATAGCGGAAAAGCCACAGCAGCGGCGCAAATAAAACTCGGCGTAGCCATAATCCGGCGGGGTCATGTTTGCCCACCATTCGGTATGCCACTGATGCATACTCAGCCAGCTGCTTTGCAGGTAATTTTCAGCTGAATTCACAAAATCCGCGGTCAGCGTCTGACGCTGAATAGCATCAATCAGATCCGGTACTGCCATGCTCAGCCAGTTACCTGCTACGGTCTGTCCGGCATCTTTTAAAAATCGCGCAAGAAAACACGGCAGAAAGGCCGTATCGAGATTGATGATTTGTGTATAGCCTTCATTGATAATGCCTTCTGCAGTATCAAGAAACGCTTCCATTCCCTGCAGGAAGTCATCAGGCCAGTTGCCGCCTGAGAGTTGTCGGAGTGGTACCGACGGCTCAGCCAGTTGCATAATTCTTACGCCATCCCCATGAGTGAGTACATGCACCTCTGCACCGGGTGCATTGTCTCTGACAAAACGCAGCGCAGGCACACCAATACTGAGTACGTCGGCAGCCTTAGTCATTCTTATGAGAAGTATTTTTTCAGCGTGTTTCATCGTGTTCTTTTTGTGCCTTATACATCAGCTCTGCACGCACCCAGTCTTCCTCGGTATCAATATCCTGTACCAGGTGACGCGGTAAAATAACCGGGATACTGTGATGCTGAAATACCCCTTCAGGTCGCGCAAACGCGTCAGCCCGTCCCCAGTAAAACTGCCCGGCATCGTGATAGCAGTCTTCGAGGTCCTGCGAGCGTTTTCCCATCATCTCAGGGTTTACCGGCTCAACGCCTGGCGCGTCTTCCTGCCCGACAATACGGATGGCGCGCTGGATTGGGAAAGCAAACGAGGTAACCGAAAACGCATACTGTTTATTCGGGTGACGTCGCAGTGCATCAAGCCCCTGCTGAAGATAACGGGCCTTAAGCATGGGCGCGGTAGCGTATATGCAGCACACAAAGTCTGGTCTGGCGCCTTGTTCAACCATAACCCTGAGGGCATGCCGTACCACTGGCGTGGTACCCGTAAAATCATCGGCCAGTTCCGGTGGACGCATAATAATGTCGGTCGCACCATATCGTCTTGCCGTGTCGGCAATCTCCCTGTCATCCGTTGATACCACAATGTGATCAAAGACCCCGCTTTGTTGCGCGGTCTCGATGGAATACACTATCAGGGGTTTGCCGGCAAATTCACGGATATTCTTTTTCGGTATACGTTTACTCCCGCCACGCGCGGGAATAACAGCAATGTTCAAAGTAAAACCTCTCGCAACGCCTTCACTACGGTATTTTGGTTATCGGCAGACAGGTCAGGATATAAAGGCAGTGTGATTGCCGACTGGTAATACGCTTCGGCGACCGGGAACTGACCAGCATGAAACCCGAGTTGCTGGTAGTAAGGATGCAGGTGTATCGGAATATAGTGCACGTTCACCCCAATGCCTTTTTCACGCAACTGATTAAACACGTGTGTGCGATCATGCTGTGTGACTTCCACCATGTAGAGATGCCATGCGCTGTTAGCGTCCCATACCGGCAGTTTGAGAGGCAGGTCGGCCAGTGCCGACTGGTACGCTTTCGCGCGTTCTCGACGTGCGTCGATAAACGCTGTCAGGCGCATCAGCTGAGAACATCCTAACGCGGCATGCACGTCACTCAGACGATAGTTGTACCCCAGTAACTGCTGTGCGTAAAACCAGGGCTCGTTTTCATGGCCCGGAGGCAGAGCGTCGGGATTGCGGGTAATTCCATGGCTGGCAAAAAGCCGAAGTTTAGTTGCAAGTTCCGCGTCGCAAGTCAGTACCGCACCGCCTTCGGCGGAGGTAATTGACTTCACCGGATGAAAGCTCATGACGACCATATCGGCATAACGACAGGCCCCAACCTTATTTCCTTCCGCGTCGCTTGCGCCGAGTGCATGCGCCGCATCCTCAATAAGATGAATGGCGTATGGGTCGGTTAATGCCGCAATCGCTTTCATATCGCAACTGCTGCCGGCAAAATGCACTACCACCAGCGCCTTAGGAAGACGTCCCGTGCGTTGTGCATCCTTAAGTTTTGCCTCCAGCGCGGACAATGACAGGTTTCGGGTGTGCGGATCAATATCGACAAAGTCGACATCGGCCCCGCAGTAGCGAGCGCAGTTTGCAGACGCGGCAAACGAATTGGGAACCGTCCAGACAAGATCGCCGGGACCAATATCTAACGCCAGACAGGCGATGTGTAACCCCGATGTTCCGCTGTTAACCGCCACCGCCGCTGTCGCCCCGGTGACCTCACACAACGCCTTTTCAAAGGCAGGCACCATCTTACCCTGGGTAAGAAAACCGTTCTCCAGTACGTCAGTCACCGCCGCAATATCGTCGGCCTGTATAGAGTGTTTGCCGTAGGGGATCATTGGGTCAGTTTGTCCAGCTCGCGTAATTCCTCAACACTGAGGAAGTGCGGGTTTTTACCTGAATGATACTCAAAGTTTTCTTCAACCGGCTTACCGGTCTCACCGCACTTATTCTTCGCATAGTTGATGTTCTTGTCGAAGAACGTGATAGCAGGTGCAATAACATAGTGATCGTCAAACTCAACGGAGTGGTGCGCCATCTCTTCCGGCACCATCACCTCGTGCATTTTTTCGCCCGGACGAATGCCGATGTTTTCATACTCGTCGCTGCCGCTCATGGCCTTTACCAGGTCAAGAATACGGATAGACGGTATCTTGGGAATAAAGATTTCCCCGCCCTGCATACGCGAGAAGTTCTTAACAACAAACTCCACCCCTTCTTCGAGCGTGATCCAAAAGCGCGTCATATTCGGGTGTGTTACCGGCAGCCTGGTGCAGCCCTCCGCTAACAGGCGACGGTAAAACGGCACAACCGAGCCGCGCGAGCCCACTACGTTGCCGTAGCGCACTACGGAGAAACGTGGCCCTGTGGCGCCTGAAATATTATTGGCAGCGACAAACAGTTTGTCGGAGGCGAGCTTTGTGGCGCCGTACAAATTTACAGGGTTGGCGGCCTTGTCCGTCGACAGTGCAATGACCTTGGTCACATTGCAGGCAATTGCAGCGTCAATCACATTCTGCGCACCGTTAATGTTGGTCTTTATGCATTCGTTCGGGTTGTACTCTGCTGCAGGCACCTGTTTCAGTGCGGCTGCGTGGACAACAAAATCCACTTGCTTCATTGCCGTAATCAGACGCTCCTTGTCGCGCACATCACCAATGAAATAACGCATACAGGGTTGGTTAAACCTCTGCTGCATTTCAAACTGCTTGAGTTCGTCACGAGAGTAAATAATGACTTTCTTCGGATTACCGTTTTTTATCAGGTGATCGACAAAACGCTGCCCAAAGGAGCCGGTGCCGCCGGTGATGAGAATGGATTTATTATTAAATAGCGTCATTATCTTCTCTCTTTTAACGAGGAAATTGTTCTTTTAGCTTTGCTTTTTCCTGCTCCTGACGTTCAAGGTTCAGCTCGCCAACCACTAAATGCCGCTCTCTGACATGTGGTAAATAACGTAAACGATCACCTGATCCCATAAACATTTCATCACTGGTAAGCATTTGTGTTGAAAAGCCAATAAAATCATAGCACTCATATGCATATAAGCCTTCAACTAAATCCAGATTATAATAATCACTTACCTGCTGGGTTTGGCAATCTAAACTGACTTTGGGCCAGATATAACGAATTTTGTCACAGCATGTGGTTGCCAGCAGCGCAACATATAACCGATAGAAGTCGTTACAGACCGGAGATATGCCTGGCTGTGCTGCGTCCCCTGGCAGGTACACTAACGCTTGCCCACCGGCGACCTCAACAAACTCCTCTTCACTTCTCGCTATCCAGATTGCCCTGTTCCCATCGCTGTCAGGTAACGATGTCTGACCATCAAGCAACGCCACAGACCAGGACTGTCCGGATTGCGAAGGGGTATAGTCTAACGACTGCAGTGCATAACCGGCTAACATCACATCGAACAACGTCTCCGTCTCAGGATGGTTAATCACAATGCCATGATCGTTTTCGGCAAAATAGTGCAACAACGAGACCCGTTGACGCTGACGAATGAAGTTAGGGATAAAATCAAATCCCATTTCATCGAACTCAAGCGCAGCGGAGATGTCACTGAATGCTGTTCGCCAGTATTCCAGGATCTGGTTATAAGCCGCAATGCACACTTCATCATTGTCAACGTTCATCACTTTACTTAAGGCTGAATTCACAAAGTTCAGTGTGCCGTTGAGGTAGAAAAACAGAAGGCTCTTTTTGCGCGCAAAAGAAGATACGGTAAAGTCACGTTGCCGGTTGATCAGCGCATCCGCGTCATCACGCGTCATCACCTCCCCGGCAATCAGCGGGGTAAAAGCATGTAGCTCTTCCACCAGTGCCGCGTACTGATAACGCTGATTAAACCGCGAAGAAAAATCATCCAAATCAAAAGAAGCAAATGCGTTATCGTGGATGGCCTGCAAAGTCTGTTGTTTCAGGCCCGGCTCAGCGAGAATCAACACATTGTCCTTTTTCAGGGGCTGTGTGCCGATAATTTTTGCACCGTCATTGAGGTTGTAAATCTCCGCAGTGCTTTTCTGTAACGTCCGCTCCATCACCATTTTTGACATTTTAAACTCAAACTTGGTTTTCACGAAGGGACGGAAATTGCCTTCTATGACCAACGAGGTGTCGTTTCTTTTGGCGTAATCATAGAGCTCTTCGCCATTAAGTTTATAGTATCCTGAACTCTTCGAATGATGGTACTTCTCATCGACAAATCCCATATCGATACCCAGTAGGTATATCTGAGAAAAGCCTAAGGTTGTGAACATATCAGTGGCAAAATTCGACACTGTTGGATAGGCATAATTTAGTAACGCGTAGGGATGATTTTTGTACAGCTCAGTGACTGTTACGGTGGATGACTCACCTTGTTTGAAGGCCAGCAACGTATTGCGATAAAGACCACACGTGTCAGGATGAATGCCATTACAACTTATCAGCGTGATCTGCTTTAGATAGTCCGGATCGCCAATTCGCGTTGCCCAGTCGTAGGTCGCACGATTAATTTCAATTTCAGCATGAAAATCTGGCGTTATCCCATGTCGGTGAAGCGTCTGCAACGCCGTACCACATGACACGATGATAGCGCTATCCTGATACTCCTGAATTGTATCCAGAAGGCTGTCAAGCGAGGGACCATTCCCGACCAAAAAAATGGGAACTTCAAGTTGTTGAGGGGTCAGCCTCTGACTGACATCATTGCGCAAAAAGGGGATACCTTGCTCAATCGACCAGCGGGTATGAGCAATACCGTGTTTAGAGTGGTCAAAATAATCCCCCATCGAAATGATTACCTGCAACTGCTCACGCAACTGTGCCACAGCACTCACCAGAGTCGGGTTGTAATAGCCCTGATAGAAGTAGGTGTTTGCTAATACATAGGGGCCAATAGAGTGAAACTGTGTCAACAGGTCGTTGATTAAATGGTTGCCATCATCACCAATATTCAGGTAAAGCCGCCCTTTGCTTTCGTCCACTTTTTTCAGGATAAGCGCCCAGTCAATGGCATATAACGAGGCATAAAAGAAATCGCGATTAGGCTCACAGATAAAAAGCTTCTGCACATCATGATGTTCAAATAAATAGGGTAACTGATAGCCGAGCCCCAAACCGAATATGATCATGGATTTAATCACATCCGGTAAGTTACCTTGTGACTCCTCAATATCATTCAGCACAGTCTCAACATCTGCGACTAATTGATAGTGAAAGTAACGTTTTAGTTTTATGCCTCGATAGCCCAGTACCAGACCATCTTTATTCGGACGCTGTGAAAAGCCGTCAATGCTTTGCTCGCACTCTTGCTCCGGCGCTTCACCGTACAACGACACAACTGATGAGACATGAAATACGTTTACATCGCCGTGCTGATTGGCAAGTGGAACCCACTTATCGGGCGTGTACTCACTGAATTCTTTATAAATGGCGGGGAAATACGTTTTCAACGCGGCCAAATTCGCCTCAAAACGTTCACTGTCCAGATAGTCAGACCGCCATGCCGGTAAATTCATCACAGGACGCCATAATGGCACTTGTTCATCTATTCGCGAAAGTTGACGGGCATTAAGTGCCCAATGCGTAAACCCTTGCCAGCTAAGTTCGGACAGCGCACTGACGACCTGGTTAAAGACGGGGTGATTCAGATGCTTATACAGGTAAAAGTGTTCAAACGACACATGCTCGGCCAACTCAGAAATATCAGTCGCAAGATCACGTGCATCTTTGCCAACCTGGAGGTAAAGCGCTGTATTTTTCCGTTTCGCAACATCCAGACAATGTTGCCATGAAACTGCAGAAATTGACGAGCGGAAATACGACGTATCCGGCTCATAAATGATGAAGTGATCGATCTGTACTTTTTCAAGCAGCATTTCAATGTGATAGCCCAGACCAATCCCCAACACAACCATGACGCCGATACGGTCCGGGAGCCGGGTAGAGGAGACCAGTTTTTTTGCGTAGGGGCTGGGGAGATCCGGGTGTGACTTTTCATCCATGCAAGTCGTGTCGGCTATGTCGTAACGCAGCGCATTTTCGCAGTAAGAAAGAAACTGAGAAGTAACCTCTTGCCGCGGATGCAGACCGTAAATAACGCGTGAACTTTGACGGTCAACGATATTTAATTCGCCAAATTTATTGCAAAAGACTGAGGCAGTTTGTACTTCTTTTCTGGCAAGCAGTTGATAAATTGACGGGATATGTCGCTGGAACGCATTCAGGTTGAGCCTGTGCAAGCGAAGAATCTCTGGGGCAGCATCCCGCTCCAGTTGTTTCTGCGCGACGTCATCTGTATCCAAATGGAACAGGATATTCTTTAGCATAGTTATTTGTACTTCTTGATTGCGGCCTGACTTCTTACGAAATGACTCATGTCATCTTTAGCCGAATCAAGCAATTTTCTCGCCACATCGATAAGTTTCTCATTGACCTTATACTCAGCGTCGGCAAAGGCTTTGCGCGCCGCCTCATCCAACGATAAAAGATGCGCCTGAATCAGCGCATCTCGTTGTTTTATAATGTCATTGAAAACGGAATACCAGTCTTCGGCATTGTCCGACAATACCTGCAACAACTGTTCGTTAAGTTGCGCAAGCGCAGGAGGTGTATAGGAGTGATTCAGATCGTTTTCGTTCACACAGCTTGTCGTTTTTGACGCTGAGCTTCGAATGCTTCCTGTTTGGCAGACTCTGGAATCTGAAGCCATGCATCACGTATTGGTGTTAACAGGCTAGTGATTTCATCCAGTATATTCAAGTCGTTCTTTATATGGGCGTCACCAAGACGCTCAATCATGTAGTCATACAGTGAGAACATATTCTGCGCCACTTCGCCACCGACCTCGAGATCAAGCGTATCTCTCAAATGCATAACGATAGCTGTCGCGCGGGAAATATAGTCACCTTTTACACCATACTCTTTTCGCTCCATAGCTCCTTTAGCGTAAGCAATCCGGTCCAGTGCGCCCTGCAACAGCATCAGAGTGAGACGGTGAGGGTCTGCGGTAGCGATATCCTGTTTCAAATTACCTTTACGGTAAGCATTAATACCTTTCAGAGACATGGTAACTCCTGCTGCTTAATTTTAAAGTGACGCTAACAATGCTGCGCCAGTCTGGTTCAGTTGCGCAACGGTGCGGTCCAGATTCAGATATTTATCACGAAGGATCTGTTCATAATTGAGCATACGCAACTCTAAGCGCTCACGGTCATCATTGATTCGATCACGGTTATCCTTCGCTGATCGCTCACGTAAACTCAACAGGCCGCTGAACGAGGTATACTGGTCGGCAAATTCATACAGGCGTGTTGCTATCCCTTCGTTTTCGTCGGTAAACAGTTTGGCAATTTCGTCAAAGCTGTCATCCAGCGCATCCTGTAGCCGATCTTCGCCCGACCCGAGGCCAAAATCCGTAGAGCCTATTTCCAGCTTACCATCACTGTCTATTTCTATACCGAGCTGAAACAAACCACCCAGCGCAGAACTACTGACAGAGCCACCCACAATGGTAGCCAGTCCGCTTTGAATACCGCGTAACAAAGAGTCTCCCGCCAGTGCCCCGTCATCTTCCAGTTCAGACTCACCATAGCGGGTCAGCTTTTTAATCTCATCAATGATACTGTTGTAGTTTTCTACAAACTTACGGATCTTCTCATCCAGTCCTTCCTTGTCATAGCCAATTTCAAGGCGGCTAGTAAGCGGCGTCACGCCGTCAGCAGCCAGTGGCGACAGTTCGTTTGCTTCAAACGACACGTTCTGGATGGTATTTTCAAACTTGTTGGTATCGCTTTCTACCAGGATACCGTCGATGGTTGCCTGCGCATTTTTGGCAGAAGAGAAATAATCCGGATTGGCGGTATCAATATTATTGGTACCGCCCGTAGTCGACAGTCTGTCGAGCTCGGCGTTACCGAAGTCATTATTAATAGTGAGGTCATTACCGGCGCCGGTCACTGTGGATGAAAACACCAGTTTCGGGCCCGCAGCCGTGCCGGTATCAATAATATTGGCATTGATACCAAAGTTATCGCTGGCACTATTAATTTTTTCGCGAAGCTGAGTCAGCGTCATTCCGGCGGTTACTTCTACGGAGAAGCTTTGTGCGCCACCACCGACGTCAAATGTCAGTTGACCGGTGCCAGACGTGAGTACCGCGTCAGAGGCAGCCGTAAACGCGCCATCTTCGGTAGTAACCCGACTTCCGGCAGCCAGCTGCGTGACAGCGATGTCGTACTTTCCACGTAATGCAGAGTTAGAGGCTTCGGCAGAAAACACGTCAGCGTCTTCTGAAGGATTGGTAATTGTCGGCTCCCGGCCGTTGATGTCATTGTCTGAGCGCAGCTCATCAACAATATCTTTGAACTCTGAGAGCTTAGACTTGATCTGTCCAAGGCCGGAGATTTCCGCTTCAATCTTTTCCTCGCGTGCGTTCAGCCGGTCTACTTTCGGTTTTCTCTCCGCTTCGAGCAGCTGACGAACAAGGTCATCAAGCGCAAGCCCTGAACCCACACCCAACGATTGAATAGTCATACGTTACCTCATCACACCTTGTTATTTATGAGCACTCCTACCCGGTTTCCAATATCCTGCTGCAGTTCCTGGATACGTTCGGCAAGTTTTAACACCTCCTCGGAAGGAATTTGCCGTATTACGTCACCAGATTCGCCGTCTTTTACCGTTACCACCGAGCGATTGGTATCTTCATCAATGGTAAACGCCAGGTTTCGGTTTTGGGCCTGTAAGAACGCTTCAACCTCTTTAACCGCCTCGTTCAGCTGAACACTGCGATCCTCTCTGTTCTCGGTATCGGCCTGCTGTTCGGAAACTTGAACAGTATTTTGTGACGCACGGGTTACCGTTTCCCCCACAGACTGTGGCGTCGACGTCTCCCGTGAAGCAACGTCACGAAGCGGCGTTTCCTGCTGTCGTACACGGGTTTCAGTTGCGTCATTTCTTACACTGTTGCCGTTTGTATTACTAGCAAGAGCCTGGCCATTCTGAATATTTGCAATTTCCACGTCACCACCCTCCCATTGAAACGACAAAACGGGGCCGCAGCATGGCGGGCACCCGTTACATCTCAACTAAGGTAATTCTAGTATAGCTTATCCCAGCAGCGATAATGCTGTCTGAGGACGCTGGTTTGCCTGACTGAGTACAGAAACAGATGCCTGCTGGATGATCTGGTTACGCGTCAGCTCTGCTGTTTCAGCAGCAAAGTCAGTATCACGAATACGTGAACGCGCAGCAGACAGGTTCTCAGAAACGTTAGCCAAGTTACGAATAGTAGACTGGAAGCGGTTCTGAAGGGCACCCAGGTCAGCACGAATGCCACCGATGGTAGAGATAGCGGCATCGATAGACGTCAGTGCACCACTGGCGTCAGTAGACACATCCACACTGCCTACGCTCAGACCAGACGCACCAAAACCGCCACTGCGTGACAGATTAACAGAAATCGTCTGACCGGCGTTTGCACCAACCAGGAATGACGCAGAGAAGCTGCCGTCCAGAATGTTAACGCTACCAAACTGGGTATCGCTGCCCACACGCGATATTTCAGTCTTCAGAGCGGATACTTCTTTTTGCAGCGCAAGCTTGTCGGCAGATGAGTTAATGCCGTTTTGCGCCTGTACCGCCAGCTGACGAATACGCTGTAAGCTGGTGGTTACTTCTGCCAGAGCACCCTCTGCTGTCTGCGACAGTGAGATGGCGTCATTCGCATTACGAACAGCCTGATTAAGACCCTCTACCTGAGATGTCAGACGGTCAGAAATCTGAAGACCGGCAGCGTCATCGGCAGCACTATTGATACGAAACCCTGACGACAGTCTTTCAAACGACGTGCTCAGGCGGTTGTTTACGTCAAACAATTGACGCTGCGCATTCAGCGCAGAGACGTTTGTGTTTACATATAAAGACATAGTTACCTCCTAGGGACTCGATGATGACTGTGCTACCATCAACCCCTTCCAGTTCCAGTTGCCTGGTTCACTACTCCCGGACAACCCCTCTTAAAAGTAATATAAATTACCCCTCAACTAGTGGTATCGGCCCGCCCTTGAGCATCTTTAGTTTTTTTTTGAAAAAAACTTCAATTAATTTGCAAGCCATTGTTTTAAATAAATTTTAATAACGAAAATATCTTAGAATTCAGTGGACAGCTCAGACAGGGAGATAGCGGGAAGCACGACAACGCCACTACCTGACTTGTCGGATATCTCACAGAGGTTTAAACTTGGCACGCGTAATGCTTTTGATTTTGCGTGTAATGCTGGCAGTCGCGATTTTGTCGGATTACACCAACAATAACAGTGATGCAGTAAGACGTTGTGTCGGATGACCCGGTAAGAACAAGAAAAAAGGCCGGAACATGATATCCCGACCAATTGCTCACGTTAGGAGATTGAGCAAAACTGTTTTCTGTCGGCTGGCAGGTACTTTAGTAGGATTAACTGGCCTCTCAACCAAAACTTCTACACTCTCAGTCCTGTTAGTCGGCGTTTTCTTGGCGCTGCGGCCAGCTGGCCGCAGCATCCTGGGATGGCCTCTCAACTCCTTCCCTTTACTTTTCCTTAACCACCTAATAGTGACAGGGCCGCCTGTGGGCGCTGGTTCGCCTGCGACAGTACGGTTGTTGTTGCCTGCTGCAGGATCTGGGCGCGGGTCAGTTCTGCCGTTTCGGCGGCAAAGTCTGTATCCTTGATGCGCGATCTTGCCGCTGATACGTTCTCTGAGATATTGCTCAGGTTACGAATGGTTGACTGGAATCGGTTCTGAATCGCACCGAGGTCAGCACGCAATCCACCGATAGCGGAAATCGCGCCGTCAACAGTGGTCAACAGTGATGATGCATTTGCCGCAGATAGTACATCGCTCGTCGCCAGTCCTAAACCGGTTGCACTAAGCCCGTTTACTCCGGCACGCGTCAGAGCCTGACTTGAAAGGTTTACGGAAATTGTCTGACCGGCATTCGCTCCGACCAGGAACCTTGCGGAATAGTCCCCGGAAAGTATCGCGTTGCCGGCAAACTCTGTGGTAACCGCAATTCGCGATATCTCTTGTTTCAGTGCAGACACCTCTTTTTGAAGTGCTAAGCGATCCGATGATGAATTGATCCCGTTTTGAGACTGAATGGCCAGCTGGCGAATTCGCTGCAGTGAGGTAGTAATTTCCTGCATCGCGCCTTCAGCTGTTTGCGCAAGAGAAATCCCGTCATTTGCGTTTCGAACAGCCATATTCAACCCCTGGATCTGGGATGTCATACGATCTGAAATTTGCAATCCTGCAGCATCATCAGCGGCACTATTGATTCTGAATCCCGATGATAGTCGCTCAAACGACGTACTCAGGGAGTTACCCACATCGAACAGCTGACGCTGTGCGTTTAGTGCAGAAACATTGGTATTTACATAAAGGCTCATAATGGCTCTCCTAACAGTTTATATGTGCGCTGTTTTTATTGTTTTATGCGCGTTTTTAAAAACCTGGTATACAACATGCTTAATATTTCTTGTCAGTGACTATTCTCTGACACCCTTCACACTGGCTCTGCCTTTGTGACGTTGGAAAGTCCAACGCTCTTGCTGACGGCAGGTATGTTGTTCCAGACCTCATACCTCTCACTACCTCCTGGCCTCATTCCTGCCAGTCAGCAGTTCCAGTCTGAGTACAAATTCCAGACACAACTCTCCCGTCAAAGCCCTCCTGGCTTTGTTTTCTATAGTGCTTTGTGTGAATTCAGTGGCTACCGGTGATAGCGAACGCGATGCGTCTTCCGGTTATGCCGGTCTGATTAGCAGAGTGTCGACGGACAGATTATCAGCATGGTATTTCTCCTAACGATTTTATTGACGGCATGGTTTTATTGTTATTGCCGCTGCAGCCTCAGGCTTATTATTGTTATGGATGCCTTACTGCTTACTTCAGGGGTCGGTGACTGTGTCATCTGCCGCCTGTATAAACGTTATCGTCCGGACAGGAAAAATCCTTTAGCGGAAATTTGCTAAATAATGCATTTTTTCTTTGGCGGTTAAAAAAGGTCGGGCTGGCGCCCGACCCATCGCTCTACGTTAGGAGAGAGTGAGCGACCTCTCGCGTGGGGATTGATTCCGGCACACTACCTCCTGGCCTCATTCCCACGCGCTTAACCTTAACCCAGTAACTGAAGTGCGGCCTGTGGACGCTGATTAGCCTGAGACAGTACAGTTGTACTTGCCTGCTGGATAATCTGATTACGGGTCAGTTCCGCAGTTTCTGCAGCAAAGTCTGTATCTCTGATACGTGAGCGTGCTGCTGACACGTTCTCTGATACGTTGCTCAGGTTACGGATGGTTGACTGGAAGCGGTTCTGAAGCGCACCCAGGTCTGCCCGAATCCCACCAATGGTAGAGATTGCAGCATCGATATCTGCCATTGCCGCACTGGCATCAGTAGATACGTCGATAGAACCAACGCCTAAGCCAGAAGCACCGTAAGATGCGCCGTCAGACGATGACAGGTTAACTGAAATGGTCTGCCCGGCATTAGCCCCAACCAGGAAAGCAGCCGAAAATGAGCCATCAAGAATGGCAACACCGTTAAACTGCGTTTGCTGGCCGATACGGCTTATTTCTGACTTCAGCGCAGACACTTCTTTTTGCAGTGCCAGCTTGTCTGATGACGAATTAATGCCGTTTTGAGCCTGCACCGCAAGCTGACGAATACGCTGCAGAGCAGTTGTTGTTTCCTGCAGGGCACCTTCTGCTGTCTGAGACAGAGAAATCGCATCGTTAGCATTACGGACGGCCTGGTTCAGACCCTGGATTTGTGATGTCATTCGGTCAGTAATCTGCAGACCCGCAGCATCGTCAGCAGCGCTGTTGATCCGGAAACCTGATGAAAGACGTTCAAAAGATGTGCTCAGTGAATTGCCCACGTCGAACAGCTGACGTTGTGCATTTAATGCAGACACATTGGTATTGACGTATAAAGACATAAGTCTCTCCTACACTCTCAGTCCAGCATGCGCTGGCCGCCGGGGATTCCGGCTGTTACAAACTTAGTAGTCATCAATACCTGAGGGGTAATTGATGAACTGGCTCTCTCAGTAGTGTTATCGACGCAGGGAAAGATCCCTTTAATAAAAATTTGAAAAAAACCGTCTGGCCAGCCACCCTGTGGTCACTATACTTAGCTAACCGGTCGTTTTTTCTGGTGATTTTATGTTCAGCGACGTCCTTACACACCGCACGATCCAGCGTATTTCATCGGTGGCACCGCACAGTGCTTTCTGTGATTTGATCCGCCTCGATCCGGATACCCTGTTATGCTGCTACCGACAGGGTGATACGCATGTGAGTCCGGATGGCATTATTGAAATCTCTGGCATAGGCAATGATGGCCGGGTACGCTTTCGTCAGCGCTTACACCTGCCCGGTGCGGATTTGCGTGATCCCAAACTCAGTCGCGATGCGCGTGGCACGCTGTGGCTGCTGGCCTACGCGAAATATCCCGAGACCAGGAAAATGGTGAGCTGGTTTTCGACAACCGGAAAAAGCTGGTCTTCCTGTCATGACACTGGCGTCAGACGCGACTGGTTATGGCGCACCGTGTGGCACCAGAATGAATCGTGGGGACTGGCCTACCACCGCGCGCGCAATACGTTGGATCTTTACCGTGGTCATCTGGGCAAGCGGATGTTTCTGCATCATGAACAGGCGTTGTCGAAAGACAAACACCGGCTGGGGTATCCCAACGAGAGCGACCTCTTTTTTGATCAGAACCAGACTCTTTGGGCCTTGGTAAGGCGCGATGCCGACACCTTTACTGCACAGTTAGGAAAAGCCGATGCCCCTTACACACGCTGGCAATGGCAGGATCTGGGAGAGTATATTGGCGGTCCCGCATGGCTGCCCCTGACCGGCGATACCATGCTGGTAGCCGGCCGACGCTGGGACGGTAAACATCTG
The DNA here is from genome assembly GCF_040812025.1 of Alteromonas nitratireducens. Lineage (NCBI taxonomy): Bacteria > Pseudomonadati > Pseudomonadota > Gammaproteobacteria > Alteromonadales > Alteromonadaceae > Alteromonas > Alteromonas nitratireducens. The sequence continues at coordinate 124,249 of NZ_JBFNPK010000004.1, forward strand.
CGCACCTGTTTGTGGTTACTCAACCGCACTTCCGGTGCACTGGAAGTACTCATGACACTGCCCAGTGCTGGCGACAACAGCTACCCCGGACTGGTGATCACCGGTGACACACTGCACGTAGCGTACTACTCTGAGCATGTCGACCGGCAATCGCGGGTCTACCTGGCAACGTTGTCAGGCCTTGAGAAGTTAAGAGATGTAATTAAACAGTGACAGGTTTGCAACACGGGGAAACGAGGCAAGCGCAGCATTAAGCGCGGTTTCCTGTTTAGAAAACTCAATCGACGCCTCCGCGTAGTCGACATCTTCTATCGACGAGCGCGCCTCTTTAGCCGCAATTTCCAGATCAAGATTGGTTTCATAGACAGAGCGCGCGGCATTCAGGCGTCCGCCGACGGAAGACCGTTCAAGCGATACACGCTCAAGCGCGTTATCAATGCCTACAATCGCGTCATTAATCGCGTCATTGTACGCATCGCCGTTTGTCACTGGTGCATTAAGCACGTTGTAGAGATCGTTAATCGTTTCTGCCAGATTCTTTTTTTGTGGGGAATCCAGGGTAAAGTCGACCGTATCGCCAACGCCACCATTAACGGTAAACTCCATGCCCTTGATGGTCACCGGCGTGCCTGACGTAAACGATGATGTACCGACCACCGCGCCGGTACCGACATTGGTCAGTTCAATGGTATTGCCCGCCAGCACGGTCAGACGATAGTCGTTGTTTGCGGCGGTTACCGCGTCATAATTTTGTTTGTAAAAATTATCAAACGTACTCTGTTCTGCCACTCTGGCACTGTCGACCGTCGCGCCACCCGCCGTACCGGTAACGGTAAAGTCATGACGGGCGAGTACATTCTGGAATACTTCATAGCCACTGGTCGACGCCTGGATCCGTGCACTGTCTGACACCTGCACAAAGGTATTACCGCCGTCACCGGCAAAGGTAATCACATCACCCGTCGATGCCGGGTTCATAGAAAACGCCTGAATATCGGACTGGTAGCCGGCAAAAATATAGTTGCCGTCGGCATCCTGGGTATTCATCAGGTCAAAGGCTTCGTTACGCAACTGCTCAAGTTCGGCTGCGATAGCCTGACGGTCGGTGTCTGACAGGATACCGTTGCCGGCTTGCACTGCCAGCACGCGCGCGCGCTGCGCGGTATCAACAATATTGCCCAACACGGCCTCCTGCTGCTCGAGCGCGCCGGTCAGCAAATCATTATTTCGCTGATATTGCGTTAACTGGTCGAGTTCTTCGGTATAACGGATCACCTTCGCCGCGCCCACCGGGTCATCCGACGGCCGGTTCAGTTTTTTCCCCGTTGACAGCGCTTCCTGGGTATCAACCAAACCGCGCTGATTTTCCATAATGGAACGGATATTCTGACTGTAAATCTGACCTGTAGAAATACGCATACTCAATTACCTGGCTGCTGACAGAATGGTATCAAACAAATCCTGCGCCGTAGTAAGAATTCGTGCTGCTGCCGCGTAAGACTGCTGGAAGCGGATAAGGTTTGCCGCTTCTTCATCCAGACTCACACCAGAGACCGATTCAAACCAGTTTTCAGACTGCACCTTCATGGCTTCGGCAGCCCGTAACGATGTATCGGCCGATGCCGCATCTTCTCCAACTCTGCCGACCAACGAAGCATAGGCGTCGTGAAAGGTTCTGGGATCATTAGTGGGTTCACTGCTCACCTGAACCAGCTTTTCATTTTGCATACCGGCCATGGCCAGCGCATTGGTATTATCGGCAAAGCCATTGGTATTGTAGCCAATAGCAAAGGTGTCGCCAGCCTGGGGAACGCCCTGCAGACTGAAGTCATACCCCGGATAGTCATCCAGCGCTGAGAATGCGGCAGGCCAGGCTGGCCCCGCGCCACTCGCTTCAGCCTGGGCCAGCAGATTAGTGTAGTCAGTGACGCCACTTACCGTGGTAATTACGTTGGGTGGCGATTCTCCGTCAAGCACTTCAAAACTGGTCGATGAGGTAAACCGCACCTGGGCTGGCGCGCCCACCGTCGCACTGGGCGAGCCGGCAAGATCATGAATACCACCGGCACCATCAAACGCCGAGCCGGTTGCCGACACTTCGGTGTTCGTTACCGTGACACCACTGACACGTGCGCCACCGAGGTTATTCTGTGATGGCTCAACCCGGATTGGCGCGGCAAATGCCAGATCTTCCGGACGATTGGAAATCAGCGAAATGTTAGCGCCGGCGCGTTTGGTCGGTTGCAGCAAAAATTCATTATCAACGGCATACCCACTGGCATCGGTGAAATCAATTTCAAACCCACCGGGCAGTTCCGTAAAGCCTGTCGCTGATACGGTAATACCGGTATAGATAATGTCGTTACCACTGCCGTCCTTTTTGGGCGTGCCGTCACCATTTAATAATTCAACGGTAATTTCATCCGGCACTCCGCCCGACACACTGGTCACCGTAATTTTATAATCAGCGTCTGTCAGCTCGCTGCCTTTGCCTTCTGTCACCTGCCCGACGACTGACAGCGTCGGGTCAGTGCCTTCGTACGTCAGACCATTCACCGCAGGTAATGCAAACAGGGCACTTCCAAGCTGCCCGTCCAGGTCCATCCCCAGCTTATTCTGCGTATTCATGGCGTCTGCAAATGCGAGTGCGAGCTGACCGACATCCCGTTGTGCCGGTCCCAGGACCTCATCACGATAACGGAATAACCCACCGAGCATTCCGCCGAGATCGGTTTCCAGCACGTTAATGCGGGTCTCCGCCTTAGCCCCGGTGAAACCATTACGCAGTTGTAATTCCTTAAAGCTCAGGTCGGCGTCAGTCCCAACTTCAAACACGTTAAAGCTGCCGTTATCCATGATCAGCGAATCGCCAGATGTCAGGCTGACAGAAATAGCGCCCTGCTGATCACGGCTCTCACGCACCTCAATAGACATAATTTCAGCGAGCGCATTCACCGCTTTATCACGCTCATTGAGCAGCGCAGTGGGCTCGTCACCACGCGGATTATTGCCATAAGCAACAATGACCGCCTGATTCAGCTCACCAATGTTTTTGATCAGCGCATTTGCCTGGTTAACGACACTGGTAAATTCAAGGTTCAGTTCCTCTTCCTTGAACGACATGTAGTTGCTCAGGGTTTCCATGTTCCGTAGCAATGACTCAGCGCCGGTCAGTACCTGTTCACGTGACGCGAGGTTCGTCGGGTCATCTGCCGCGGTCTGCAAAGCAGCAAAATATTTACTTAAACCGGTAGACAGCGCATTTGCCTCATTAGCCAGCATGTTATCCAGGGCATCGGCTTTTTCGGCATAGACCTCAAACTCGGCAACCGCGGTAATATCACGGCGCAGCTGATTCTGTGCAAACACATTAATTATGCGCTCTGTACCGCCAATTTCGACGCCATAGACATTGCTGCTGTCGATGCCCGTACGCTCCCGGACATAGCCCTCGGTATTGACGTTCGCGATGTTTCTGCTGGTCGTTTGCAGCAGCTTATTGCTTGCGTTTACACCGCTTGAGGCAATCGAGAAAAGGTCTGTGCTACTCATGAAATCAACCTGCTATGGTTAGTCATCTGCCTGGGGCAGCAGCGTTTGTAGTCGGTCACTGTGATAGACAGACATGATTTTATCGGCGTAACCAGGGTCAGTGGCATAGCCTGCCTGCTGAAGTGCCTCGGCATAGCCTTTGGCATCCTGTCCGTTATTGAGCGCCTGCTGATAACGTGGCTGCTCAGCAATAAAGCGCCCATAATCTTCTACCGCGTCACTCAGCGAATCATAGGCACGAAACGCAGCTTTTTGTTTGCTCGCAACGCCGTCAACAAACTCAAGGGTATCCACCGCCGCTGATTTTCCGGTCCAGTTGTTGCCGGCCTTGATGCCGAACAAATTATGCGTTGGTTTACCCTGACCATCGTGGATAACGTATTTACCCCATCCGGTTTCAACCGCCGCCTGAGAAATAATCGCCCGTGCATCCAGACCCAGTTCTGCGGCAACCCGCTCAGCATGCGGACGCAGTGCCTCAACAAACGCATCCGGCGAGGAAAACAATGCGTCTTTATACGCGGGTAGCGCCTGATGACTCTGGCTGTCGATTACCGCAGCCTGGGCCTGCAGGGTGTGCTCGCGACGTTGCTGGTTGAGCGACGCGATATTGCCATCGCCGCGCAGCACACTCGCCGGGGTGTAGTTCTCATCTTTCTGACCCAGTTGCTGAATAATGATTTCCGCCAGCCCTAATCCGTCTCCGGACGACAGATCTGCCGCCAGTTGCTGGTCATGCATGTCGCGGTAAAACTTCATGTGTTCTGAGTTAAACGGGCTATCTTCGTCGGCCAGTACATCCTGTGCTTTGCGCATGGATTTCAGCATCATCTGCACAAAAATGGCTTCAAACTGCTGCGCGGCCTCTTCCAGGACCTTGTCATCGCCACTGGCAATGGCATCACGCATCTTGTTGATGCTGCCAAGATCGTGCACATTGCGGCTTAACTCTAACTGGCTTTTGGTGTTCAGCACGTCCATCAGATCACCACTAGTTCACCGCGTAATGCACCGGCCTGCCGAAGGGCTTCAAGAATTGCCATCAGGTCGCCTGGCGCGGCACCCACTTCATTCACAGCACGAACCAGCTGATCCAGAGTCACACCCGGCTCAAACTTAAACATGCGTGAATCATCCAGATTGACATCGACTATCGACTGCGTTGTGACCACAGTGTCACCGTCAGCCAACGCATTGGGCTGTGATACCTGCTGATTTTCTGCAATGGTCACCGTCAGTCCGCCATGGGTAATCGCGGCAGGCAGCAGTCGCACATCCTGACCAATGACGATGGTGCCGGTTCTGCTGTTTATCACAACCCTCGCAGGCGCATCGGCCGGCGTGAATTCAAAATTTTCCAGCGTTGCAAGAAAACCGACCCGCTGGCCAATATCGCGTGGCGCAGTGACGCGCACCGATGCCGCATCAACTGGGGTTGCAATGACATAACCCTGATCCGGCTGGGCACCGAGTTTTTCGTTAATCGTGTCTGCCAGACGCTTTGCGGTTGAGAAATCCGGATAGTGCAGATTCAGTGTCAGTGAGTCACCGTTCGCGAAGCCTGAAGGGACAGCGCGTTCGACCAGTGCACCATTAGGAATGCGTCCGACGGTTGGCGTATTAACGACAATTTTAGAGCCATCACCGCCCTCAGCACCAAAGCCACTGACTACCAGGCTCCCCTGGGCAACGGCATAGACCTGCCCGTCAACACCTTTCAGAAAGGTCTGCAACAGCGTACCGCCCTGCAGGCTGTCCGCCTCACCGACTGACGACACGGTCACATCAATGGTTTGTCCGGGTTTAATAAACGGTGGCAACTCGGCATGGACGGCAACGGCGGCCACGTTTCTGATACGCGGCTGCTGGCCCGGATCAAGCCGGATCCCGAAGTTATTCAGCATGGTTCTGAACGTCTGACCGGTAAATGGGCTTTGCTCCCCCGTCCCCGGCAGACCAACAACCAGACCGTAACCAATCAACTGATTGCTACGGACGCCCTGAACACTGGCAACATCCTTGATGCGCTGCGCAGCAGCGAACTGGCTGGTAAACAGCACGGCAATCGCAATAAAACGGATAAGCTGTTTCATCAGGTTCCCCTTAGAATGGCCACAAACTGGACGAGAAGAAACGGGTCAGCCAGCCTTTTTCCTGGGCTCTGGCAAAGGTCCCGGTTCCGCTGTACTGGATGCGTGCATTGGCAATGCGGGTAGAAAGAATTTCATTCTGCGCATTAATATCGACAGGACGCACAATGCCTGTCAGACGAATATATTCATCGCCATGATTCAGCGTGATCCACTTTTCGCCGCGGATCACCAGATTGCGGTTTGGCAGAACATCCACCACCGTGACAGAAATACTGCCGTTTAAGCTGTTGCTCTGGTTTGCCTGTGCATCACCGGAAAATTCGTTGGTGGAATCCACCCCAAGCTGAATTGACTGATTACCGATGTTGACGGCATTGCCGCCCAGTCCGGTAATCGGCTGCAAATCAACACTGGTCTCTTTGGTGGTTGAGGTCCCCGCGGTTTTCGTCGCGTTGGTATTTTCACTCAGCCGGACTGTGATGATATCGCCGACCTGTCTGGCAGTGATTTCAGAATACAGGCTGCTGGCCATATAAGGCCGGAACAGCGTGCCGTCTTCAACAATCTGGTCGCGCGGATAATCCGGCACCACCGGCGCGAAGCTGGGGTCATTGGCCTGCACCGGCGGCTCTGAAGTACTCATGCAGCCTGACAGTGCAACAAGACAAAAGACAGTGATGAAAGCACGCATAAAATCACCCGTTAAAGTTGCTGAATAACCTGACCAAGCATCTGATCCACCGATGAAATCACTTTTGAGTTCATCTCGTACAAACGCTGACTTTCAATCAGGTTAACCAGTTCCTCAGTAACATTAACGTTAGAGGTTTCCAACGTGCCCTGAGAGATTGTCCCCAATCCCTGTAAACCGGGTATTCCCTGAATAGGCTGGCCACTGCTGCCGGTCTCGATGTACAGGTTCTGCCCTATCGGCTGCAGGCCGGTGGGGTTAACAAAGTCGGTGATGTTGATCTGGCCCAGTACCTGCGGCTCTGCCTGACCACGCACGGTTGCACTGACTTCACCGTCCTGAGAGATGGTGATCTGCTGGGCATCTTCCGGCACTGCAATTTGCGGCTGCAGCGGGAAACCTGCACCTGGTGTCACAATCTGTCCCTGATCATTAAGCGTAAACTGACCGTTTCGGGTGTACGACACCGTGCCATCCGGCATCAGAATTTCGAAGTAACCCCGCCCCTGGATAGATACGTCGAGCGCGTTGTCTGTGGTAAGCAGGTTACCCTGGGTATGCGCTTTCTGGGTTGCCACAACTTTCGAGCCGGAGCCCAGCATCAGGCCTGAGGGTAACTCGGTATCCGCAGATGAACGGCCGCCCGGCTGATTGATGTTCTGGTACAACAAATCCTCGAAAATCGCGCGGTCTTTCTTAAAACCGACGGTTGAGGCATTGGCCAGGTTGTTCGATACCACGGACACGTCGGTCTGCGCCGCGTCCAGTCCGGTTTTACTGATCCATAATGCTGGATGCATAATCCCCTCCTCACATTGCCGCCTGCGGCAATATTTCGTCAGTCGTTAAATAATTCTGAGCAGCATATTGCCGCGTGTATCCAATTCGTCAGCCTGCTTCATCAGTTTCACCTGCAGTTCGTAATGACGCTGCAGGTTCATCATGTTCACCATCTCGTCAATCGCGTTGACATTAGATCCTTCAAGCATGCCCGACATAATTTTGACTGAGGCGTCAGCCTGCGCGGGTTCACCGCTCACCATCCGGAACAAGCCGTCGTTACCCCGTTCCATTTGACGCAAATCCGGATTAACCAGCTTGATGCGTCCCACTTCTTCAGATGCATTTGCCGGCGCGCCGAGTGGACGGGCTGAGATGGTGCCATCAATCGCGATATCCAGGTTGTCGAGCGGCACCGGCAGATAAATCGGACCGGTATCCCCCAACACGATGCGGCCATTGACATCCGTCAGTATGCCGTTGTCACTCAACTGAAAATTACCGTTACGTGAGTACGCCTCATTACCCATGTCATCCTGGACCGTGATCCATCCATCCCCCTGCACGGCCACATCCAGTTCGCGGCCAGTCTGAATCATAGGACCCGACTCATAGTTATTGGACGGACTCTCGGTCATGGAGAACACACGGGTCGGCAAGCCTTCGCCGTAGGCTGACATGGCTCTGGCCTGTTCAAGCTGAGCTTTGAACCCGGTGGTTTGCGAGTTGGCAAGGTTGTTCGCCCTGACGCTGGTTCCTAACAGGTCCTGTTTCGCGCCGCTTGCAGCAATGTAGAGTAATTTGTCCATGACTGTCTTTTGACGAAAATGAATGATTACCCTGATTGCTTGCAAAGCAGATGCCAAAGTTGAATCAGGACAGATGTCAGTGCAGGGAATAAAAAAGCCGCAACGAGTGTGCGGCTTTGTAAGTGGGGTTGTTCAGCGTTATCGGATATTCAGAATTGTCTGATTCAGCTGGTTATTCACTTCCAGCGCACGTGAGTTCGCCTGGAAGTTACGCTGGGCAATGATCATGTCGATCAGCTCGGTCGTCAGGTTAACGTTCGCCTGTTCCAGTGCTGAGGAATTGATTTCACCGAAAGTACCTGTGGTAGCTTCACCCGCCAGGGCTTCACCGGACTCCAGGCTTTCCTGCCATTGGGTTGAGTTCTGCTGCGTCAGGCCCTGCTCATTCGCGAAACGAACCAGTGCAACGCGCACAATCGGTTCCGACGTACCGTTAGAGAACGTCGCACGCACCAGACCGTCAGGCCCGATATCGATTCCCGTCAGACGGCCAACCGGCAAACCATTTTGTTCCAGTGAGGTCACTTCAAAGGCTGAAGCAAACTGGGTTGGTTCGTTTGGCGTTGCAGAGCCTGTACTCAGGTTGAAGTCAATGGCGATTTGCTGAGTATCATCCGAACCATTTGTCAGAATGCCTGCACCCAATGCTTCCGTCACCAGTTTTGTATCCGTCGAGGTATTACCATCAGCTGATTCAATCCCGATAAAATCACCACCCGCGCTAAATTGCAGTTTTGCCGCCGTCACCGCGTTACCGGTATTGGTACCGGCGACATGCACGGCGGTTGCCGGGTCTGCGTCGGTGCCGTCGGCATTGGTCATGTCTACCAGTGTGTCATCGACCGACGTGACCATGTACCACTCGTTGTCTACGCCAGCAGCATTGTCTTTGATGAAGTAATAGGTCATGACGTGGCTGTCACCCAGCGAATCGTAAATGGTTACTGAGGTACTCGCGTTGTAAGTCAGTGGATCATCGGGATCAAAATCGAGCGGATCCAGGCCCGCGTCACCGGCAGGCAGGTTCATTCTGAGGTCAACCTCAGAGGTTTGCTGTGGCGAACCCGACGAGTCAGGGATCCGCACAGGTACTGTAGTACTCAGTGCAACCGATGCACTGGTGCCGTCATCATTCACCGGGAAACCCAGCAGGTTGTCGCCGTTGCTGTTGACCACAAAGTTGTTCTCATCGAGTTTGAACTGACCGGCACGGGTAAACGAAAAATCGCGTGACGTAATTTCAGGTACGGTGGCGAAGAAACCATTACCGGTAATCGCCAAATCCAGCGCGGTATTAGTAAACTGCAGACTACCCTGTGAGAACTGCTGTGCAACGTCCTGTGTCAGTACACCATCACCGACTTTGGTTTTACCACCAGCCAGCAGAGAAGCGGCATACACATCACCGAATTCTGCACGGGACTCTTTAAAACCAACGGTGTTAACGTTGGCAATGTTGTTGGCGGTGACATCCAGATCTTTCTGAGCTGCGGACACGCCGCTTAGTGCGATATTAAAAGACATTGTTCACTCTCTCCTGCTAACTGCCTATCTGAATGACGTCGCTAAGACTAATGCTGACATCACCATCGAGGTTCAAAATAACGCCCTGGCTGCTGCCAGCCAGACTGACACTACCAACATGACGGTTGATAGCGGTTGCAATTTGGGTGCCTTCGCCGTTGACCTTACCGGTCGCGGTGACGACATATTCTCCGGGCGGCATAGGATTGCCGCGTGCATCGGTACCATCCCATTCAAACTGAATGTTGCCCTGGCCCTGTGTGCCGGCATCAATAGAACGAATCACTTCGCCATACTGGTTCTGAATGGTAATTTGCATGTCCTGAACGGTTTGCTCATTGACTACCACCCCGGAAAATCCTGCACCTTCCTGCCCCATGTAGCCAACGTTGCCCTGCACCAGTACATTCTGGCCGATCAGGCTGGATGCCTGCAGTGCCTGATTCGATGTCATTGACGTAGCAAACGCGCTGAACTTTTCATTCAGTTGTGAAATACCATCTGCCATCGTGAACGATGTCATCTGGGCGACCATCTGGTCGTTGTCGACCGGTTTGGTCGGATCCTGGTTTGACAGCTGCTCAGTCAGCATGGCAAAGAAATCTTCCTGGCTCAGATTTTGTTCACTGCCGTCTGACACCTTGACCTTTTCTTCCTGCCAGTAAAGGTCTTTATTGAGGCCGACATTATCGATTATGTTCACCGTGATATCCTCACTTCACCGCAACGGCAAATTATTGCCCTTGTCCTAGCTGCAGTACGCGGCGGAAAATCCGTTTTGTGGTATCCGCAACCTGTACGTTGGTTTCATATGCCTTCGACGCCGACATCATGTTGGCCATCTCTTCCACCACGTTCACGTTAGGTTTGTAGATGTAGCCATTTTCATCCGCCAGCGGATTGTTGGGGGCGTACTCAATCTGCAGCGGCGCGTTGCTTTCAACAATGCCCCGAACCTGGACGCCAACCCCTTTGCTCTGATCATCACTCGCGCGACGCAGCTCTGTCGCAAACACCGCATGGCGTGCGCGGTAGGTGTCGTTTTCGTTGCTGCTGACTGAATTGGCGTTTGCGATGTTGCTGGCCGTAGTATTCAGACGAACGCTCTCCGCTTCCATACCGGTGCTGGAGATGGACATGACGCTAAACAGACTCATTATGCTTGCCCTCCGGAGCCTAGGGCTTTCTTCATGCCCTTAATTTTGCCATTCAGAAACTCGATACTGGCCTGATAGCGCATGCCATTGTCCAGGAAGCGGTTACGCTCGTTCTGAACTTCCACGGTATTGCCGTCGCCAGTGTCAGGTTGGGTAGGAATGCGATATTGCAGTTCGGCGCTGGACACCATACGACCGCCAATATGCTTGTCATGAGTACGCACCATTTCCTGCCCCTGCGCGGCACGGGCTGATTTCATGGCTGACGCAAAGTCAATATCTCTGGCCTTGTAGCCTGGGGTATTTGCATTTGCCAGGTTTCCCGCAATCACTTCCATGCGTTCGGTGCGCAGTGTCAGTGCTTTTTCGTGAAAACCGGTTAGCTGGTCTAAGTTGATTGCCATACTCAATACTCCTACGTTTGCAGGAGATAAAGCAAAGGCAATGCCAACTGTTTATCTGAAGGGAATCAAATTAGCTTTTGCGTTGATAATAAAGGCCTGGGTGGCACTTCACCATGGCAAAAAGATCACCGGCACTACTGATTGACTCGGACGCTCCGAGGAAAAGAATGCCGTTTGGCTGCAGCGAGGCGGCAATTTGTTGCAGTATTTTCTGTTTCACTTCCGGAGAGAAGTAAATCAGCACGTTACGGCAGAATACGATATCAAAGCGACCAAGGCCGGCATAAGAATGCAGCAGGTTCAGGCTTTTGAACGTCACCATCTTGCGCACGTCAGCATTGACCTGGAGCATGCCGCTGTCGTGGGCGCTGAAAAACGCCTCACGACGCTGTGCAGACAATCCGCGCGCCAGCGAAAGCTCATCATAAAGCCCCTGCTCGCATTTTTTCAGCATGGTCGACGACAGATCCGTCGCGACAATTTCCACACCACTGCGAAACGCGCCCGGGTTTGCACGCTTATACTCGAGAATAGACATGGCGATGGAATACGGTTCCTGCCCCGACGAACAGGCTGCACTCCAGATGCGCAGACGCGGCTGTTTCGCCGCCAGTGTCGGCAGGATATTTTTTATCAGCAGGTCGAAAGGATAATTATCACGGAACCACAGTGTTTCGTTGGTCGTCATCGCGTCAATGACACGCTGCAATAACTGGCGATCTCCTCCTTTGACAGCGCTGTTTATCAACGCATCCAGAGAGTCAATATCAAACTCGTATAACAGGTTCGACAGACGGCTTCTTACCAGATACTGCTTATTATCGCCAAGAACAATACCACACTGCTGCTCAAGAAAGTTACTGAAGCTCCGGTAACTATCCTGGGAAACATCTTTATTCTTCAAGCTGATCAGGCTCCGTTATTCGCTTTTGGTTTGCAGCCACTTCTGAACCGCAGTGGCCAGCTCATCCGGATGGAACTTAGCGATAAAGTCATCCGCCCCAACTTTTTGCACCATGGCCTGATTGAACACCCCACTCAGTGAGGTATGCAGCACCACATGCAACTTCTGAAGCTCGGGGGTGTTTTTAATTTCAGCGGTCAGTGTATAACCATCCATTTCCGGCATTTCAATGTCGGAAACCAACACACCGACACGGTTGGTGACATCACCGTATTCTTCGGCGATCTGCTTGAGCCGCTTGAGTGCCTCCAGGCCGTTTTTGGCCATTTCAATTTCGAGACCGAGTGAAGTCAGTGCTTTTTTGACCTGGTTACGGGCAACCGCTGAGTCATCAGCAATGAAAATGATCTTGTCTTCATGACCTTCTGTTGTCAGTCCGGATGCAACTTCTGCACTGACTTCCGCATTCAGTGGCGAAATTTCATTCAGAATTTTCTCTACATCCAGAATTTCGACCAGCTCGTTTTCCACCTCAGTAACGGCGGTCAGGTAACTGGCTCGCCCTGTGCCCTGAGGCGGCGGCATAATTGCGTCCCAGTTAGTGTTAATAATGCGCTCGACAGCACCGACCAGAAATCCCTGTACGGAGCGGTTGTACTCTGCAATCACAATGAAGGCGGTAGAGAGGTCTTCAATTTTCTTGCCCCCGGTCGCCATACTCAGGTCAATCACCGAAATGGTTTGCCCGCGAATATGCGCAACACCACGAACCAGCGAATTCAGTTTAGGCATCGACGTGAGTTTAGGGCACTGAAGCACTTCACGTACCTTAAACACATTGATCCCAAACCGCTGTCGGCCATTCAACCGGAATAACAGCAGCTCAAGCCGGTTTTGCCCAACCAGTTGCGTCCGCTGGTTAACAGAGTCAAGAATTCCAGACATGCATCACCTCTAAAAAAATTCGGGCATGATCATTGCGTACCCGTCAGGTAAAACCATAACACCAAAGAACACGCTGTAAAACGACAGAAAAATGACGCTTACCGCTGTTTTTGAAGTCGGTTTTTTAACACTTGTTAGTAATCATAGTCAAAATGGCATCAACTGAACACGAAAATGTATTTAATGAACAAAGTTATTTTATTACGCAAAACATTCACGTTGGTCTCGATGCTGATATTGCTATCGGCAGGGTTTTCATTTCATGCAGTCGCATCAGACAATCATAAACGCATAGAAATGGGCGTCAGTCATTACCTGCAGCAGGCACTGTCTGATATTGATGGGGATACAGACGTCAGCATTGACGTTATCGGCGTCGACGAGCGCATTCAGGTACCGGAGTGTCCACAGGGCTTTGATTATCACGCTGATGCAGAGTCTTTGTCCCAGCCCTATATTTCGGTCAGGGTCAGTTGCAGACAGTCGGACTGGTACCTTTTCTCGAGTGCTCAGGTAACCCGGACCCGCCAGATTGTCGTGACCGCCGGCATGCTAAGCCCGGGAACGGTGCTGACTTCAGAAAACCTGCGACTTGCCGATATCGATGTAAGACGCCTCAGACACACAGCCTACACGGATATCAGGCAGTTGCTTGGGGCCCGAATGAAGCGCCGGATTCGTGATGGAAGCCCGGTCCAGGCAAATATGTTATGCTTTGTGTGTAAGGGCGATCGTATTACAATCACAGCAAACATGGCTGGCATGGAAGTCAAAACGGCTGGCATTGCTCAGCAGGATGGCGTGGTTGGTGATACCATAGAAGTTGTCAATGCCAGTTCGAAGAAGTCTGTCATTGCCGAGGTCGCCAGCGCGCAGACGGTTGTCGTTAATCTTTGACTGTAACGCGGAAAGCTCTGCTACAAAAAGACGTATAAATCACTAAAGTTACGTCTTTAACGGCCGATAAACTAACTGAGGTAAATTAGGTAGTGGAATTTTTCTATGGCTATCAATAATGTAAATAACAATGGCATTCCTAAGCAGCCATTGGATAATGCGAAAGTTAATCAGCAAAACCATAATCAGGCTGCGCAACAGCAGGCTGTGGCAAAATCGGCTGTGGCGCCACGACAGGATTCCGTGTCGCTGACGCAGTCTGCGCAACAACTGAACCAGGTTCAGAAGCGCAGCAACGAAGCCCCGGTGAATCAGGAAAAAGTGGATAAATTAAAAAAAGCCATTCAGAATGGAGAGTATCGGGTTAACCCCGAGGTACTCGCTCAGAAAATCGCCCGTATGGAATCTGAGATTTTTGGTGGTAAATCGTAAGGTGGTGAATGCAATCGCTCCAGTCTCTGCTGACAAGGCAAATTGAAAACCTGAACGAACTGGTTTTATTACTGGAGTCGGAGCTTCACCACATCAGCAGCCGCGATGCGGAAGCACTGATGACACTGCTGGAAAAGAAGTCTCAGATCCTCGAAGACATACAGGCGCTGGATAAAAACATCGACACTGCCTACCAGGCCGCTACCTCAACTTCCCCGGCTGACCCAGAGACACAATCTTTAATCGATAAAGCACAAGCGCTTGTAGAAGACTGCAAATACCGAACTGAAATAAACCAAAAAGCAGTCGAGCAGGGTCAGCTTCGTCTGTCTCATCTTCGCAACCTCATGCTTGAAGTAAGAGCCAAAGAGTCGCTGACGTATGACAAAAGCGGCAAGCCCAAAGGCTCTGGTCTCGGACCTGGCGTAAGCGCCTGACACACATGCCCTTGATTCTATGCCCGGCTCGTTGCCGGTTTTTTTGCTTGCCTGCAAAACTACACGACATCGCTTAACAAATAAAAATTACAGTTTTATGACACTTTATTGAAAATTTATTGGACAAGAAATAAACGTTGTCTTATTCTCAATAAGCCAAAATAGATAAGGAGGCTTAGTATGGTTAAATCATTGAAGAAATTTTTTAAGCGTAAGCATCCCTACATCGTGGCGTTCTACCTAGGTAGAAAAAATACACAACGTATTTTTGATTGCAAGATTAAGAAAAAGTCTGAGTTAATTTCTAACTGAGTAGTCGTTTCACCCCGGCACCCGGACAGCTTTCACTGCCCGCGACCGGTTACCACAGATGTAACGGAGCTTCTGCCGCTGTCGCCGTCAGTGCCCATTGCAATTTACCAGCATACAGTCTGTATCAGCGACAACGTAAACAAATTTCTTACGCGACTCCGCGTAAAGCAGAAACAGGAAAGGCCCGTACCGGGCCTTTCTTATGTCATTAGCTGACTGATCGTCAGTAATACTTCACGTCACGGATTTTACGGGGTCTGGCGGTGGTCAGATAAATGTCATAGACACGTTTCATATCCAGTTCCAGTTCCGTCACGTACGTATCATCACCTACCGGATAGGTCTTCACCACTTTTGCGCCGCGAATAACGCCTTCAACCGATGAACGCAGCTGCGCATTATTCACGATCAGACTGGACAGTGACTGTTCTCCCTGAATTCGCTGGCCATACACCTGTTCAGCTAATTCCCTGTAAGCATCGAGTTTTGACGCTTTCATCGCCAGTAGCGTTTTGGCCTCATCGTTATCACCGGCCTGCGCGTCAATCGGCGCGTAACCTACCGCCGTTAAAACCGGATAACTGTCTGGTTCGATGGTTTCCCACTCCACATGCTTAGTCAGAAACTGACTGCAACCTGACACCATGAGCAACCATACGATGCCAATTACTGCAATAATGGCTCTGGCCATACCGTCAGATGTAAACTTTTTCTCTTTCATGTGCTTATCCTGCTGCCAATTGCAACCACCTGCGCGGTGTACACTACCGGCCAGAAACATCGCCAATGAGAGCGTCCGGCCAAACCTGCACAACACAATGCAAACACTGTGCCTTTCATTTTTTAAAACAGGAATGAAAAATGCAGCAGACGCCTGGAGTCCCATGGTTGTATCCCGACGTCGTCAAAATGTCGACAACAGTGCGCATCAATAACGTGTCGGGATACGTGCTGAGAAGAAGTTAAGAGTAAGCATTATGTACAAAACCCTATCACCGCTGACAACCCGCAATGTGACACGCTGGAGCGTGTTCCGTTTCGTGTCTGCTGAAATACTGGTGGTTGCTTGCCTTTTTATTCTGCCTGCGTGGCAAGTTTCTGCCGCCTGGTTTGAAGCGTCCGGTCAGGCGGTTATTGTTGACGGTGACAAAGCGTCGGCACGTCAGCAGGCCACTGAAGAAGCCATTAAACAGGCGATGCTGTTTTCCGGCGCATCAGTACGCAGTATTCAGACACTGACCAACGGCTTGCTGAGCGACGACAGGTTCCAGGTTGCCAGTACCGGTGAGGTTGCACAGCTTGAGCTAATTGATGAAGTCTGGGATAACGACTACGTTACCGTAACAATTCGTGCTGACATTTTTGTTCAGGCCAGTCAGTGCAGCGTTGCAGCGTACCGTAAGACATTGTCTACCACGGTGTTCCCGGTCAGTAACCGCCAGCACATGCAGGACGGTCAGATTCAGTCGTTGCCTGAAGTCTTTGTACGACGTTTGCAGGAACGTTTTCGCGACACATCGGATACCGTGTCTCTGCACTATATCGCACCTTATGCAGCACAGTGGGGTGAGGCGACGGTGGCTGCACAGGCCCCGGCGCTCGCCCGACAGACAAAAACCCAGTATGTGATTGCCGCCGAACTTTCTGATCTCAGCGTCGAACGCCATGCAGCCACAATGCTGACGTTCTGGCAGGGGGAACAGGCAAAGCGGCATTTCGGCATTTTGATCAGGGTCATTGATGGAATGAATGGCGGTACGCTGTTAGAGAAGCAGTATCGTACCAGCGCCCCGTGGCAGCAAGACCGGTTTACCAACGTTGATGTTACGTCGCAGACGTTCTGGCAAAGCCCGTATGGGCGTGCTGTGAGTAAAGTCGCCAATAGCATAGTGACCGACATTACCGACGCCGTTGCCTGTCAGCCGCTGATCGGACGGGTCATTCTTGCACAGGGGGACCAACTTCAGGTGTCACTGGGTCGCGACCACGGCGTCAGCGTCGGAGACGAGTTATTTATTTACAAAACCCGCCAGATCACCGATGCCTTTGGCCAGCATTTCCAGCAATATAATATTTATCCGGGAAAGGTCCGCATTGTCGCGGCGTATGCTGACACGTCAACCGTCGAACCGGTGGAAGGGGCCATCCTGAGCAATATTCAGCCTAATGATTTCGTTGCCTTTCGTTAGACGACAGGTGGTTCACCTAAAGCAGGGTAACTGACAGCTCGGTGGATTCTTTGAATTCGTTAAACAACCGGTGACGGTGATTGCCGTCGGGCACCACGGCATAACAAGGAGGTCTGGGCGAGACTTCCTGCAGTTCGAACCAGAGCGTATCAAGTGCCTCTTTTCCAGGCACGAGAAACGTCTCGCCCCATGTCGTTGAATAAATGACCACCTGCTCTTCCACTGTGGCCTTTATTCGGCTGATGTTGAAATTAATCACGATCATACAACTGCTGACCCGCTCCGGCGCCAGTAACGCATCGCGTGGTAAGGTACTGACCCTGACCGGAGGAAACACGCTTTCCAGATGCTTCACCAGCCCTTCCATGTCGAACTCGGTAACTGGCTCGGAATCATAATCCATCAGAATGGATGATCGGGAGTCAAGGATACGGTTAGTCACACACCACAGCATCAGTTCAATCGGGGACGCAGCCTGCGCAATTCGGCTGCCTTCCAGCGCACGTCCGGACTTGCTGAGCTTGTCTCCGGCATAGACAGTCCACAGCTCGGTGTTGTTTTTGCGTCGGGTCACTTTCACCGTAACGCAGGAACAATACAGTTTTTCATCAAAGGCGCTGCGTAAGAAATCAATTTTATGGTCCTTACGGCCATAAAACGTATTCAGACGACGGCCCAGTACGGTCATATCCTCTTTGCTGACTGACTGCTTTTCCATTGTCAGCTGCGCGGAAATACGGCGATAGCACTGAAGCAGAAAACGGTGAATGCGGCGGCTCATTTTTACCCGTTCCTGGAAACTCCAGTCATGGATATTGTCCAGATGTCGCAAATCGGCACGGGTCCATCCCCACTGTTTGACATAGCCCGCGAGAATACGGCGCTTAAACGTGATCTTTTCGTCCTCACCCAGTGGCACACTGAGTGTGCATCCGCACTTTATATACAGACACTGCTGCAACAGCAGCACCACCTCGTCCTGCTCCTGTGCGCTAAAGTGGGCTATCAGCTGGTCAAACATCAGCGCATAAGGGTCAATGTTCGCCACCTGCCCCGGCGCTTCTGCACCATGATGCACCCGTTTTTTTAACAGATTACACAGCGGTTGTTCCTGGCCCAGGTTGTCGAGAAAGACTTCAAGTTTGGCCATTTTTAGTACCGATTTAAACGGCGAATCCATGGCTTTACCCAACTGCCATATGGCTGCGCCGAACAATTCATTGGGATCGAGTTGTTCAAGGTTGCCCAGATCCATAAACCAGCTGGCATCTGGCGAGCCTCCTTTTTCGAGACTATTCAGCAAAGAATAATACTGAGCATCACTGGTTGACTCGGGGGTCAGCCACCAGAACGGCGCTTTCCCGGCCACCACAATATTCGTGGTGTAAAATTCTGCTTTCAGGAACACTGCTTGCGCTGAGCCCGCGCTTTCACCCTCAGCCACCCCAAAATCATTCTGACGCACTTTATCGATTTCCGTCAGAAAAAAATGGACTTCGATGTTGTGATGCTGCTCGGCCCATTTTTCAATTGCGGTGAGTTTAGTCTGCAGCGCCGCCATCGCTTCCGGCGACAAGGCACTGCCATCTACACAAACCCAGTAATCAAAGTCAGAATCGTCTGCTTGTGCGATGGTGCCGATACTGCCCATTAAAACCAGGGCATCAATGGCACGCTGACGCGGCCAGATTTGTTTAATGTCGTCTATCAGCGCCTTTTGAAGCGGAAAGGACTCTGCCAGCGCCTGTGTCACTTCTGTACGCAACGAGTAGTTATTGAGCCCGTAGGGAACGTCATCACTGTCGACGTAACCGGGTAAATCAGGGTGATTGATATGAAGTAAAAACGGCAGCACGTGAAAGAGAGGACGTCTTTCTTCCGGCAACAGCACCAACGCCCGCTCAATTCTGGCTTTGTTATAGCGTAAAACCCGCAATAGCCGTATTGTCAGGTTTTGCTGTAGAGAAAGAGTTTGCTGCGACGTCATGTGTTGTTTTTGCGTCCTGTAGTACGTCCAGAATACCGTTTTTTTAACGCTAACGCCCGAAGTTTAGCGGCATCGGGCAATTTTCGAAACTCTGTTTGATCATAACGAATAGTCTGTCGGTCTCTTTCTCCACGCTGTTACACATTTTGTCGTCACATCACACGGTTAACATTACAAACAATTCTGTCTACAATAGCGCTCCAACGACGTCCCCATAGTTTAACCGGATAAAACAAGAGCCTCCTAAGCTTTAGATCTGCGTTCGAGTCGCGGTGGGGACGCCATTTTCATTATTTACCCAGATAACTGTCCATTACCCTCGCCCAGTCGTCGCTTTCGATTACCCTGAGCAATGACATATTGATCTGCTCCCGTAATGCACTGCCCTCAGGTAACGCAATGGCATAATCCTGGCGTTCAATGATGTCCGGCAAAATTTGCAGCTGGTGACGGTAGTCCTGCTGAATGTAGTATTGCAGGATAGGCTTGTCGTAAACCAGCGCGTCAATCTTCCCCTGCTGCAGCAGGGACAGTCCCTCGTTTACCGACCCGATATTCTGAAACCCGATTCCTTCCCGTTCCAGGAACCGCGCGCTGCTCGACTCACTGACAGTGGCGACCCGGACATCAGGTAAATCACCTAAGCCTCTTACCTGCGTCTCGAGCTGACTCACCGTCAGGCTGGTAGCAATTGCTGCGGTAAAGCTGCTGATAAGAATGATCGCTGCAAACATCCAGATAAAACCGACAACGCGACCACCCAGCGTGACGGGAGCCTTGTCACCATAACCCACAGTGGTCATAGTTACGGCAGCCCACCAGAAACTGGCACCCAGTCCACTGGCCGTGCTGCCACCAAACATCTCTGCGTTGCGTTTGCGTTCAAACAGCCACAATACACTGCCTACGGCGAACAGTAACAAACACAATCCTGATAGAGCGGCGAAAAATTCCCACGAGAACAATCCTGCAATGGCAGCGCCAAGACGATCTTTTTCACTGGGAACCGCAATGGCCAGACCGGTTGTGAAATAAGGATGAGAAAAGTCCAGCCGGGTTTCCCGATCAGCACTGACAGTAATGGCGGCAACCGCACCATCGAGTGACTGCGCTGAGACATCCGCGATCAGTGCGTCCAGACTTTCTTCCTGTAACGTGAACGTCAATCCCGCATCGTCCGCAATGCGTCGCCACAGTTCAATACTGAGGCCCTCAAAATCACCTGAGGCCTGTTTTATGACGAAGGGTGGTGCGGTTTTCGTTCCAATCACCAAAGGCGTCGTATCCGTCGATTGCGCCATCACTGCCCCTGAAAACAGAAAAAACATCAGGCTGGTCAGTATCATATTGCGTAAAGTAACAGCATGTCTCTTCATTTTACTCACCACGGTATATCCACACTGATTTCTACCCTAACAAACTGCCCCACTTTTTGCTGACTCAATTTCAGGTTTTCTGCGTATTCAACGTATTGACACTAAAACCCGGTTACTGGGAAGATCGGCGTTCATGCAGGAGGAGAAGTATGCGCGACATCGACAACACAACGGCAGACAACGACGATGATATTGCATCGTTTATGCAGGAAATGGGCGATGTGACCCCACTTTCAGACAATGATACGGTGACGCTGCACGATCCTTCCCTGACACTTGAACAGAAGC
The DNA here is from genome assembly GCF_040812025.1 of Alteromonas nitratireducens. Lineage (NCBI taxonomy): Bacteria > Pseudomonadati > Pseudomonadota > Gammaproteobacteria > Alteromonadales > Alteromonadaceae > Alteromonas > Alteromonas nitratireducens. Next base: position 145,026 of record NZ_JBFNPK010000004.1, read on the forward strand.
GTCAGCGCGCGCAATCCGTCACGGTCACGCAAAATAAAGTCCGCAATCCACTTAGTATGGAAGGCCTTAAGCCAGTGAAACCCGATGACTTTCTTAGTTACCAGCAACCCGGCATTCAGGACGGCGTGTTCAAAAACCTAAGACTGGGCAAATATGCCATTGAATATCGCCTGTCACTGAAGGGGCTTACCCTGGAGCAAAGCCGTGACGCCATTTATCAGACGATAAGGACCTGCCATGAAAAAGGCACGCGTGCATTGCTGATTGAGCATGGACTGGGGTTGTCTGGAAAGCCGGTACCGGCAATGAAGAAAAGCTATGTGAATCACTGGTTGCTGCAACTGGAAGAGGTCATTGCTTTCCACTCTGCACAGCGCCAGCATGGTGGCCTGGGTGCAACCTACGTATTACTGAAAAAACACCCGCAACAAAAACTGATTAACCGCGAAAAGAATCGTCGGGGTCACTCCTGATTGGGTCACAACTGACTGGGTCATAACTGATTCAGGGCGCTGCGCGCCGCATGCCGAATCAGCTTGTTCAGCGCTGTGAAATAGTGGTCAGAGTCTCGTTAAGCGTGCCAGACTTGGCAGAAGAACTGAATACAGCAGTCAGAAACATAAGCACTACTGCAATAGCGACACCGGTCAGGCCAAATCCTTTAGTGGAACGATTCATTGTCGTCTCTTATTATTGTCGTGCTGACGGATTTTCCGCATTCGCACAAGGGTTGATACTAACTCTCTGTAAACTCGATGTATTCCTTTACACGAATACTGTAAATCAGGCAACCCGTAATGACAAGGCGTACAACTCAATTTTTGACGCCTTGTCATGAATTTGACACACCCGTCTGTTAACCCACAAATGCCCGGGCATTTCGGAACAGGCGCATCCAGGCCCCGTCTTCCTGCCAGTCAGACGGATACCATGAGTTGGCCACGGCCCGGAAGACACGTTCCGGGTGCGGCATCATGATAGTACAGCGACCATCAGTTGACGTCAGGCCAGTAATCCCCTGCGGCGACCCATTCGGGTTTGCGGGATAATGGGTAGCCACCTTGCCATAGTTATCCACATAACGCAGTGCCACCTTATTTTCATTTTGCAGCGCCACCAGCGCCTCGTTACTACTGAACTCGGCCTGGCCTTCGCCATGAGAGACAGCGATAGGCATTCTCGATCCTGCCATCCCCTGCATCAGTACCGAGGCAGACTCCACCACTTCAACCATCGCCACGCGCGCTTCAAAGCGGGCAGACTGATTGGTCACAAAGTGCGGCCAGTGTTCGGTACCCGGAATCAGTGATTTAAGGTTCGACAGCATCTGACAACCATTACATACCCCAATACTGAACGTGTCCTGGCGGTTGAAGAACGCGGCAAACTGGTCACTGGCCAGCGAATTGAACAGGATCGACTTGGCCCATCCTTCACCCGCGCCAAGTACGTCACCATAAGAGAATCCGCCGCAGGCAGCCAGACCCTGGAACCCGTTCAGTGATACCTTGCCACTGAGGATATCGCTCATATGCACATCAACGGCGTTAAAGCCGGCACGGGTAAATGCCGCCGCCATTTCAAGGTGTGAGTTCACACCCTGCTCACGTAAAATAGCCACCGACGGTTTTACTCCGGTAGCAATAAACGGTGCGGCAACATCCTGATTCACATCATAAGTCAGTGCCGCATGCAGGCCCGGATCAGCCGCATCTTGCTTCGCTTCATGCTCCTGACGCGCACATTCAGGGTTATCACGCAGTGACTGCATATGGAACGTTGTTTCCGCCCATGCCAGTCTCAGGTTGACGCGACTATCGGCAAACACAACCTGACCATTGCGGCGAACAGTGACCTGATCATCAGTGGCCAGTGTGCCAATATCATGCACACAGGTTAAACCTGCTTCAGTGAATGCAGTGGTAACCGCCGCCACGTCGTCGGCGCTGACCTGAATTACTGCACCCAGTTCCTCATTGAACAGCAGGTTAATGTCATCACCATCCAGATTATCCAAATCAACCTGAATACCGGTTTTACCGGCAAACGCCATCTCGGCCAGCGTGGTCATAAGACCACCGTCAGAGCGGTCGTGGTAGGCGAGTAGCTTACCATCGGCAATCAATGACTGGATGGTGTCAAAGAAGGCCGCCAGTTTTTGCGGTGAATCGACGTCAGCCGGCACATCACCTAACTGCGCATAAACCTGTGCCAGGCATGTTCCGCCCATCCGGTTTTTGCCTTCGCCCAAATCAATCAGTAACAGTCGGCTGTCACCCCGGTCGGTGCGCAATTGTGGTGTGACCGTTTTACGAATATCCGTGACGGCGCCAAAGGCTGAAATGATCAGAGACAGCGGTGCGGTAACCGCTTTGCTGTTGCCGTCCTCGTCTTCCCATGCCGTTTTCATCGACATCGAATCTTTACCCACCGGAATGGTCAGATCCAGGGCCGGACATAATTCTTCACCCACCGCTTTTACGGCCTCATATAAACCGGCATCCTCGCCTGGGTGACCGGCTGCTGCCATCCAGTTTGCTGACAGCTTGATACGCTTTCTGTCACCAATATGCGCTGCAGCAATGTTGGTCAGCGCTTCGCCAACGGCCAGGCGTGCAGAAGCGGCATAGGACAGAAGTGCAACCGGAGTTCGCTCACCCATTGCCATGGCTTCGCCGTGATAGGTATCAAACCCGGTAGCGGTAACCGCGACATCGGATACCGGTACCTGCCACGGCCCGACCATCTGGTCGCGGCTGACCAGCCCGGTAACCGAGCGGTCACCAATAGTGATAAGAAAGGTTTTTTCCGCCACCGTAGGCAGACGAAGTACCCGGTACACGGCTTCAGCAACCTGGATATTGTCGGTCTGCAGCGCCTCGGTCTGGCGGGTCCCGGAGGTCACGTCCCGATGCATTTTAGGCGGTTTACCCAGCAGCACATCCAGCGGCATATCAATGGGCTGATTGTCGAATTTATTATCATTCAGCAGCAGGTGTTGTTCCTGGGTTGCTTCTCCAACCACCGCATATGGCGCACGCTCACGCTGACAAATCGCTTCGAATACCGGCATATCCGTGTCGGCAACCGACAGGACATAGCGCTCCTGTGACTCGTTACACCAAAGCTCAAGCGGTGTCATTCCCGGCTCATCAGACAGCACATTACGCAGCTCAAATTTACCGCCACGACCACCGTCATTCACCAGCTCTGGCAGCGCGTTGGACAAACCACCGGCACCCACATCATGAATAAACTGGATAGGGTTGGCATCGCCGAGTTGCCAGCAGGCGTCTATCACCTCCTGACAGCGACGTTCCATTTCCGGGTTGTCCCGCTGCACAGAGGCAAAATCGAGATCTTCATTCGACTGACCGGATGTCATCGAGGACGCTGCGCCACCGCCAAGGCCGATATTCATGGCCGGGCCACCCAGCACAATCAGTTTTGCCCCTACCGTGATTTCGCCCTTCTCAACATGGGAGCGGCGAATATTACCCAGTCCACCGGCAATCATAATTGGTTTGTGGTAACCGCGGACTTCCACGCCATTAAAACTGTTGACTTCCTGCTCGTAGGTACGGAAATAGCCAAGCAGATTAGGGCGACCAAATTCGTTGTTAAATGCGGCGCCGCCTAATGGTCCTTCCAGCATAATATCCAGCGCACTCACGATACGCTGCGGTTTGCCATACTCCTGCTCCCATGGTTGCTCGGCACCAGGGATGCGCAGGTTTGATACGCTGAAGCCAACCAGACCGGCTTTAGGTTTTGAGCCCCGGCCTGTCGCACCCTCGTCACGAATTTCACCGCCCGAGCCTGTCGCGGCGCCGGGGAAGGGGGATATGGCAGTGGGGTGATTATGTGTTTCGACCTTCATCAGAATATCAATATTTTCCTGATGATATTCATACTGATGGCTCTGCGGTTCCGGGAAAAAGCGGCCGGCAGACCAGCCTTCCATGACCGCCGCGTTGTCTTTATACGCAGAAAGCACAAAATCAGGCAGGGTTTCATAGGTATTTTTGATCATCTTAAACAGGGATTTGTCCTGCTTAACACCGTCAATCGTCCAGTCAGCATTAAAGATTTTATGTCGGCAGTGCTCGGAGTTGGCCTGTGCAAACATGTACAGCTCGACGTCGTTCGGGTTGCGTCCCAGACGAGTAAAACTCTCAAACAGGTAATCAATTTCGTCATCCGCGAGTGCCAGGCCAAGCGTCTGGTTGGCCTCTTCAAGGGCCTGTTTGCCCTTACCCAGCACGTCGACAGACGTGAAAGTGTTGGGTTCTGCATGGGCAAACAAAACGTCAGCGGCTTCCAGCGACGAAAACACCGTCTCGGTCATGCGGTCATGCAGCAGCGCCTGGATTTCTGTCTGCTGGGCGTCAGTGACCGCCTGTGCGGTTTCAACATAGTACGCACAGCCACGTTCGATACGGATGATGTCTGTCAGACCACAGTTATGGGCAATGTCCGTCGCTTTTGAGGACCAGGGAGAAATGGTGCCGGGACGCGGTGTCACGAAGAAAAGCGCGCCTGCGGGCGTTTCACTTTGTCGGCTGGGTCCGTATGTCAGCAGTTTATCCAGTGTTGCCTGCTGGTCACGGTTGAGCGCCGCACGGGTTTCAACCAGGTGAACATACTCAGCGTAAAGCCGTTTGACCTCTATGCCGGATTGACCCAGCCTGGTAATCAGTTTAGTTTGATTAAATTCTGACAGTGCGGGAGCGCCTCGAAGGACCAACATAGTGCTTTACCTGATTGTTAGTGGCGGCATGACAAGGCTGCACTGCCCTCTGCACGGCTCATCTGATGAATCAGCCCGGGGACATCGCGCCGTCGTCGCACCAACCGACATTAGTTGACGAGTATTTGCGCGCGGATTATAGAGGAAATCACTCCGGTTGATAACCGCCCGATGCACATTCAACATGTTTTTTTATTGGCCAACAGGACAAACATAACGAAGTGATGCCGTTTTCATCGCAACGCCTTTTTTTACCGCTGCTACTGCTCGGCTTCATGGCCTGTTTGATTGCTGGCTGTAAACCGCCTGAGCAGAAAAACGCGTTAACCGCTCTGACCGAACGCAATGTGCTTAAAGTCGGCACCCTGTATGGTCCCGCCACCTACTACAACGGCCCCAATGGCCCCGTGGGATTTGAATATGAATTACTGGCGGGCTTTGCCGATTACCTGAATGTTGAGCTAGAAATCTATCCGTTTTATTCCTATCAGATGGCGGCAGAACAACTGGCAAACGGGCAACTGGACGTCATTGCCACCGGTGATGCGATTGCCGAGGATGAAGCGGGCGTGTTTGTCTATGGCCCGCCATATTTACACGTGGATCAGCATCTGGTGTTTAAAAACGGCGGCCCTCGTCCGCAGGCACTGACGGATCTCAACGAGCCTGTCGTTGTCGTTGCCGCAAGCAGTCAGGCCAGGCTGCTACGCCAGGCCTTGGGCACAGCAGATGGTCAGCGCTGGACAGAAAGCCATGATGCAGACGCCGAAGAATTGCTCCAGCAGGTCGCCAGCGATGAATTAACCTATACCCTGGCAGACTCCAACAAGCTTGCCATGCAGCGCCGGCGCTTTCCCAACCTGAGTGTGGCCTTTACGCTTTCCCGTGCCCAGCCAGTCGCCTGGGCAGTCAGCCCGCAAACCGACGATTCATTGCGTGCCGCTATGGTTGCGTATTTTGGCCTTACCCATCAGTCAGGCCGGTTTAAAGCCCTGGAGGACAAATATTTTGGTCATATCAGGCAGTTCGACTTTGTCGATACCCGCGCATTTATTCGCGCAACAGAGAGCGTATTGCCAAAATTTGATAGCTGGTTCAAACGCTATGCGGGTGATATTGACTGGCGACTGCTGGCTGCCATGAGTTACCAGGAAAGTCACTGGGACCCCAAAGCCACATCGCCGACAGGCGTGCGCGGCTTAATGATGCTGACCCGGGATACCGCGAAAGACTGGGATGTTGCCTCCCGTACCGACGCACAGCAAAGCATCCGCGGTGGCGCACGCTATTTCTCCAGCCTGAAAAGCCGGATCCCGGCCCGCATTCAGGATCCCGACCGCACCTGGATGGCGCTGGCGGCCTACAATATTGGCCTGGGACACCTTGAAGACGCCCGCGTGCTGACACAGCGACAGGGCGGCAACCCGGACTTATGGGTCGACGTAAAACAGCGGCTGCCGTTGCTCAGGCAAAAACGGTATTACCGCCAGACGCGCTTTGGCTATGCCAGGGGAGATGAGGCGCTGCGTTACGTTGAAAACATTCGCCGTTATTACGATACCCTTCGCTGGCTGGACGAGCAGCAATCAGCCACTAACCCTTGAAATCTGTCATTTAAGCGTCATATCTGTGACATAGGCTAATGGAACGGATACCCTGTCGCCGATGTCATAACAGGGAGCTGTGTTTCGTAAATGGAGGAAACGAATGAAAAGAAACCGCTTTACCCATCGCCCCGTGCGATTAAAAAATAACAACCAGCGCCGGCTGATGCTGAAACGCGCTCACCAGCGCGTACTAAAACGTCGCAGATTATTTGTCAGCGACGAGATGTTTACTGATCTGGCGCAGGCTTCATAGCGCGCAACGCCTCTTTTTCCCGCTTTTTTTCCTGTCGTCTGCGTCGGAAAAACGCAGAAATCATGTCACTGCACGCTGTCTGAAGCACGCCTCCGGTAATCTCAACCTGATGATTCAGATCCGGATGATTGAGCAGGTTCATGACCGAGCCGGCCGCGCCGCTTTTTGCATCCCAGGCCCCAAACACCACACGACTAACCCGGCTGTGAACCAGCAGGCCTGCACACATCGGACAGGGCTCCAGCGTCACGTACAAGGTGGTACCGACGACCCGGTAATTCTGCAGGCGTTGTGCCGCCTGTCGCAACGCATTCATCTCAGCATGGGCAGACGGGTCGTGATCACCAATGGGCGTATTCCAGCCTTCACCTAATACCTGGTTATCCTGCGACACCACCACCGCACCAACCGGGACTTCGCCAAGCTCAGCGGCTTTATCAGCCAGCGACAGTGCATGGTGCATCCAAAACTCATCAGTATTCAGGATTTGCTCACTCATTGGCAAAACTCACTAGATTTTTCGTCTTTTTCACTACCTGATACAGGAAGTTCATCATGAGAAACAAAATAAGCATTATATTTCAAAGAGTTAAAAGTTGGCAAAGGGATTGCTGATTATCTCATATGCTGTGTTTAACAGGTCCGTTAGCGTCTGCCAGCAGTCTGCACTGATTTTTATCGGACAAAATGCCTGTTTCGACATAGACTAACAGATAACCGACAACCGAGAGGGAATTATCGTGAATATGACCGCCATTGCCATTGTTGCCATCATCGCCTGGGCGCTTGTCTCTATCGTTGATGCCAGAAAAGATAAAAAGAAAGGCGTTACGAATAAGAATCAGGAGGCACTGGAAGCCGAAGTCGCCCGACTGAAAGATCGTGTCGCTACACTTGAAAAAATTGTCTGTGACGATAACTACGATCTTAAGAAGCAGTTCGCAGAACTGGAAAAAGACAAAGTTGCCTGAACGCTGAGGGGGAGTTATCCCCCTTCCAGCAAAAAGCGCTCTGCCCGTTCTACCCGCCGGGGCTTACCCGCAATAATCAACACATCACCACTTTGCAATATGGCATCGTCATCGGGCTCCTGTGCCTCTGTGCCGTCCCGCCGTAACCCGCGCAACGTGACCCTGAGCCGTTTCCATTCAAGTTCACCAAGGCGTTTCCCAATGCATGAGGCATTACTGTTCAGTACTACCGCATGAATGAACTCGAGTTTATCTTCCGTACCGTAAGAAATTTCGGTGGTTTCGCCCGGATAGAAACCATGCAGATGGTCATATCTGCCTTTGCGCTCTGCGCGAACACGCTTGAGGATCCGCGACATGGGGACACCGGCGTAATGCAGCACCTGTGAAATCAGCATCAGACTGCCTTCCTGCAGTTCTGGCACAACCTGAGTCGCCCCTGCCTGATACAGCGCATCTAGCTGGTAGTCTCGCTTGGTTCTTACCATCACTTCGGTCGCCGGGTTCAGTTGACGGGTCGCGCTGATCACCTGCGCGGCCCGATCAGGCTGGTCGAACGTCACCAGTACCAGTTTCGCCGTTGCCACGCCGGCATTATCCAGAATGTCACGCTGACTGGCATCACCAAAAATTACCGGCTCCCCCGCGTTGCGACTCTCATGCACCCGCACCGGATCGCCATCAATCGCAACGAATGGAATTTTTTCTATTTTGAGCATGCGCGCCACAGACTGCCCTACCCGGCCAAAACCAGCAATAATGACATGGTTATGCAGTGACTGGCGCTGTCGGGTGCTGAGTGCTTCTGTGGTCTGTGCTTTTTTACCGGCGATCCGCTGCGCAAAATCAAGGCTGCGACTCACCATAAACGGCGTCAGCGCCATACTGATGACCCCCATACTGATGAGTAACGTAGACTGCGCCGGCGTGAGGACATCATGCGTGGTCGCCAGCGCGGCGATAACAAAACTGAACTCACCTATCTGACACAGTTTAAACCCCGCCGACCAGCCATCGATAGGATCACTGTGAAACAGCCCTGCGGCGATGCGGACAATCACCACTTTCACTGCCATGATTGCTATCACCCCCAGCACAATCCAGTGACCGTTGCGAACCAGTTCTGTCAGATCCAGTTGCATCCCCACGGTGACAAAAAACAGTCCCATTAAAATGTCTCTGAATGGCCGGATATCTGCTTCGAGCTGATAGCGATACTGGCTCTCACCCAGCATCATACCTGCCAGAAACGCGCCAAGCGCCATCGACAGGCCAAACGCGTATGTCAGACCGCCGGCCAGAAGCGCAATCAGAATAGTGGTCAGTACAAACAGTTCATCGGTGCGGGTACGGGCCACTTCTCTGAACACCCATGGCAACAGCCATTTGCCGACAGACAGCAGCAGCGCAACCACAAAAATACCCTTGAGCAGCGCTTCCCCCACCACCTGCATCACGCTCAGGCCGGGTCCTGCGTCCAGTAATGGAATTGCAATCAGAAAAGGAACGACAGCCAGATCCTGAAACAGCAGCACGCTGATGGCCAGCTGAGAACGGCGGTTATTCAGCAGACCCATTTCCGTGACCTGTTTAATAACGATGGCCGTTGAACTGAGCGCCAGCATACCGCCAATAATTACCGCCGGTGCCAGCGCCACACCCAGCAGGTAGGCAACGCTACTGAATAAGGCTACCGTAATCAGAACCTGGCCACTGCCCACACCGAATACCAGCGTTCTCATTGCCATCAGCTTAGGTAATGAAAATTCGAGGCCCAGCGAAAACAACAGAAATACGATGCCAATTTCCGCCAGCAAATGCATTTGCTCCGGATGGGCGAACAGCGCGAACAGTTGCGGCCCGGCCAGCACACCCGCCGCCAGGTAGGCGAGGATTGGCGGCAGATGCAGCCGTTTAAAACTGGCAACGCACAGAACTGCCAGAAACATCAGCATCACGACATTAACAAACCCGCTTCCAACCATTCCTTTTCCTTCATCCGTATCGGGGCATACCTTTTCAGGCATGGAATTTGCTCATCTACTGCGTTGACCGCTGACTGACAGGTTTTTGGCAGCTGGTCTGCCGCTGGTCATTACGACAGCCGGTAACGTTTTAACGCATAAGGGGCAGCATTGTGGACTTCACTACTACTATCTACGATAGCACAGCACAGGACAATTATTATCCGGCATCCAAAGCCGATTCTGTTGTTTCTGCCGACCAGTTGTGTACTTTCATGACACAACTCCTGAGTACCATGGCGCTGCCATCCCTGTGTGCGGCCTATTTCCGTCAGCTCGAACAACTGCTGCCTGTCAGCGCGCTGGACCTGTCCGACTTCGATGAAGATCTGATGATGGGAACCCCGTTTAAGCCGGGCGACATCAGCGTTGAGCTTGCGCTGCCGGACAATTGTCAGAACAATGATGAGGATACGCGCTGCGCCAGATACAGCCTGGCCCGTACACTCGATAATGAGCGTTACACCTGGCTATTGCAGTTGCATCAGCTGTTCAGCCAGCAGTTTGCGAACCTGCTCGAGCACGAGCGTATCCGTCAGGCTGCGACCAAAGACATGCTGACCGGATTAGGTAACCGCAACGGATTTGATGAGGCACTGACCCGAATGATTGGTCGTGCGCAGCGCCATCAGCAATCATTTGCATTGCTTATCATTGACTTAGATAACTTTAAACACGTCAATGATACGCTCGGCCACCGCGAAGGTGATGCCGTGCTGATCAACGTAGCAAACCAGATCAGGCATTCCCTGCGCAATGAAGATGAAGCCTTTCGCTTTGGTGGCGATGAGTTCTGCTGCCTTATCGACTGTCAGACGCTGTCACAGCTCAATGCTGCAGCGGACCGGTTACAGGCGCTGATTCGACAGAGCCCTTATCTGCGCCGACACAACATTTCATGTAGTCTGGGCGGGGCGGTATTCAGAGACGGTGATGATCAGAATATGTTATTTGACCGTGCCGACGCGGCCCTCTACGACGTGAAACAAACCGGCAAAAACAGCTATCAGGCGGCATAATTTGCCGCCAGCGGCAAACTAGGCCCGCTCTGAGTGCGTGATCCCAAGCGACTCAAACCCGACAAGGCGCTCTATGCGTTGCGGTAAAATAATCGCAGCAGGCGTGTCATCCCGGTACAAAACCCCCACTCTCTGACGTTGCCACGGCGGTACCAGCCAGGCTTTCAGCCACTTGTTCAGCGGCTTACTAAAACCTGACGACAACGGTTTGACGCTGACAGGCGGCATCCCGGTGACAACCTTATACGATACGTTACAGGTCTCTGGGTCGTCGTCCGCAATACAAACGTCACAACCCAGCCAGTCCAGCGTCACAGTCTCTCCCGGGACAACGAGGGTGACGTCTGGCACCTGCACCTCGCTGGCAGGGACGGCGTAAAGGCGGGCATTGAAACGCCGGACAGTCACTTCCCCTACCCTGACTTCGGGCTGCGCGTCTGCTCTGGCTGCCATCATCGCCTGAATTTCGTTTAACTGCGCGTGTGACGGTATCGTCCCGACAAAACTGCTCAGCCACTGACGCAGCAATGCCCGTTGCCATTGAACACTGTAACGAAGCAAGCCGTCAGTGCACACGCTGCCGGTGTTATCCACCAGCGCCGACAGCTTTTCCTGCGCTTCCTCCTCAATCAGCGCCGTTTGTTCTGCACACAATGCCGCACTGCGCGACACCGTCGCAGCAAACTGCGGCCAGCGCGTCTGTAGCAGTGGCACGACCTCATGCCGTAAGAAATTGCGTTCGAAGGTGGTATCCTGATTGGATTCATCCTCAATCCAGCGTAACCCGCTTTGTGTTACAGCCTCGGTAACAGCAGCTTTGGTCATATCAAGCAGCGGTCGTAACAGCCAGACGCCGTCGCGCCGTTGTTCACGTCCCATTCCGGCCAGCCCCTTGGGCCCGGCGCCACGTTTCAGTTGCAACAGTACGGTTTCCAGCTGGTCCTGCTGGTGATGTCCAAGCAGCAGCGCCGCCTGGTGCTTACGACAATGTGCGGTTAATACCGCATAGCGGGCTTCCCGTGCCTGGGCCTCGGTGCTGACACGGGCGGTGCGTTTAATTGTTACTGACTGTGCGACAAAAGGAATGTCTTGTTCCCGACAGACCGACTCACAATGCTGCTGCCAGTACGTCGCGTTGTCGCTGAGTCCGTGATGGACATAGACGGCCTGCAGCGGGTATCCGTGATGTTGCGCAACGTGCCGGGCTATCAATAACAGTAAGGTGGAGTCGACGCCACCGCTATATGCAACAACCAGGCTCTGAACGGAGGGGGTAATAGCAGAAAGCTGCTGTTCGAGAACCGAAGCAGCAGCCTTGGCAGCAGCCGTAAATGTGGTATGGCTCATGGGGCGATGCCCCGTGGATTAACAGTAACCAAAGCTCATCAGTCGCTGATAACGCTCTTCCATCAGATTGGTGATATCCAGCGAACGTAACTGACTAAGCTGTTGCTTGATGGTCGCTTTCAGATTCGCGGCCATGCCATCATGGTCACGGTGTGCGCCACCCAGCGGCTCTTCAACAATCGCATTGATAAGCCCCAGCTCTTTGATTTGACCGGCGCTGACGCCCATCGCCTCTGCCGCCAGCGGTGCTTTTTCTGCACTCTTCCACAAAATTGACGCACAGCCTTCGGGTGAAATCACCGAGTAGGTTGAATACTGCAGCATATTAACGCGGTCGCCTACGCCAATAGCCAGTGCGCCACCTGAGCCACCCTCACCAATCACGGTGCAGATGATAGGAACTTTGAGTTCAGCCATTTCAAACAGGTTTTTAGCAATCGCCTCACTCTGACCACGCTCTTCAGCACCCACGCCAGGATAGGCTCCCGGGGTGTCGATCAGGGTAATAATCGGCATTTTAAAGCGTTCAGCCATTTTCATCAGGCGCAGCGCCTTACGATAGCCTTCAGGCTTCGGCATACCAAAATTACGCTTTATTTTTTCATGGGTGTCACGACCTTTCTGGTGACCAATGATCATCACCGGAATATCGTCCAGCATGGCAGGACCACCAACAATGGCTTTGTCATCAGCGTATGCACGATCGCCCGCAAGCTCGTCAAAATCAGAAAAGATACGGCTGATGTAATCCAGGGTATACGGACGCAGCGGATGACGAGCCAGTTGTGAAACCTGCCACGCATCCAGATCAGCAAAAATCTTCTTGGTCAGTTCTGCACTTTTTCCTCTCAGGCGGTTAATTTCTTCTTCGATACCTACATCGAATTCTCCGCCCTGATTGACCAGCCGCAGCTCTTCGATTTTTGCTTCTAATTCGGCGATTGGTTGTTCAAAATCCAAAAACTGTATATTCATTCTTTGTCCTATTTATACTGCTCCGGCGTAGTTTCTGCCTTAGTCTACCGGGTTTTCGGAGCATTCTGCGTATTAGTGGTGATACTCCAGTGCCACTGCCCGCTCCCCCACACACTGTTTCAGATCATGCAGTAGCTGATCTTCCGGCGTTACGTACCACCGGGCGCCACATGCCAGTGTCGCTTCGGCGTCGGGATGGCGAATATGCAAATGCACCGGGGTGCTGCCACCATTAAACGACTGTAAAATATTTTTCAGCGACGCCAGTGTTTTGCTATCACATCGCTGCGTATCTAATGCTATCGACAACGCCCTGGCATTCTTTTCCCGGGCCTGGACAATGTCCATCACGTCACGGGCGGTGATTGTATTGCCCCCGGAGAAATCATCAAAGCTGACCTGTCCGCGAATAAGCAGGATTCGGTCAGTCTCCAGCATCGACTCAAACTGTTCAAACATGTCAGGAAAGAACCTGACATCCATGCGTGCGCTTTTATCATCCAGCGTCACAATCGCCCAGCGCCGGCCTTTTTTATTGGTCATCACCCGCACGCCCAGCACCAGACCGACTGCGGTAGCCTGCTGCTCCTTACCGGTGGGCTTGAGATCAACCAGACGACCATCCGCATAATGGCTGATTTCCTGCGCGTACTGATTAATCGGATGCCCGGTAAGGTACAGCCCAAGCGTGTCTTTTTCACCTTCCAGCCAGACTTTTTCAGGCCACGGCGGCACGTCGGCGAATGCCTGCTCCACGTCCTCCGGCTCAGTCGTCAGCAGGCCAAACATGTCTGACTGACCGTAGGATTCTGCTTTCGCATGCTGATCTGCTGCCGCAATCGCGTCTGGCAGCGAGGCCATCAGTGCTGCACGATGCGGACCTAAATTATCCATTGCACCGGCCAGTACCAGTTTTTCCAGCACCCGCTTATTAACGCGTTTCACGTCCACTTTAGCACAAAAATCGAACAAGTCAGTAAACGCACCCTGGGTTTCCCGCGCCTCAATAATGGCTTCAATCGGGCCTTCACCCACGCCTTTAATTGCACCAATGCCATAGACAATTCGTCCCTGACTGTCGACCGTAAACTTATAGCGCCCGGTATTCAGATCCGGCGGCAGAATTTCCAGTCCCATGCGATTACATTCATCAACCAGGGTGACGATTTTGTCGGTGTTATCCATATCCGCCGACATAACGGCGGCCATAAACTCGGCCGGATAATGCACCTTCAGCCAGAGTGTCTGGTAGGACACCAGCGCATAGGCTGCCGAGTGTGATTTGTTGAAACCGTAACCCGCAAATTTTTCCACCAGGTCGAAAATTTTCATCGCCAGGTCAGGGTCAATATTGTTATTTTTTGCCCCTTCAGCAAACACGGCGCGCTGTTTCGCCATCTCTTCGGGTTTCTTCTTACCCATCGCCCGGCGTAACAGGTCAGCGCCACCCAGAGAATACCCGGCCATCTCCTGAGCAATCTGCATGACCTGCTCCTGATAGAGGATAATCCCGTAGGTCGGCTCAAGGATTTCTTTCAGACATTCGTGCTGATACTCAGCGTCCGGATAAGAGATTTCCTCGCGGCCATGCTTTCGGTCAATAAAGTTATCAACCATGCCCGACTGCAGTGGTCCCGGACGGAACAGGGCTACCAGAGCGATAATATCTTCGAAGCAGTCCGGTTTCAGTCGCTTAATCAGCTCCTTCATCCCGCGGGACTCAAGCTGGAATACCGCTGTCGTCTCTGCATTTTGCAGGGTTTTGAAACTTTTCTTGTCTTCCAGCGGAATAGCAGAGATATCTACCGTATCGCCTTTGCCTTCTTTGATCATGTCGATCGCCCACTGGATAATGGTCAGTGTGCGCAGTCCAAGAAAGTCAAATTTAACCAGCCCGGCCGTTTCCACGTCGTTTTTATCAAACTGGGTGACCGGGTTTTTGCCTTCTTCATCGCAGTACAGTGGCGAGAAGTCGGTGATCGTGGTGGGCGCAATAACCACGCCCCCTGCATGCTTACCGGCATTACGGGTAACCCCTTCAAGGATCCGTGCCATGTCGATAAGATCTTTGACTTCCTCGTCCTGGTCATAGAGCTCAGGCAGCCGTGGTTCAGCCTCAAAGGCTTTCGCCAGCGTCATGCCGGGATCAGGCGGAATAAGTTTGGATATGCGATCGACAAAACCATAGGGATGGCCAAGTACCCGGCCAACATCACGCACTACGGCTTTGGCGGCCATGGTACCAAACGTGATAATTTGCGATACCGCCTGACGGCCATACAGTTCCGCTACGTGGTCAATGACCTCATCGCGGCGATCCATACAAAAGTCGACGTCAAAGTCAGGCATCGATACCCGTTCGGGGTTAAGGAATCGTTCGAAAAGCAGATCGAATTCAAGGGGGTCGAGGTCGGTAATTTTCAGGGCATACGCAACCAGTGAACCGGCACCCGAGCCCCGTCCGGGACCAACAGGAATGCCGTTATCCTTACTCCACTGGATAAACTCCATAACGATTAGAAAGTAACCCGGAAATCCCATTTGGTTGATAACATCCAGCTCAATACGAAGGCGTTCATCGTACTCGCCACGCTTTTGCTGTCGCTCTGCCTCATCAGGAAACAGGAACGCAAGACGCTCTTCAAGCCCTTCCTGCGAGACTTTAACCAGAAAGTCTTCGGTACTCATGCCCCCTGTCGGGAACTGAGGCAGAAAGTACTCCCCCAGCCTGACCGTTACATTGCAGCGCTTGGCGATCTCCACAGTGTTTTCAAGCGCTTCCGGCAGATCGCTGAAAAGCTCCGCCATTTCTTCAGGTGTACGGAGATACTGCTGCTCGCTGTAGCGTTTCGGACGGCGTGAATCATCCAGCGTGTACCCGTCGTGAATACAAACCCTGATTTCATGGGCATCGAACCCCTCACGATCAATAAAGCACACTTCATTGGTCGCCACCACGGGCAGGCCTTCCGCGTCTGCCAGTTCCACCGCCAGATGCAGGTAATCCTCTTCGCCCGGTCTGCCGGTGCGGATGAGTTCAAGATAGAAACGATCCGGAAAATGGGTTTTATAAAACGCCAGCGCATCCTGAGTCAGACGCGCATTATTTTTCATCAGGCCAACACCGATATCGCCGGCCTGCGCACCGGACAACACAATCACCCCTTCACTGTGTTCAGCCAGCCACGCCTGATCAATCACCGCTTTGTGGTTAATGTTGCCGCGCAGATAGGCTTTTGATATCAGAACGGTGATGTTCTTATAGCCTTCATTGTTCATTGCCAGCAGCGTCAGCCTGAACGGATCATCGCCGAATGCCTCGTTAGTGACCCAGAAGTCACAGCCTATGATGGGTTTAATCCCGAGGTTGTGCGCTTCAGAGTAGAACTTAACCAGGCCACACAGGTTCATCTGATCGGTAATGGCTACCGCCGGCATTCCCCGCTGTGCCACATTCGCAAGGATAGGCTTGACCTTATTCAGGCCGTCCATCATTGAAAAGTCACTGTGTACGCGTAGGTGTATGAATGAAGACATGCAGGTTATTTACTCTTGTTGTGCTGCAATCAGCGCCTGTACAGGTTTAAAAGACTTACGATAGCATGGCAGAACACCATGTTCAGCCAGGGCTGCAAAATGGGCTTTTGTCGGATACCCTTTATGTGCAGCAAAGCCATAGTGTGGGTATTGCCTGTCCAGTTCAAGCATATCGTTGTCGCGTTCGACTTTGGCAAGTATCGACGCCGCCGAAATTTCGGCGTGTAGCGCATCGCCTTTGACAACGGCCTCAGCACGGTACTGCCAGACGGGTACGCGGTTTCCGTCTACCCTGACAAAACTGGGCGTCACCATCAGATTATCAACCGCACGTGTCATTGCCAGCATGGTGGCATGCAGAATGTTGAGCGAATCGATTTCTGCTGGTGTCGCGCGGCCTATCGCCCAGCACACGGCATTTTCGCGAATTTTCCGGGCCAGCGCGACACGCTTTTTCTCACTCAGCTTTTTAGAATCAGTCAGGCCTTCGATGGGTTTTGACGGGTCGAGGATGACCGCGGCGGTCACCACGTCACCCACCAGCGGGCCGCGCCCGACTTCATCGACGCCAGCAATCAGATCAGTCACGTATTTCTCCCAGTACGGCCTGTGCTGCGGTTTTGTCGGCATGGCATCGTAATGTCTTATGTAATGCGGTAAAGCGACGGATTAATGCGTGATTGTCCGCATCAAACAGTGGTAACAGTGTATTTGCCAGCGTGTCAGGATTAACGTCATCCTGCAGCAGTTCCGGGATCAGCGCGTCGTCAGCCAGTAAGTTGGGCAACGTGAAAAACGGCGCCTTATAAAGTCGCTGCATGATCCGGTAGGTCAGGGGTGACAACTTATAGGCCGCCACCATCGGCCGTTTACACAGCATTGCCTCAAGCGTTGCCGTACCCGATGCCAGTAAAATAACGTCACTGGCAATCATCACATCGCGCGCTCCACTGTTAACCACATGGACCTTCATCCCGGCAGGCAGCGATGCGTCTTTAAGAAGTGCCATGATTTGTTCATAGCGCGCAGTATTCGCCGCTGGGATCACAAATTCGCAAGCAGGCTTGCGCTGGTGTACGTTAGCCATGGTCGCTGCGAACACCGGCAGAAGATTATTCACCTCGCCACGGCGGGATCCAGGCAGTACAGCAAGCACCGGCACATCCTCAGGTAAACCAAGTTCGGCACGGGCAGCCTGCTGGTCTGGTTCCAGCGCAATGGTATCGGCCAGCGTGTGACCGACAAACGTATACGGGACATCATATTTGTCGTACACCGCCTGCTCAAACGGGAAGAGTCCGAGAACCCTGTCTGCCGCTTTGGCAATCTTGTGGATGCGCTTTTCGCGCCAGGCCCAGATGGTAGGTGATACATAGTGGACTGTGGGTATGCCCTGCTTCTTTAGCGCAGTCTCGACACGCAGATTAAAGTCAGGCGCATCCACGCCGACAAACACGTCCGGCGGATGGCGTTCGAAATGGGCAAGCAACTGCTTTTTCACTTTCAAAATGGCAGGCAGGTGCGACAACACTTCAACCAGGCCCATGACAGACAGCGTTTCCATGTCGAACAGAGTACGGCATCCCGCGGCCTGCATATGCGGCCCCGCGATGCCCTCGATGATCGCATCAGGATGCAGTTTTTTGATTTCTTTGATCATGCCGGCGGCAAGCACATCGCCTGACGGTTCTCCGGCAACGATCCCAATGCGCAGCGGGCGTGGTGTGCTCATCGTTAACGGATAATGCCGCGTTCAGCCTGTTCCAGGAAGGTAATCAGCAGTTGAATTTCTTCTGCGTCTGACGCACTTTCACGCAGTTTCGCAATGGCTTCTTCAACCGTATTTCCTTCACGGTACACCACTTTGTAGGCGCGTTTTATCGCCATAATGGTCTCTTTGCTGAAACCACGGCGGCGCAGTCCTTCAGAATTGATACCCTGTGGGATATTTTTGTGACCGCTTACCATCACAAACGGAGGCACATCGCGAAGAATAATGCCGCCTGCACCTAAGAATGCATGCGCGCCTATTTTACAGAACTGATGGATACCTACCGCACCACCGACAATCGCAAAGTTATCGATATGGACGTGTCCCGCAACGGCCACATTATTAGCCAGAATGATGTCATCACCCAGCACACAGTCATGGGCGACATGAGAATTTACCATCAGCAGATTACGCGACCCGATAATGGTCACACTGTTGTCCTGCACGGTACCACGATGCACTGTCACGCCTTCGCGAAAGACGTTGTCATCGCCAACGATAAGTTCAGTGCGTTCGCCGGCGTATTTTTTGTCCTGGCAATCCTCACCGATGGAGCAGAACTGATAAAACGTATTATTCCTGCCAATTCTGCTTGGTCCCCGGATAACGACATGGGATGTCAGCCGGCAGTTATCACCAATCACGACATCGTCATCGACAACACAAAACGGACCAATTTCGACATTCTCGCCAATCGTGGCCTTGTCTGAAATAACGGCAGTAGGATGAATCACGTTAGACTATCTCTCTAATTGCACACATGAACTCTGCACAGCAGGCGTCTTCGCCGTCAACTGAGGCTGTGCCTTTAAATTTCCAAATCCCTCTGCGCTCTTTCACCAGTTCGATATCAAATTCCAGCTTATCGCCAGGCACAACCGGACGCTTGAATCTGGCGTTATCGATACCGGCATAGAGATAAAGCTTGTCTGACTTACCCATGGTTTTAAAACCCAGGACGCCAGCGGCCTGCGCCATTGCTTCAAGAATCAGTACACCGGGAAAAATAGGACGCCCCGGAAAATGGCCGGTAAAGCAGGGCTCGTTAATCGTAATGTTTTTATACGCTTTGATTGATTTGCCGAGCTCATAGTCTGTTACCCGGTCAACCAGCAAAAACGGATACCGGTGAGGTAGCAGATCAAGAATTTCCTGAATATCGATGGAATTAAGTGAGTTGGCCAAAAAAGTTCTCCTTTGCCGTATTCTGTGCGCTTTACGATGTCAGCGGACACAGTACACCTGTTTATAGTAAAACGGCCGGCAACCATACGCTTTTAAACGTAAAAAACAAATCAGACCAACACCTGACGATGCTGATCTGGTTTGTTCATCGGGCTGGTATTCCTTGCCCTTCAGATGCTATTGCACCTGTTAGTTTAGTTTGTTTACCTGTTCCAGTACTTCTTCTGACAGGTCATAGGTTTCTTTTGAGAACGCCACAGCATTCTGGTTCAGCACCATGTCATAGCCTTCACGGGCTGCAACTGCATCAATCGCCTGTTTGATCAGACCCAGCAGTTTATTACGCTCTTCGTTGCTGCGACGCTGGATATTTTGCTGCAGTGGCTGGCCTTTTTCGGTCAGCTTTTCACGCACTTCCATGATCTTGTTCTGCAGGTCCTGTTTTTCCTGCTCGCTCATGGTCGCCGCATCACGCTGAAGACGCTCGGCATAAAACTGTCCATCACGCTGCAGTTGGTTCACTTCCTCAATCTGAGTCTTGAACTCCTCCTGAATGCTATTGGAAATTTCAGCAGCCTGAGGCATGGACTGGAATACACCCTGTACGTCAACAACACCGATTTTCTGTGCTGCCATCGCCGATGTGCTGATAAGCGCACTGCCTAACATCGCGGTTGCGAAAAGTTGTTTTGCCAAGTTTTTCAAAAGGAACTCCTTTATACGTCTTGTTATGTAGGCGTTAGCCTTTGGGTAAAATTAAAAAGTTTGTCCGATATTGAACGTGAAGAATCTTGCATCATCACCGTCACGTTCCTGAATGGCTTTCGAGAAGCTGAATACCATCGGACCCATAGGTGAAATCCATTGTACAGAAATACCCGCGGAACTACGATACTGCTTCCAGTCAGAATAGTCCAACAACTTGCCGAAACGGGTGGATGGCTGATTAAACTGACTGTAATACTCGTAGTCAAATTCTGTATCCCAGACGTTACCTACGTCAACAAATAAGCTGGTACGAACCGAATTATCCATATCTTCGTCAACGAACGGTGTAGGCACAATCAGCTCCACGCCACCGAGTGCCATGGCGTTACCGCCCAGGCTTCGACGGACGATAGACAGACTGTCGCGTGACGGATCGGCCGGATAACGCTCGCCGTCCGGACCGGTCACAACGTCACTGTTTGACAGGATAACACCGCGCGGACCTACCGTATTGTTCTGGAATCCACGCAGGGTGTCTGCACCACCGGCGGTAAAGTTCTCGGTAAACGGCAGAATTTGTTCATTACCGTTAATCTCCCCGTAACCATTACCGTAGCCGACACGCAGTCGGGTCAGCACTGACCAGCGCTGATTGCGGGTCAGTGGGAAATACCAGCGACCGTCAAAAATGGCTTTAAAGAAGTTTACGTCTGAGTTCGGCGTGGTGACACTCAGCGAAGCGCGCTGCGTCGACCCTGCCGTCGGGAACATACCGCGGTTCAGAGTGCTGCGGCTCCACGCTACGCTGGCTTCGTAACTGGTGTATTTCACTGCCGCATCCGGATCATCTGAGCTCAAAAACTGACTGTAGAAACGTTCAGTCTGCTCG
Source organism: Alteromonas nitratireducens (assembly GCF_040812025.1). Taxonomy (NCBI): domain Bacteria; kingdom Pseudomonadati; phylum Pseudomonadota; class Gammaproteobacteria; order Alteromonadales; family Alteromonadaceae; genus Alteromonas; species Alteromonas nitratireducens. The sequence goes on from NZ_JBFNPK010000004.1 coordinate 166,062, forward strand.
TAGAATCCACGGTTAAACAGCTCCACATCGTTATAACGCAAACCAAAGTTTATCCGGTTAAATTCATTAATCGGATAACCGATATTGGCACCAATTGACCACTGTTTTGAATTGTACTGGATAACGTTAAAGTCAGAGCCATCAAACTCACTGTAGCTGATTGAGCCACCCAGGCTGATACCATCAATGGTGAAGTACGGGTCGTTATAGGTAATCTGTGCCGATTGCTGATAAGAAACGGTGCTCAGGTTAATGCCCACCCGCTTACCGGTGCCCAGGAAGTTGTCCTGCTGAATACCGGCCTGCAGACTAAGGCGCGTACGGTCACCATAACCGATACCGGCGTTGAACGAGCCGGAAGGCTGCTCTTTCATATTGAAGTCAATATCAACTTTGTCTTCTTCACCCGGGATCCGCGTCGTTTCAAACTCCACTTCGTCCAGGTAAGTGAGACGTGACAACTGTGCTTTTGACGATTCCAGCAACGTGTTCGACAGCCACGCGCCTTCCATCTGATTGACGTTCTGACGCAGCACACTATCTGCCGTGATGGTGTTGCCATTAAAGTTAATCCGGCGCACATAAATCCGCTTGCCCGGGTCAACCGACAGCGTCAGCTTCACGGTTTTCTCTTCGTCGTTAATATCCGGTACAGTGGTTACTGTAGGATAGGCGTAACCAAAACGTCCCAGGTACTTGCTGATAAACTCTTCCGTGTAGGTAACCTCAGCCTGGTTATACAGCTCACCCGGTGTCAGCGGCAGGACACGCTCAATATACTCCTCGTGACCCAGCACATCTCCAACCAGTTCAACTTCTGAGATGGTGTACTGCTCACCTTCAGACACATTCATGGCAATGTAAATCCCGCTCTTTTGCGGGGTCATAGAGACCTGTGTCGAATCGATATTGAAACGCAGGTAACCTCTGTTGAGGTAATAGTTACGGATGGTTTCCATGTCCCCCTGCAGGGTTTGCTGCTGATAGCGGGTTTCTGACATGAAGTCCCACCAGGGGGTGTCATACTGCAGTTCGAGATCTTCCATCAGCTCGTCGTCAGAAAAGATCTCATTACCAACAATGTTAATTTGCTCAATCTTAGCGGCATCACCCTCTTCAAACAGCAGCTTAAGGTCGACCCGATTACGTGGCAGCGGCGTAATAATCGCGGTCACTTCGGCGTTGTATTTACCAATGCTGTAGAAAAAGTCCTTGAGGCCGTTTTCGATCGAGGTCAGTACGGTTTTATCGAGTGGATCACCAACACGGATACCATTGTCTTCAAGGCTTTCATTAAGCTGCTCATCTTTAATGTCGTCATTACCATCAAAGATGATGTTGCTGATGGTCGGCCGCTCATTCACCTTGACGACCAGAGTATTACCATCGCGCAGTACTTCAATATTTTCAAAGTGGGTAGACGAGTATAGTGAGCGGATAAGTTGCGCAATGCGAAACTCATTCAGACGGTCCCCCACCTGCACTGGCAAATAGGTCAGCGCTGCACCAAGTGCTACCCGCTGTAATCCTTCTACTCTGATATCTTCAACAACAAATTCGCTGTCTGAATCTGCAGCATTGACCAAGCCAGCACTGGACAACATGATTCCGGCTGCTACTAATTGTTTTAACTTCATCTATTCTTCTTTTCCTGGCCGCGTAATTTTTGCTTGCTCTGGTTATTCTTCACTTAGCTGATCCGGGCAATATCATTAATGATGGCGATACCCATGATCATGAACAGGAGAGCCCCTCCTATTCTGAAACCCCATTCCTGGACGACCTCAGGAACCGGTTTGCCGGTGATCCATTCAATCGTGAAATACATCAGGTGTCCGCCATCCAGCATAGGCAGCGGAAGCAAATTGATGATACCCAGGTTGACACTGATCAGTGCCAGAAAACTGAGGAAATACGCCAGTCCGTAGCCCGCACTGACGCCTGCTCCCTGTGCAATAGAGATAGGCCCGCTCAGGTTTTTTACCGACACATCGCCGGTGAGCAGCTTGCCAATCATCTCAATACTCAGCGTCATCAGACGCCATGTTTTATCCAACGCTCTGGACACGGATTCCAACAGACCATACTGATGGGTAAACAAGTATCCCGGAGGCCAGGCTTCGAATGCAGGACTTACTCCCAAATACCCTTTCTGCCCCTCTGGCGTTTCCTGACGCGCAATGGTGGCATTAACGGTAAGGGTCTGTCCATCCCTTTGCACAGTTAGTGTCGCAGTTTCGCCCGGCTTATCACTGATCATTTCCACCAGCGACGCCCAGTCGGCTATCCTTTCACCGTTTAGCGCTGTCAGCGTATCGCCTGCTTTCAGCCCTGCTTCAGCCGCGGGTGAGTCTTTACCAACCAGCGACAGCGTCAGGGTTGGGTCAGGCCGGAAAGGCGTAATACCCAGACTCCGTAAAGGAGACTGTTTATCCGGGTCAAAGTTCCACTCACGAATGTTTAAGGTTATCTGACGGGTAACGCCGTTTTCGCCTTTCACCGTTAAGGGCGCCTGCTCTCCACCGACATAGGAAACCAGCTCAAAGTTCACCGCTTCCCAATCAGGGGTGTCGCGCTCACCAATAGCGAGAATTTCATCCCCGTCTTTCAGTGCAGCCCGTGCGGCAATGCTGTCAGGCTCAACCTGCTTGATGACCGGCTTTACCGTTTCCAGCCCCACCAGATACATCACAAACAGCGCAAATACCGCGAACACAAAATTAATGCCCGGGCCTGCGGCGATAATCGCCATACGCTGCAATACCGGCTTATTATTAAACGCCTGATGCGCCTGTTCAGGCGGCACATCATCAACGCGCTCGTCCAGCATACGGACATAGCCGCCCAGCGGGATAGCGGCAATTACATATTCTGTTCCTGACTGGCTGCGCTTGCGCCATAACGGCTTACCAAAACCAATCGAAAACCGCTCGACAAAAACCCCACAGCGGCGGGCGACATAAAAATGTCCCCATTCGTGCACGGCAACCAGAATGCCCAATGCAACAATAAATGCGCCCAGGCTCCATATAAAACTCAGCACTACATCAACCCTCTGATAATCTGTCCAGCCACTTCACGGGCCGTGCTGTCCTGCTCAAGAATCTGTTGGAGTGAAGAAACCTCAAGAGGTTCCAACAGATTTAAGGTTTCTTCGTTTACGCGGGCGATGTCGCAAAATCCGATTTTGCCATCCAGGAAGGCCTGTACCGCGACCTCGTTGGCCGCATTCAGTCTTGTCGTAGCTGCCTGACCACTGCGACAGGCCTCTATCGCCAGTGTCAGATTGGGATAGCGGGCCTGGCAGGGTACCGAGAAATCCAGTGACGCAATGTCGGAAAAATCGAGCGCCGCGACACCGGCGTCAATGCGCTCGGGATAGGCCAGGCCGTAAGCGATTGGCGTACGCATATCAGGCGCGCCCATCTGCGCGATCACTGACCCGTCAACGTACTGCACCATCGAATGCACCGTACTTTGGGGGTGCAGTACTACGGTGATGTCATCCGGCGATGCACCGAACAGCCAGCAGGCTTCAATAAACTCCAGCCCCTTATTCATCATTGTGGCCGAATCAACCGTGATTTTACGGCCCATTGACCAGTTAGGGTGAGTGCAGGCTTCCTCTACCGAAATCGCCTCAAAGGTATCGAGCGGACGGGTTCTGAACGGGCCTCCGGAGCCCGTCAGCAGGATCCGGGAAATCCCTGACGCGGCAAGCTGGCCGTATTCGAACGTTGCCGGCAGGCACTGAAAAATAGCGTTATGTTCACTGTCGATAGGCAGCAGGGTCGCACCCGACTGATTCGCAGCATCGATAAACAATGCCCCGGACATCACCAGCGCTTCTTTGTTCGCCAACAGCACACGTTTACCGGCTTTCACCGCTGCCAGCGTCGGCAGCAGTCCGGCAGCGCCAACAATAGCGGCCATCACGGTATCTACCTCAGCGGCACTGGCTACTTCTTCAAGCGCATTTTGACCACATAGTATGTCGGCACTGACATCCATCCGGGCTGCCAGTTTGACCGCCTGTTCATAGTAAGACGCATCTGCCAGCACAACATAGCGGGGAGAACAGGCTTTGGCCTGCTTCATTAACTGTTCAACCTGACGGTGACCAGTGATGGCAAACACCCGGTAACGCTCCGGATGGCGGGCTATCACATCAAGTGTGCTGCAACCAATAGAGCCGGTTGCGCCTAGAACCGTGACTGTCTGCATTACGCCATCCAGGTCACATAGCAGAATGCGAAGACCGGAAACGCCGCGGTCAGGCTGTCAATTCTGTCCAGCACGCCACCGTGCCCGGGCAGGATTTTCCCGCTGTCCTTAATACCGGCGCAGCGTTTCAGCATACTTTCGTTAAGATCCCCGAGCGCGGATACCGCCACCGTGAGAATACCGACGGCAAGATGTAACCAGATACGCGAGGCATCGACATGGTAGTGCATAGCGGCAAACGCAATAATTGCCAGCGAGGCCGTGACACCACCGAGCAGGCCTTCTGTGGTCTTACCCGGCGACACATTCGGACGCAGCTTATGACGACCAAACTTCACACCAACGAAAAACGCACCAATATCAGCAGCCCAGACAATGCCCAGCACATAAAAAATCAGAGACGGACCGTAGGAGGGATCGACATCGTCCAGACTGGTACGCAGTGCGACAATCGCCACCCACGTAGGGATCAGGGTTAACAGCCCGAACACACTGCGCACAGCACGGCTGTCCCGCCAGAACTTGGTATAACGCGGATAAGCGATGATCATTGCCAGCGAGATAACCCACCAGACCATAGCACTGGCAAGGATCCACCAGTACAGTGAGGCCAGTTGTCCCTGATACCAGATTTGTTGTTCAGTAACCGCCAGCGACAACCCCACACAGATTGCAAAGGCGACCAGCGTCGTGATGATTTTCTGTGGCCGTGTACACAGGCCGGACAGGTTCGCCCATTCGTAGGCGCCAATGGCGATAACACCGGCAATGGCAAGCTGAAACCAGAAAACGGGAAGAAAGAGGATGGCGGTTAACGCCAGGGGCGCAAGGATTAATGCTGTTATAATTCGTTGTTTTAGCATATGTCGCTCTCGGCGTTTGTGATGTGGCCTGGCCTGTTACCCGAAAGCACGGCTCATTGCCCTGCGGCGACTATCTGTTCGCCGGTCAATCCGAAACGGCGCTGACGAACACTGAACTCGTCCACCGCCTGTTGAAATACATCTTCGTTGAAATCGGGCCACAGGACATCGGTGAAATACAGTTCAGCATAGGCACACTGCCACAGCAGGAAATTGCTGATCCGATGTTCCCCGCCGGTTCTGATTAACAAATCCAGCTCCGGAAGGCCGCTTGTCGACACGTAATGGTCAAACATTGCTTCATCAATCTCGCCGGGGTCAACCTGGCCGTCACGCGCTTTCTCTGCAAGCTGACGGGCGGCATTTACGATGTCCCAGCGTCCACCATAATTGGCGGCAATATTGAGCACCAGATCCTGATTTTCACTGGTCAGCGCCTCAGCACTACGTATTTTTTTAACCAGTTCATCGTCAAACGCGGATACGTCACCAATCACTTTCAGGCGTACCCCGTTTTTATTCAGGCGTCTGACTTCATTGTTCAGCACCAGATTAAACAGGCTCATCAGCACACTGACTTCTTCTTCAGGCCTTTTCCAGTTTTCACTGGAAAAGGCAAACAGCGTCAGTGACTTAATCCCGGTTTTGCGGGCAAAACGCACCACGGAACGCACCGACTCGACACCGGCACGGTGACCGAAGGTACGAACCTTCCCTTTTTGCTGGGCCCACCGGCCGTTGCCATCCATAATGATGGCAACATGCTGTGGACCAGCCGTCTCGCCCTGTTGAGGCTCCCTGACGGCGGCTTTTGACCGCTTACCAATCATGATGCCACTTATACTTCCATCAGTTCTTTTTCTTTATCCGCCAGCATCGCATCGACTTTTTTGATGAAGTCGTTGGTCAGAGACTGAATATTTTCTTCGCCTGCGCGGCTTTCATCTTCACTGATTTCTTTTTCTTTGAGCAGCTCTTTGATGTCGCTGTTGGCATCACGACGGATATTACGAATCGCAACACGTCCCTGCTCAGCTTCATTGCGCACGACGCGAATCAGGTCTTTTCGACGCTCTTCTGTCAGCGGCGGCAGCGGAATACGAATGGCACCACCGGCGCTCATTGGGTTCAGACCAAGGTCCGACTGCATGATGGCTTTTTCAACAGCCTGAATGGCACTTTTATCAAACACAGTCAGTGCCAGTGTACGGCTGTCTTCTGCTACAACGTTGGCAACCTGCTTGAGCGGCGTATCAACACCGTAATAAGGCACCATAATGCCATCCAGCAGGCTTGGGTGCGCACGCCCGGTGCGAATTTTGCTCATCTGGCTTTTCAGTGCACTGATGCTTTTATCCATGCGCTCACGCGCATCTTTTTCTATTTCATCAATCACAATATTTTCCTATCTGCGTAATTAACTGTTTATCTTTTCAGCGCTGTCGATAATGGTGCCTTCTTTTTCGCCCATTACCACACGCTTCAGACACCCGGGCTTGTTCATATTAAACACCCGGATAGGCAAACCATGGTCGCGGGCCAGCGTGAAGGCTGACAGGTCCATGACTTTAAGTTCTTTTTCCAGCACTTCCTGGTAGGTCAGCTGATCATACAGCGTTGCCTCCGGGTTTTTAACCGGATCATCACTGTAAACCCCGTCTACCTTGGTGGCTTTCAGAACTGCATCGGCTTCAATTTCGATGCCGCGCAGGCAGGCAGCAGAGTCCGTCGTGAAGAATGGATTACCAGTGCCGGCAGAGAAAATCACCACCCGCCCTGACTTCAGAAGACTGATAGCTTCTGCCCAGTTGTAGGCATCGCAAACGCCGTTAAGCGGAATCGCCGACATCAGACGGGCGTTGACAAAGGCGCGGTGCAGCGCATCACGCATAGCCAGTCCGTTCATGACAGTTGCCAGCATGCCCATGTGGTCGCCCACCACCCGGTTCATTCCGGCTTTAGCGAGGCCCTCGCCGCGAAACAGGTTACCGCCGCCAATCACCAGGCCAACCTGAACACCCAACTCCACCAGTTCTTTGATTTCCTGGGCCATGCGATCCAGTACCTTAGGATCAATACCAAAGCCTTCGCTGCCCATCAGGGCTTCACCACTGAGCTTTAACAGAATGCGTCGGTATGCAGATTTAGGTGTGATACTCATTGTTAGAATTGTCCTCGTGACTCGGCTTGTCGCAGTTCTTTTATCGCTGTGAATAAAAGTACTGTGACAAACCGATTCGCTCAATCTTATTGTGTAACAAGAATGATAAATTTACTGCGTTTACTTATAAAAAAGCACCTCCGAAGAGGTGCCCGTAGTGTATCTGACTATCGCACGTTGCAAAAGTCAAACGCCCAATTATTTCTTGGCCGCTTCCATCTGTGCTGCAACTTCTGCCGCGAAGTCTTCAGTCTTCTTCTCGATACCTTCACCCACTTCGAAACGAACGAAGTTGATCACGTCAGCGCCTTTGCTCTTCAGCAGTTCGCCTACGCTCATTGAAGGATCCTTAACGAAAGGCTGCCCAGTCAGGCTGACTTCGCCAGTGAATTTCTTCATGCGGCCTTCAACCATCTTCTCTGCGATTTCAGCTGGCTTGCCAGACTGCATCGCAATTTCGATCTGGATTTCTTTTTCTTTCTGAACAACTTCAGCAGGTACGTTCTCAGGCTTAACGAACTGTGGGTTCGACGCGGCAACGTGCATAGCTACGTCTTTCGCCAGTTCTTCATCACCACCGGTCAGGATAGCGATAACTCCGATACGACCACCGTGCACATAAGCACCCAGGTTGTCGCCTTCAACGTTGATCACGCGACGAGGTGCAATGTTTTCACCAATTTTCGCAACCAGTGCTTCACGTACTTCAGACACTTTACCACCTTCGATAGCGGTGTCGTTCAGTGTGTCAACGTCGTTGATGTTGTTGTTTGCTGCGGCTTCCAGTACCTGGTTACCGAACTTCAGGAAGCTGTCATCGCGCGCAACGAAGTCAGTTTCACAGTTCAGTTCCATCATGGTTGCACGGTTACCGTCAACTTTAGTCAGGATCACACCTTCAGCAGCAATACGGCCTGCTTTCTTGGCGGCTTTCGCCTGACCTGATTTACGCATGTTCTCAATCGCCAGCTCGATGTCACCATCGGTTTCAACCAGCGCTTTCTTACAATCCAGCATGCCAGCGCCAGTACGCTCGCGCAGTTCTTTTACAAGTGCTGCAGTCACTGCCATTTTTCAATTCCTCAGCAATAAATTAGTAAATAGGTAAAAGGGGCAGTATGTGCCCCCTTAATCGCGTCGTCTGTCTGCCTCTGTTACCAGTGGCAGCGTGCGGCAGAATTACTCTGCGGCTTCTACGAAGTCGTCCTGCTCAGCCTGCACTTCCAGGTTGTTTTCACGACCCTGGTTGATTGCATCTGCTGCCGCAGCAAGGTAAAGCTGAATCGCACGGATCGCGTCGTCATTACCAGGAATGATGTAGTCAACGCCATCTGGGTTAGAGTTAGTATCAACTACGCCCACTACAGGGATACCCAGGTTACGTGCTTCAGTAACAGCGATGTGCTCGTGGTCAGCGTCGATAACAAAGATTGCATCAGGCAGACCGCCCATGTCTTTGATACCACCCAGGCTGCTTTCCAGCTTGTCCATTTCACGCTGAAGCATCAGCGCTTCTTTTTTGGTCAGCTTGTCGAAAGTACCGTCCTGGCTTTGCTGTTCCAGATCTTTCAGACGCTTGATTGACTGACGAACTGTTTTCCAGTTAGTCAGCATACCGCCCAACCAACGCTTGTTTACGTAGAACTGGTCACATTTCAGCGCAGCTTCTTTAACCGCTTCACCAGCAGCACGTTTAGTACCAACAAACAGGATTTTACCTTTCTTAGCAGCAACGCCAGACAGGTAGTTCAGTGCGTCGTTGAAAAGGGGAACGGTTTTTTCTAGGTTGATGATATGAACCTTGTTACGCGCACCGAAGATGTAAGGCTTCATCTTAGGGTTCCAGTAACGGGTTTGGTGACCAAAGTGCACGCCGGCTTTCAGCATGTCGCGCATTGAAACATTTGCCATGATTAATTCCTCTTGGGGTTAGGCCTCCATACACCCCGAGCATCGATCCGGCTATTCCGGACACCCCGATACTGGTTGTTGGTGTATGTGTGTTGTTTAAGTATAAAGTTATGCTTTTCCGATGACTGGCGAACGGTGTCCGGACAATCAGGCGAAAAAGGCGCGCGCTTTATATCATGACAGCCGCACAAAGACAAGTTTTAAGCAGTAATTAACCGCGTGAGCGAAGGCGGTAAAAAGGTCAGAAAACAGGCGGGTGACTATACACCGCGGGCACGAACCGCTACCATATTGCTCCATTGACTCTATGTAGCGCTGCCCCATCCGACGGGACAGCAGTAAAGCTGAAGAAGACTGAATGAGGTTCTGGTGACAGCGATTATCAAAACACCTGAAGAAATTGAAAAAATGCGCGTAGCCGGCCGTCTGGCTGCTGAGGTGCTGACGATGATCACACCCTATGTGAAAAAAGGGGTGACCACTGACGAATTAAATACGATTTGTCACGATTATATCGTCAACGAACAAAACGCCATTCCGGCGCCGCTTAACTATGGCAACCCGCCGTTTCCGAAGTCTATCTGCACGTCAGTTAATCACTGCATTTGTCACGGCATTCCTTCGGATAAAAAGCTCAAGGACGGTGATATCATCAATATTGACGTGACCGTGATTAAAGACGGTTACCATGGTGATACCTCGAAAATGTTCGTGGTTGGTAAGCCCTCCATCCTGGCCGAGCGCCTGATTCGGGTTACCCAGGAATGTCTGTATAAAGCCATTGAAGCGGTCAAGCCTGGTACCCGTCTGGGCGACATTGGTCATATTTGTCAGACCCATGCTGAGGCGCATAACTATTCAGTCGTTCGTGAATATTGCGGCCATGGTATTGGCGCCAGCTTCCATGAAGATCCTCAGGTGGTGCATTATGGCCGTCCGGGTACAGGTGAGGAGCTGGTCCCCGGCATGTGTTTCACCATCGAACCCATGGTCAACGCCGGCAAGCGGTATTCAAAAATCCTGCCTGACCAGTGGACCGTTGTCACTAAAGACAGAAGCCTGAGTGCACAATGGGAGCATACGCTGCTGGTTACCGAAACCGGTGTGGAAGTGCTTACCCTGCGTGAGGAAGAGACCCTGCCACGCGTTATTAGCCACAGCTAACAAACGTTGCAGCCTGAGCATGGTGCATCAGGCTGCATCACACCACCAAGCCCCCTCACCTATTAACTATTTATTCACATTTTCCTTTATTTTATGCGGCGTTAAAGGATACGCTTCTCCCGGATTTCATGCTATTGTGCATCGCCTATTGTCGTTCAGAAACAGGTGACCGCCATTTTGACACTGCAAAGCCTTCTCGATCAGGTCGACACCCTGACCTCAACCGATGACATTGCGCCCATCAAGGCCTGTGTGGAAAACAGCTATGACTGGCTAAACGCGTCATTCGAAGCGACCCCGGTTAATCAGCTGGTCACCGGCAGAGCCTTGTTCATTGATGCGCTGCTGTGTCGCCTGTGGGAATTGTTCGGTCTGGATCAGGTCAGCGATTTGGCATTATGTGCCGTCGGAGGCTATGGCCGCGGTCACCTGCAGCCACATTCTGATATCGATTTGCTCATCGTCAGCAAGCGCTCGGCAAGCCCCCAGGTACAGGACAGCATTAGCCGGTTTATTACGCTGTTATGGGACATCAAGCTGGATATCGGTCAGTCTGTACGTACCATCAAAGAAACCGTGAAGCTTGCCAAAGACGACATCACCATTGCCACCAACCTGGTTGAAAGTCGCCTGTTGTCAGGCAGCGACGCCGTGTTTGAGCAGTTATGGGATGAGGTCAACGGGCGCCAGACCTGGAGCAGTAAAGCCTTTTTTCAGGCCAAGTACGACGAACAGCAGACCCGTCATGCCAAGTTTCATGGCACTGCCTATAACCTTGAGCCCAACATCAAAGAAAATCCGGGGTGTCTGCGTGATATCCAGACTATCGGCTGGGTTGCCAAAAAACATTTTAAAGAGTACGACGGCTGGAACCTGGTCGGTCACGGATACTTTACCGAACAGGAACACAGTGAACTGATCACCTGTCGCATGCACCTCTGGAAAATGCGCTGCGCGCTTCATCTGGTGGCTGGGCGCAGTGAAAACCGCCTGCTGTTTGACTACCAGCCCGATGTCGCACAAAAAATGGGCTACGGCAATGAAGGCAAAGCGTCCGTAGAAAAAATGATGCGCGACTTCTTTCGCACAGTGCGCCGGGTTTCCGAGCTTAACCGCATGCTGTTACAGCGCTTTCAGTACGAATTGCTGAATCAGTCGGTTGCCCATGTGGATATTATCAACGACGACTTTGAGCTGCATGACGGCCTGATTTGCCCGCGTCACGACGACGTGTTTCCGCAACCGGAGGCGATTCTCGACTTTCTGCAGACTGTGACGGACACGCCCCAGGTCAAAGGGTTAGACACCAGTTGTATCCGTCAGCTTCGCAATGCACACCGGCGTTTTGAAAGTGACTATTTTGTGTCGCGTCCGGCATGCCGGACGCGCATCATGTCACTGTTCAGAAACCCGGCTTTTTTTGATTTTGGCTGGGACATCATGCACCAGTACGGCATTCTGCAGGCCTATCTGCCGGAGTGGGATGCGATTGTTGGCATGATGCAGTTTGACCTCTTTCATGCGTACACCGTGGATGAACACACACATCGGCTGGTGAAAAACGTGAATCAGTATTTCAACGGCAGCAATACCGCCTTTCCTCGCTGTACCCGTATCTGTCGCAACTTAGATAAGCCTGAAGTGCTGTATATTGCGGCCATATTTCACGATATCGCCAAAGGGCGTAATGGCGATCACTCGGTGTTGGGTGCGCAGGATGTTCATCATTTCTGTGCGCTGCATGACGTCGACAAAGGCGATGCGGAGATGATCAGCTGGCTGGTAGAGAATCATCTGCTGATGTCGGTGGTAGCGCAGCGCCGTGACATTTATGATCCTGACGTAATCAATGATTTCGCCGGTAGCGTGCGTAGTCACACCCATTTAAATCTGCTTTACGTACTGACTCTGGCAGATATCCGCGCGACCAATGACAACCTCTGGAATGACTGGAAAGCGTCGCTCTTACGTGAACTCTATCTGATGACGCAGAAAGCCCTCGACAATGGCCTGCAATGCCAGTCTACGCTTAGCGAGCGGGTCACAGAACACAAGCAGCAGGCACTGGCGCTGCTGACAGAGCGTGGCCTGGCCAATGACGCACTCGACACACTCTGGCAGCGTCTGGATGATGACTATTTTGTGCGCTTCAAACCGACACAAATTGCCTGGCACAGCGAGGAAATCCTCAACGCACAACACAGCTGGATGTCACCCGACGATACCCGCTTGCTGGTAAAAGCGAATGACCACAGTGCGAAAGGCGGCACCGAAATTCTGATTTACGGAAAAGACCGTAAAGCCCTGTTTGCCCAGGTGGCATCGGTGCTGGACAGCCGCAACTGCTCTATTCATGACGCCCATATCACGGTGACGAAAGACGGATATGTATTTGACAGCCTGCTTGTTTTAGAGAACGATGGCGCCCGGCTGTCATCCGAATCCCGCATCCGCTCGTTAGAAAAAGCCATTTACGAGCAACTGGAAAAGCCGGGACGTGCCCACGATAATAAGCGTAAATTGCCGCGCCAGATGCGCACCCTGGATGTGCCAACCAAGGTACGCTTCTTTCCGGCCGGTGACGATGCCACGCTGGTCGAACTTGAGGCACTGGATGCCCCCGGGATCCTGGCCAAAGTGGGCCATGCCTTTGTCGACATGAATGTGACCCTGAAGCTGGCAAAGATCTCCACCATCGGGGAGCGCGCCGAAGATATTTTTATTGTTTCTAACGACGCGGGTCTCGCTTTGACTCAGGATGAGCAGGTCGCACTGAAGAAACAGATTTTATTTAAACTCGATCAACTTGAAGATATTTCCATACCATGACTGACTTAAAAGCTATCATCGAAAACGCGTTTGAAAATCGCGACGATCTTTCACCGTCCTCCGCACCGGCAGAAGTGCGTCAGGCTGTCAGCGACGCTATTGCCCTTCTGAACAGTGGCCAGGCGCGGGTGGCGGAAAAAATCGCGGGTGAATGGGTGGTCCATCAGTGGCTGAAAAAAGCGGTACTGCTCTTTTTCCGTCTGCACAATAACGACGTGATGGACGGCGCAGAGAGCCGCTTTTTCGATAAGGTCCCACTAAAGTATGCCAACTACACGCAGGAAGACTTCGCCCGTGATGGTGCCCGTATCGTTCCGCCTGCGGCAGTCCGTACCGGTTCGTTTGTAGGCAACAACGCCGTGATCATGCCGTCTTACGTGAACATTGGCGCCTACGTGGGTGAAGGCACCATGGTTGATACCTGGGCTACCGTCGGTTCATGTGCGCAGATTGGTAAAAACGTGCACCTGTCAGGCGGTGTAGGGATTGGTGGCGTGCTTGAACCTCTGCAGGCCAACCCTACTATTATTGAAGACAACTGCTTCATCGGTGCCCGTTCTGAAATTGTTGAGGGCGTGATTGTCGAGGAAGGTGCGGTGATTTCAATGGGCGTATACATCGGTCAGAGCACCCGCATTTACGACCGCGAAACCGGTGAAATTCATTATGGCCGCGTGCCTGCGGGCTCAGTCGTGGTGCCCGGTAACCTGCCGGGTAAGGACGGCCACTACAGCCTCTACGCCGCCATCATAGTTAAGAAGGTGGACGCCAAAACCCGCGCAAAGGTGGGTATTAACGCGCTGCTACGCAGCGCAGAATAAGCTGAAACTAAAAGGCCTGAGTCCGATACAATATCGAAATCAGGCCTTGGTCGCCGCTTAGAAATGAGTCCAACTTTATGGGGTCACTTCAGATGGCTGCCTTTTTTAATTAGCTAACCAGCTTGTCCTTAATACTGTTCACCCAGTTAACCACGTCTTCTTCCGGCTCCAGAGTTTCAATGGCATCCACCTCCAGCATATCGGCCACGGGTTCTGCCTGCAGCTCGGTCAGCAGTTCCTGAAACTGACGCCCCGCACCACAGAACGAATCACCGTAACTGCTGTCGCCCAGGGCCGCTACTGCAAAAGGCTTTCCGGTCAGCATTGGAAACTGTGATTTAAGATCGGCAAATACCCATTCAAGGTTTGGCGGAACATCGCCCTGCCCGGTGGTGGATGTGATCACCAGAATGGCTTTTGCATCCGTGAAGTCTGAGACATCTGGCTCACTGAGCACCTCGGCTTCCACGCCCTGTTCACCCAGTGCTTTTTCCACTTCTTCTGCAACATTCTGGGCGTTGCCATACACAGAGCCTGCAAAAATTGTTAACGCTGTCATCACATCCTCTCATTCTTGGTTAAATTGGTAACGTCAGGGTTTACCTGCGTCACATTCATAGGGTTGCCATTGCTCCAGCAACGTTGCCATTGCACTGTGGACCGGAGACGAAATACTTAGCCACCGGCCAGTGACAGGATGATAAAACCCCATCCCGGTACAACTTAAGGCCAGATTCGAAAAGTTAAACCTGTCGCGTAAAAATTTATTCTGCTTTCCATCACCGTGCGTGGTGTCACCAATGATAGGGTGACGAAAGTGGGCCATATGACGGCGTAACTGGTGCTTTCTTCCGGTCGACGGCGACAGTGACACCAGTGAGAAACGTGAAGAGGCATATCGCCCACTGCTAAACGGTATATCAAACCAGCGCAGCCCCTGATACCCGGTGACGGCCGTTTGCGAGTCCTGCTGTGGCCTGCGATCTTTATCCGCATATTTGTCCAAGCGGTATGGCAGCGCATAATCCATCAGTCCCGTATGTTTAACCCATCCCCTGACAATCGCCAGATAACGTTTCTGACATTGCTTTTGCATCAGTTGCTGTCCCATCAGACCTGCCATCTGGCTGTCATAGGCAAACACCAGTACACCGGAGGTCGGCCTGTCGAGGCGGTGCACTGGGTACACATAACGGCCAATCTGGTCGCGCAGCATCTGCACTGCGAACTCGGTTTCATGCCGGTCTATGGGACTGCGATGTACCAGCAAGCCGGGCGGTTTATTGATCGCCACCAGCGCATCATCCTGATAAACAATCTCCAGCGTCATGGTCATACCCCGTCCTGCTTTGCCAGGCTATCGACGTCTGACAGCACCGAGATGATATCCGCCGCCGCGTGGGGCGTCTGGCGTGGCAGGAATACCTCTGCGGCCGGAACCAGCTGCATCGCGGGCACGGCTGTGCCGGTTTGAAGCAGATCACGCATACGTGGCAAAAAGATAAACTGCAGCCAGGCCGGAAACGTCAGGGTATCGGCGGCAAAAGGCACGTCACTGTCGAGCTGCCAGGCGGCGGGCGTGGCCTGCTCCCAAAGCTGGTGCTGCCTGAGAACAGATTCCAGCTCACTAAGCAGCGGCAACAGCGGATGATCGCTGGATGGATACGGCAAAACGTCTGACCTATGCTTTTCTTCAACGGCGCGGAGTATAGCATTGGCTGATGCCATAACGATATGCCCGGATGTCTGGCATGATGGTACAACACACTGCTAGAATACGCCGCCTTAGGAACAGGGGGCATCATGAGCGCGACATCCATCGATTCTATCAGTGAGTTTTTGCTGACCGCGGGCACAGAGTACCGGGTATTTGATATGGGCAGGGGCATCTATCCGGTTCCGGCACAAACTTTTCTTGAAATAGAAAATGCTGCCAGCCTGCCGCCCCACCCTCGTCAGCAGCATGCCTGGTATGGACTGGTGTTCTGGAACAAGCAGTCATCGTCACAGCACTACATCTGGTTTATCAAATTACCGCTGGATGAACAGGGACTGGTGGTCAGTGCGGCCCGCAATCACTTTTTACAGATTATTGTTGATGCACTTGGCAGCATGCTTCAGCCCGGCGAGGAAGATGCTGACCACAAGCGGGAATTACCGGACAACCCGTATTCCTTTGTTCCGCCTCAGGGTCAGCTTGCCCAGTTTAATGCCCTGGTCAGAAAACACCTGGGTCAGCCGCAGGTTCAGGGCGTCAGTGATGTTGTCGCATATATCAAGGCGCCTGCGCTGCATCAGTGGGAAACGTTGCCTGTCCAGGCCATTCATGATGTTGCGGTACGACTGGATGAAGACAACGCTGTCACGATGAGCGTGGTGACCAATTTTGGCCATTTTGCCCCGGATTTTCAGAATGCGCTGATGACCGCGTCGGAGAACACCACGCTGCCGGATGCACTGTGTGCGCTATACCTCAATAAACTCGATGATCCGCTGACCGTCTCACTGGATGCGCTGCGCGGTCTGACGTCGCGCGCTGCGTCAGCGTCACTGCGCCATGCGCTAGGACAGTTACTCAGCCGCCCTGATGCGCTTAGCCTGGATACCTTAAGCGTCATTGCAGGGCGTCACTTCGTTCAGTTTGACGATGCGCTCACCTTACAGTTTTTAGAATGTACCGCCAGAGCCGATGCCGACCTTGGCTATAACGGTGCATTGTTTGCCGGGCTATTTTCTGACCTGGTGCAAATCCCGGCACTGCGAGCGATGGTGCTGGCAACCCTGCGTTCACCTGATCGCAGTCAGACACTGGCCGCCGCTATCGGGAAACTCTTCAGCGCAACAACAGGAAGCACATCATGACGCTCGGCGAACTGGTCACCTGGCTGCTGGTAGGGTTTATTGCGTTTCAGTTCTGGCGGATCCGCAGTATTTCCGAAGCCATCGAAAAATACCTGGCAGAATACTGCGCGTCACATCAGTTACAGCTACTCAGCGTGGCACGCAAGCAAACCCGCCTGAGTTTTAAAACCGGCAAACCCCAGTGGCATAGCCTGTATCTTTTTGAGTTTTCCTCAACCGGCGAAGACCGCTATCAGGGAGAACTGGAATGCATTGGCATGCGGATCATACGCACGCATGTGCCCGTTCATAAAATTCATTAATTAAATGCACGTCATACAACCTTGTTTTCAGGTGGTCATACTGGACGAAGTTTCAAACTGACGCTAATTTATAGTCAGAATCAACGTCAGGAACTGGAGGAGAAAAATTTGGCAGCCCCTCACGGTAAAACAGTGGTATGCACAGAGGGAAGTATCATCCTGACGTCATTTCATGGCGCCTTTAATGCGGATGGCATTAAAGAATATATTGAAAAGGTCAAAGCAGAAATTGCCCGCTTCGCCGGTCAGCCGTTTAAAATGCTGGTTGACGACACCGACATTGAAGGCGGCACCCCAGACGCCTACGAAGAACTCAATCGCTATAACGAATGGCTTAATACCCAGCCCATCGTGGCGAAAGCCTTTGTGGTTAAACAATCGGTTGTAAAAGACATTGTGTTATCCCGCACACCGGCGCTGAAGTCTCAGCAGATTGCGTTTTTTCACGAAAAAGCAGAGGCCATTGACTGGCTGAACGGACTTGAGGACACACACCCTGGGGACTAAAAAAGAAAAGCGGAAGCATTAATGCTTCCGCTTCCTGCATGAAAAACGAGTTCCTTTCTCAATCTTCCATGGCGCTGCAAATTCCATCTTGCAACTGTTCTGTCCCTGAGCATTCCCTGTACAATCCGTGTTACGTCCCTGCGTTCCCTGACCACGGTACACCCTGTACCATGCTGCCAGTCCTTTGGGGGTCCAAACCACGCATCCAATGCGCTTGTTCCTTTGGCAATCCTTGCGGTCGTTCATCCGTGACCGGTAATTGCTGTTACGTGCTGTGACGTCCTGTTTTCCCTTCGCTCAGCCTGAGCATTGTCGTGTGGTTCGTCGTCCTGACGTCTTGTCCCTGTGACGAATACAATAGTAGTCCTATGGCAAAACTCTGCGACAAGAAAAAACGCTTTTTTTCTTCACTGACGCGGGCTTACAAAAACCAAAATCAAAAAAAGCCATATTTTTCAAAGGCTTTATACTTTAGTCTAATAATCACTGGCGAAAAGTAGGCGGAATTTCTCACACATTTGTACGACATTTCGTACAAGGAAAGTCGGGAATTCGGATTCGGTGGAGGAGCTTGTTTGATAATTCTCACTCCAGGTGAGAATCTCGTTCACTGCATGTATTTTGATGGGCAGGTCAATCTACTACAAAGCACGGATTTATCATCCAAAGCTAGGGCGATTCCTGCAAACTGATCCTTGTAGTGGTAAATAGCCTGACGGAGATGTAAATGATAAAGGAAATATGGACGTGGTCTGTGTACCTCTTCCTCCCATTGTTAATTTTATTAATGGTTGCCACAGTGTCAGCCAATACAACTGGTCTACTTAACTATGTAGGGTGGTTACTTAGTTTCTTATTTGCTCTGAATTGCTTAGCTCTTGTTTTGTCGCCATTAGGATTGCTTTTGCTGAACGAAAAAAAGGGTGTTTTTTATAAACTGTTAATGGTTCTGTATTTGGTTTTATTTAATATACCTGGAAGTATAGCTTTGTATATTTTCTTCAGGAAAAGCTTTGGTTACTCGAATATTCAATAAAACACTATGGTGAATAGCTCACTAGTTGACAGAAGCTGCCGCAATTCAGTCCAGTGCCGCTAGTTCACCACTTCAACCATCAACAATGCTTGAGCCAGTATCAGGTGTTAGTAGAAGCATCAAAATTATAAAGTCACTGGTTTCAAGAATTGTGTAAAGAAATCTCACAACGAGTGAACATAGTTTTGGTGCTTATCCACTGCAAGCCGCATATAAAGCTATACGCAATGAATGAGATTCTCACCTGGAGTGACAATTACCATTTACTAATCATCAAACCTTTTTCGCACAGCGTCAGAAATTGCACTACACCTTATTGAAGATTATCCGGCAGACCAACGCAGAGGCCCTATGCCAACAGAACCTTTTCAGCGCGCACTTCGCGATGCCTACGCAAATGGCGCGGCGGGAGCCTTTGTGGCTTCACTGGTCTGGCTTGCTGCCGCAGTGACACTCCACCTGAGTACCGTCTCACTGGCGTTTCCCGTGCTGTTTTTCGGCGGCATGCTTATCTTCCCGTTGTCCGTGCTGGTGCTGAAATTCATGATGAAACGCAGCGCCAGCGCACCAGGGAATATCGGGGCAACCATTGTGATTGACACCATCCCGCCCATGATCGTGGGCTTTTTCGCAGCCTGGCTGCTTCTGCCTCACCATACTTCGCTGGTGATGCCCGTTGCCACACTGGCGGTTGGCGCGCATTACTTTGGGTTTCGCTCTGCGTATGGTGACAACGCGTTCGTTGTTCTGGCAGGTATCGTATGTCTGCTTGCTCTGGTGAGCGCACTCACTCCCTGGTTGTCGTCGTTGCTGTTGTTGTATCTCGTTGCGGGTACCGAACTGATATTCGGTGTCGTGCTGCTTCAACGCAGCGCCCGCTGAGCGCACTCATCATCGTATTCTGCTTGGCGCGTGCTCAAATCTCCTCTAGGCTATACGGGGTGTAACGCGCAACGTTGGTGGTGATTTGCGACCTTTTCTTTCCCTGTACATTACAAATCTGTTTCTGGTTGGTGGCACCGGGCTACTGACTACCTACCTTGCGCTCTATCTGGGGCAGCATGATGTATCCACGTTCTGGATAGGTCTGCTGACGTCCTGTTATTACGTTGGACTATTGTGTGGTTCAAAGGTCGGTTACTACCTTATCAAGTCGGTCGGTCATATCCGTTCGTTTGCCGCCAGCACCGCGGTGGTGATTGCCTGTGTTGCCACTCATGGGGTGTCTGACAACCTGACACTGTGGCTAGTTCTGCGTTTTCTGGTGGGTACCGGCATGATGTGTAATTACATGGTGCTTGAAAGCTGGTTAAACGAACAGGCCAGTCACGAACAACGCGGCCGGGTCTTTTCTCTGTACATGATCACCTCCTATCTGGGCACCGTGCTGGGACAACTCGCCCTGTCTCAGTTTCCGGAGCTGGGTTATGCCCCCCTGTTTCTGGTCTGTGTGGCGATTTCGGTGGGCATTGTGCCTATCTCTGTTACAAGGCGTATCCACCCTAAACCACTTAAGCCGCTGGCCGTCAGTTTTTTTGCCTATGCCAGACAGATCCCTCAGTCACTGACCGCTGTGCTGTTTGCCGGGATCATCAACGGGAGTTTTTACGGCCTGGCCCCCACCTTTGCCAGTAAAGCCGGGTTTGACGCCACCGGTATCGCGTTGTTTATGTCAGTCACCATATTCGCCGGCCTGCTGGCCCAATGGCCGATGGGAATGTTGTCAGATCGTGTGCGTCGCAGCGTGCTGCTTCGCTCCAATGCCATCGCGTTAATCCTGATTGCCGGCAGCATGGCGCTGTTACCGCTCTCTCAGCCGGTAATGCTTAGCATCAGTTTTCTGTTCGGTATTTTTGCTTTTACCCTTTATCCTCTGTCATCCGCCCTCGCCAACTCGCGGGTGAGTGATGAAGATCGGGTCGGCGTGTCCTCAGCACTGTTGGTAGCCTTTGGCACGGGCGCAGGCATTGGCTCGGCGGTGCTGGCGCAAATCATGGAGTTCTTCGGGCACACCGCGCTTTACGGTGCTATCGCCTTGCTGGCCGCCGCCATGTTCGGGCTGTTGTCGTTTATAAACCTGCGGCAAAAAGCAGAGCGACCCACGCATGACGATTATGTGGTCAGCGCCTCAGATATCACCACGTCACCGCTTGCCGCCACCATGGATCCGCGTATTGAAGAAGCCACCGCACAGGAACAACTGCTGGTGACCGATGAGGATGACACCGCATCCGGGCAGGTAAATCAGTCCCCCTGACCTGCCCTTCCCCTTAACCCGACTTGAAAAGCGTCAGTCCGGACACATTTCCTGATGAACATCTACAGGGAACGTCCATGTTAAAAACGTTTATTTTGCTGATATTGTTGTGGTGCGCGTGTGTGCCCTCACAGACCATGGCTGATCTGCGGTCCGACGAGCTTATGCTCAGTCAGCAGGAAGTCTCGGAAGCGATCACCACATTGATGGACCAGTTAGACCGCACGTATTTGTTTCACCAGCGCGTACCGTCGGTTAACGCACGTTTGCTCGCGGAGCGCAACAGCCCGTCGTTTCAGCGCGAATTTCAGTTCGGACGTTTTCAGCGTACCCTCACCGCTATCCTGGTTGACGAAAGTGATGACACGCACTTTGAAATTATTGAGCGACAAACGGCCCATGATGGTCAGGCCGCACCCGGCAGCCTGCCCGGCGGTATTGCCACGGCCTGGCTGAATGACACTGTTTTCTATCTGGCGATTGATGGCGACCTTGACCTTCCACTTGCCCGAGCGGCCTTTGCGGACGCACTCAACGCCGGTAGTGATGCAACTGCAGTGGTGATTGACCTGCGTACTGCGGGGTTTGGCAGTGTGCCTTTGTCGCGTTATTTACTGAGTTATTTTGTCGCCCCCGACATGGCACTTGCCAACATCGTCTACCCGCACTCCCGGACCGAGCGCCTGATGCCGGTTAACCTCAAACAAGTGCGGCCCAGCACCGATATTCCGGTGTACATTATTCATTCTGCGTTTGTGGGTGGTGCGTGGGAGTTTTTCAGCTATACGCTGAAACATGCCGGCCGCGCCACCATCATTGGTGAGCCTACACTGGGGCAGGCTTACCTCACAAAAGCGCTTCCTTTAAGCGACCATGTTGCTGCAAAGATGGTGTATGCAGAGCTGCGTCATCCGGAAACGGGCGAAAACTGGCAGGGATGGGGCGTATTACCGCATTACAAAACTCGCGCCACAGAGGCACTGGATTGCGCACGTATGCTGACGGGTGCAGACAATGGCGAGCGTGTGGTGTGCCAGCCTGCTGACAATTAACCGTCGCGCCGCTTAAACATCACCGTACCTTTAACGCGGCTGGTTTCAAGTTCGCCGACCTCGGCGTAATGGGCATCATCAAAAAAAGGTTTGTGCTTGTCCACGGTTACCAGCACCGCTACGCCTTCGCTTTTCTCACTTTCTTCAAGAATGCTGTCAATGGCGCCCAGCAGCACGTGTCCAAGGCCCTGATTCTGGTAATCGGGGTGAACAGCAATAAAGCTCACCATGTGAAAATCTGTGGCGGGAACCATGGCTCTGACTTTCTCTTCTTTTTCCACCATCTGGCGGGTACCAAACAGCCCTGCCGTCAGCAGCATTTTTAGCCGCCAGTGCCAGTAGCGGCCAGCACCAAACGCGGCATCCGGGCCGGTCAGGCAGCACACGGCAATAAGGCGGTCGTCATCAAACAACCCCACCATTGGCTGTTCCGCAATCCAGAACGCATTCAGCTCTTCACGAATGGCCGAACGCAGTCGGCTTTCATACCCTTCTTTTTCTGCCTGAAAAATATCTACAAACAGCGGATCATCAAAGTAAGCATTATAGAGAATGGACGCGGCGACCTTGAGATCGTCTTCGCTAAGATAAATGGCTTTAATTGCGCTCAGATCGCACTGTGTGAATTCAGCCGTCGCGTTATTGGTCATGGTATGCCCCCGGAAATGTCGCTTAAGGCTGACGACATTACTGACGCCAGCCTGAAACATGAACCATCACCTTACGCGAAATAAGAGAAATGTAAAATACTTGTTAATCAAACACGCGATGGCGATGGATCAGATATGCGCGTAAGCACTCTCTCCCCAGCCGATGAGCGCGCCGTCCTTAAATACCAGTGGCGTACATTCGTCTTTGGTCGTGACGCCATCGTCCATGGTACGTTGCGTGCGATAGAAGAGTACCCGGTACACCCCGTCGGCCCGCTGATGCAGTTCGTTGAAGTCTGCCACGCCCATCCGACGCACCACTGACTCGTAACTCATCTCGACTTCAAGGTCTGCAATGTGCTTTCTGTTGTTATATTCGCGGTCTTTCCAGTCTGAAGAATAGTGACTGTCTCCATCACCGCCAACCGATACGACACAACCTGAAAGGGCAAACGGTGCTGCCAGCGCCAGAACTAAAACCAGTTTTTTCATTGTTATCTTCCTAATGAATGAGAGTGTTGAGGTTTCCTGCACACAAACAAAAATAGCGCCAACTTTTATCTTATTGTTTTTATTAAGAAAACAAGATGTTCCACTTTTCAGCACACACAATAATTTAGTCATGTTCACCAGAATATGGTGAAAATGCCAAGATAAAACGCCCGGGAGGCTGGATAAGCTGCGTGGCAACTACGCACGTCCGGACTGACTGAGTGACTATAGACTTATTTAGAGCCACCCTAGTATCCTGTCTCATCATGCTTACGGGTAGGAAAAAATAGCCATGTCACAAAAACAGGAACAACTGGCCGCAGTGTGCGCTGAACTAAGGCAAAAAGGCCTGCCGCTTAGTGTGGCGCTGGTCAGGTCACGCGCGCCGTTTCCGGTTTCTATCACAGAAGCCATTGAAACCATCAAACGGGTAAAAAATGGCAGTACAACGCCGGCGCCAGTACCGGAAAAATCGGCATCGCTCAGCAGGGTAGACGCACTTGAACAGCGGATTGAGACACTCGAAGCGCGTCTGGCGCAGCTTGAGCAACAACTGGCTAAGCAGTAGCCCCGGAATTAGCTGATACGCGGCGTCAGGCTGGCTAAGAAGGACGCCAAATCATCGGCGATAACTTTGGTGGGCGGCTTGCCGACCGGCTCCAGTACCACCTCTCCCGTATCATTGCGCACGCTCAGAATATAATCATCTTCGTCGGTCACAGCAAAAAACAGCGTGGGAACCTGCTTTAAGCGGCGCTTCATCAGCACATGACCAATCAGGTTTTCCTGCAGACGGGCAAAATCCTCGTCATTCCAGACCTGCAATAACTCACAGTCACCTTCGGATGCTGTCGCAGCAAGGTTATTACTGTAATAACGCGTGAAGAACTCACAGAACTGATCATTGAGGGTAATCCCCAGCGCAGACTCCACATTTGCAAACTGGTTTTTTCCGTTCTGCGGGCTCGGGCGCCAAAGCACCTGCTCACCTGCCGCGCCCTCGCGCCGATAGCATGGTGATGGCCAGTCAGGATCATACTCCACCAGCATGTCCTTTTTGCTGCGGTCATATAAAGCCAGCGTATTGTTTACAAAGTTATCCAGCTGATGAGTCAATATTGTCGTCATAATGCATCCTTTGCGGCGTTTTGCGGTACACTATAGCTATCTGTGATGAAGTCAAGCTGACATCAGCCTGATCAAGTCTGACGGTTGTTTCTGCCACCCCGCTGTGGGTAAACCAGACTAGCAGCCGTCTTGTTTCAGAAGTAAAACTATTGGTGCCTATGTCGAAAATTTCCACCCCAGTTTCTATTCAAGCGCCTGACAACCTGACGTTAGGAAAAACAGTAACGTATGAGGCGCATTACAATCCGGCCCTGCTGCAGGGTGTACCGCGCAGCCTGAGCAGAGACACACTGTCGTTGTCACCTACCGCGCTGCCTTTTGATGGCGTAGACATCTGGACCGGCTACGAATTATCCTGGCTGAACCCTAAAGGCAAACCCCAGGTCGCCATTCTTGAATGCAGTGTGCCCGTCAGCACGCCCAACCTGATTGAATCAAAGTCGTTCAAACTCTATCTGAACAGTTTCAATCAGACGGCGTTCGACTCCGTCGATGATGTGTCTGCCACATTACAGAGGGATCTCAGTCAGTGTGCCGGTGGCAATGTGACGGTCAGTGTGCACCAGCCTTCGTCGTTCGGCGCATTAAAAATGATCGAACCCGATGGCATTGTGATTGATGATGAAGACGTTGAGATAACGCAGTATCAACCCGATGCGTCGTTACTGGCTACCCTGTCAGAAGACACCGGGGAAACCCTGGTCAGTCATTTGCTGAAGTCCAATTGCCTGATCACCAGTCAGCCGGACTGGGCGACGGTTCAAATTCGCTATCAGGGACCGCGTATCGACCGGGCTGCGCTGTTGAAGTACCTGATTAGTTTCAGGCAGCACAACGAATTTCATGAACAGTGTGTTGAGCGCATTTTTTGCGATATTCTGGCGCATTGTAAACCGGAAAAACTGACCGTGAACGCGCGCTACACGCGGCGTGGCGGTCTGGATATTAACCCGTTTCGTTCGAATTTCGAAACGCCCTATGCGAATCACCGACTGGCACGTCAGTAGTCGTTACGTGCCCATTTACATTTTTATCAGTGCAGAGGATGCCGATGGAGTCAAAGCAGTTAAAGGCCTATAAACAGCACAGTTCACAACTGGCGCAGTTTATCATTCGACTAACCAGCTTCTATGAAGGTCTGAAGCCGGATATTGACAGCGAGCTGCAGATCCTGCGCGGCCATCTTGCTGGCACGCCCAACTTTACGCTGGCTCAGGCCAGTATCAACAAACTGGGTAACCTGCTGCAAAGCACTGATACATCGGTGAAAAAATTCACCCGCGAAACAATCGCTGAACTCGAAAGCGCAATAAAGCGACTACAGCAAAATCTGGATAATGATCCGGCACTCAAACAACAGGCCACTGAACAACTGATTGTCCTCAGCCAGCCAATATCAGACATGTTCAGTCTTTACCGGTTACTGGGCAAGGGGCTTACCCTGTACCGTGACAGTCTTGGCAAGCTGGCACCACCGGCACCGGAGCCTGACAACAAACCTGCAACAGAAAAGTCGGGCGCGCTGTACAAAGCCATCTACCAGGAACTGAACCAGCTTATCAGTAATTACGCTGACAAAAAGCCGAACGACCCCCAGTTGATTGCCATTCGACAGCGCCTTGATGAGGGGATGGATGAGGACACGCTGCTGCAAAGCTGTATTGTTATTATTCGTATGGTCGTGCAGGAGGCCATGTCTGAGGCCAGTATTACCGGCAAGGTCATTCACAAACTGCACCATTCACTGGGTAACCTGCAATCGGGCATGACCGATACTATCACTCAGTCGCAACAGCAATTTGATGCAAGACAGGCCGCTACTGCCACATTGCGCCAGCAACTCGGGTCAATGGAAGATGCGGTGTCACAAAGTGACAATCTGGAAACGGTAAAACAACAGGCTCAGGCCTACATGCAGCAGTTATCCTCTACACTCGAAGAACAGGAAGAGGCCGATAAGACCGACCAGCAAGCACTGCTTGGTCTGTTAAGTTCGATGCAAAAACAGCTGACGCAGCTGCAGCAACAAACCAACACGTACCGCAAGAAACTTGCCGAACAGATCGTCTCCAGCCAGACCGATCCGTTAACCCGGCTGCCTAACCGGCAGGCCTATAATGAAAAAATCACCCAGGCATTTAAACTATGGCAGGAAGACGGTGACCCACTTGCCATTACCGTGGTAGACATTGATCACTTTAAATCGATAAACGACCGGTTTGGCCATGCGACCGGCGATAAAACGCTGCAACTGGTTGCCCGACATCTTCGTCAGAGCCTTGCAAAACAGCACTTTGTCGGACGCTGGGGAGGCGAAGAATTTGTCATGATTTTCAACGGCATCAGCGCAGACGCCATGACAGAAACCCTGGAAGCAATACGCGCCAAACTGGCTTCCATGCCGTTTAAGTTCAAGCAGGAAAAACTGTCAATAACGGCCTCTTTCGGGGCCGCAACATTTCGCAACAATGATCAGCCGGATGACGTTTTCAATCGCGCTGACGCCATGCTATACAAAGCAAAAAGCGAAGGAAGAAATCGCGTTATCGTCGAAAGCGCACAGGAATCATCATGAAAAAAGTGCAGTTAAATCCCGTTGGCTGGATGAGCCAGTTGTCACAGATTGAAGTTGCTCACTTACAGGACACCACGAACAGCGATCTTTACCGCACATTCCGAAACTGCTGCCTGGCCGTGCTAAACAGTGGTGCCGATGAAGATGATTATGAAACCCTGTTTGCGCCCTACGAAGACTTTGAGGTGCGCCTGCTGCGCCGTGAGCGCGGCGTCAAAATTGAGCTGATAAATCCGCCACACGGCGCGTTTGTTGACGATAAACTCATCAACGGTGTTCACGAACATCTGTTTGCTGTACTGCGGGACATGCTGTACATGGGCAATAAATATGCCTTTATGCATACCTGTGCCCCGGCCGAAAGTACCAGCATCACCGATATGGTCTTCGACATGCTGCGGCATGCCCAGGCACTGGAGGGGAATGATAACCTCAACACCGTCGTGTGCTGGGGCGGTCACTCAATAAAATCACACGAATACCAGTACACCAAAGACGTAGGTTATCAACTGGGCCTGCGCGAGATGAACATCTGTACCGGCTGCGGACCGGGTGCCATGAAAGGCCCGATGAAAGGTGCTGCCATCGGGCATGCTAAGCAGCGTTATCGCACAGGCCGTTACATTGGCATTTCAGAGCCCAGTATCATTGCTGCCGAGCCGCCGAATGCTATAGTCAATGAACTGATTGTGATGCCTGATATTGAAAAACGGCTGGAGGCATTCGTGCGTCTGGCCCATGGCATTGTGATTTTCCCGGGCGGGGTAGGTACAGCAGAAGAACTGCTTTATCTGCTCGGGATCCTGATGAATGAGCGTAATGCGCAGCAGCCGTTTCCGGTCATTCTGACCGGGCCTGCTGGTTCCGAGGCCTATTTTGAGGCAATTGATGACTTTGTGCGTGCCACACTCGGCCCGGCGGCCTGCGAAAAGTATCAGATCATTATTGATGACGATGCAGAAGTCGCGCGGGTGATGAAAGCCGGACTTGAGCGGGTGAGAAAATTCCGCGTCGCCATGGGCGATGCCTTCAATTTTAACTGGTCGCTCAAAATTGAAGAGGATTTTCAAAAACCGTTCAATCCTACACACGCCTCTATGCGTGAGCTTGCGCTGCATCAGGAGCAGGATACCGCGCAGCTCGCGGTGGTTTTGCGAAAAGCGTTTTCGGGCATCGTAGCCGGCAATGTGAAGGCCGAGGGGCTGCGCCAAATCAAACAACACGGGCCGTTTGAGCTTAATGGCGATGCTGCGCTGATGAAGCGAATTGATACCCTGCTGCAGTCGTTTGTTGAACAGCAACGCATGAAACTGCCGGGCAGCAAGTACATCCCTTGTTACACGATAACCCGGGAATAATCCGCGGCCGCACATTTAAAGCGTTCCGTCTGCGTTGCATTTTAGTTACACTAAACCGATATCACCGAAGAAAACACCGTAATGAGCAGCAAGGTAATCCGACTAATCGTTGCAGGCATCGCGTTTTATGCCCTGTTTGTGTTCCTGGTTATCCAGTTTTATCCGGATAAACCGGAAAATATGGACTGGCAGGATCGTGAAGAGTACAACAAGGTGCAAATCACCAAGTTGCGGCTTGGCAGCACCCGCGAGGAAGTCCTGGCCTTACTTGGTTCGCCTGACATCACAGAGGCCAAGATGCGCAGCGGCACCTCGATTCAGGTCATGTTCTACCGCACGCAGCACGTCCGTGCTGACGGTCTGACAACGCAGGATGAATGTACGCCGCTACTGTTTGAAAACGAAAAACTGATTGCCTGGGGTGACGGTGCCTATCAGAGTTATCAGCAAAGCTGACAATGCCTGACGCCCGCCCGGATGGCTTGCTTCGCGGCATCGATGCGATTGCCGCAGGGACAGCCTCACAGCCACCTGCGGAACTGATTAATCAGGCGCTGGTGGTATCGGGACAGGTACTGGATTACTGCCATGCTGATCCGGATCCCGCACTGGCCTTTTTTGCCTGTCGGCCGGTACGTCAGTCGACCACGATAAAACAGCTTCGCGCACTGATCCTGCTGACCCTGACCTGCCGCACCGATAAACTCAATGAACACACTTTGCTGCATCTTGTCGCAGCCACATTGTTGACACTGGTTACCGGCCACGACAACGCACGTGAGATACACAAAAAGCTGCGCAACACCCTGCGCGAGCGCGGACTTACTCTCTGGATAAGTATACTCAGGCTCGGCAAGGCGCTCAGCCATCCCCAGGGACATCAGTTGTTATCCAAAGCTGGTCTGCGGCATTTTCCTCAGCGCGTACTCAGCCTCTGCCACCTGGCTCTGGTCTACGATGCAGTTCCGCCTTCAGCCTGTCTGCGCAGCTACCTGAACCGGGCACGCTCAGACAGTTACCCGCTTTACAGCCACTGGCCGCTGCTCCCGGCCGGACCGCTATGTGGACAGGTAGTACATACGATTGATGAGCGGGCGGGCGTCGTGATTGCCGTCAGGCAGTGTCACCTCGCAGTGGTGTATATGGAGGATGGCCGTAAAAGCCTGTGTGTCTGGCTTGAAAGAAGTCAGGTTCGCAGCAGTCAGCGGCCGCCGGTCACCTTCGATAAATGGCTGGCACTGTATGCGGCACATGAGGATGATCTGCAGGTTGAGGGTACCGCCTCCCTGTTCCCCACCACCTATCCTGTTCATCGGCCTCCTGTCAGTCTGACATCCATCATTGATGCGCTGGCAAGTGGTGATACTGATGTCGGTGACATTTCAGCACTTATCGATAAAGAGCCGGCGTTTTCTCACTTTCTGCTGCAGTCCGCCAGCCACGATAACCGTATGCAACTGCAGGTTTCGTCGATTAAACAGGCGATACTGACCTATGGTCTGGAGCGCGTCGGCGACATGCTGGTCCGGCATGCCCTGTTTAACCGCCTGACACAGCACCATTTCCCGCTCGAAGCGGTTTGCGCGCAGTTTGCAACCCTGATGGCGACCATTGCGTCCTGCCTGGCCGAGCTCACCGTCTCGCGTTTTACTCCCCAGTCGGCCGCTCTGGTCGCGACATTTTACTGCGCGCCGTTGTTTACGCTGCCGGGGCTGAAAGTGTATCAGCGCCTGCCCCTTGCTCAGGCTGGCTATTACGACCCTAATCAGTTTCTGCAGGTCAAACAGTCTGAGCGCTGGCAGGACCTGGCAGGAGAACTTGCCAGCGGCTGGCACCAAAGCGCCAGCTGGCGGGCAATACTGCATCATGCCGGCAAACCGGCTGCCACCGTACCGGCCTCGCTACGCAGAGAACACTGTATCCTGCAGCTGGCATTTATCTGGACACGACAGTGGCTGTATGGTGAGGGTAAACCCAGTGATGAACTCAATAATATTCTTCAGGGCGCGCAGGAAACACTGTCAGTTGGCGTCAGCGAGAAAAACACCATCCGGCACCAGGTCACTGACCAGCTCTACTGTGTGCTGCCGCGTTAATCAGACACTATTCGTCACACTAGACGCCGACATTCACCAGAAAAATCCTGCAGCACTACCGCTTGGCGCTATCATCGTATAGAATACCCGCGTTTAATTGCTGGCCAGCTTCGTTTAGCGCTTTCCTTCGGGCTTCACAGGCACACACGCCGGCAAGAGTGTCTAAAATGGCGCGCGTCGTGCGCCGGGTAAAATCAACTACCTAACGATTTATACAGAATTACCAGAGGATCCCCCCACATGACCCAGCAACGCATAACTGTTATTCGCGGTGATGGCATTGGCCCAGATATTATTGATGCAACGACGCAGATCCTGGATAAAGTCGGCTGTGATTTTGCGTACGACTACGCAGACGCCGGACTGGTTGCACTGGAAAACCACGGTGAACTTCTGCCACAGGCAACACTTGATCTTATCGAAAAGAACAAGGTGGCACTGAAAGGTCCCCTGACAACACCGGTTGGTGAAGGATTTACCTCAATCAATGTCAGCCTGCGCAAACATTTCAAGCTGTATGCTAACGTACGTCCTGTGCTGTCGTTCAAGGGAACGAAGGCACGTTATGAAGACATCGACATCATCACTGTGCGTGAAAACACCCAGGGCATGTACTCTGGCCTCGGTCAGGTTGTCTCTGAAGACGGCACAGAAGCCGAAGCACTGAGTAAAATTACCCGTGAAGGCGCTGAGAAAATTGTTGAGTTCGCCTATGAGCTGGCACGTCGCGAAGGCCGTAAAAAAGTCACTGCCGTTCACAAAGCGAACATCCTCAAGTCTACATCCGGTCTGTTCCTGAAAGTCGCCCGTGAAGTTGGCGAACGTTACCCTGACATTGAATCAAGCGAGATGATCGTTGATAACTGCTGTATGCAGCTGGTTATGAATCCGCATCAGTTTGACGTTATCGTAACGACCAACCTGTTCGGTGACATTCTGTCAGATCTGTGTGCCGGTCTGGTTGGCGGACTGGGCATGGCGCCTGGTGCAAACATCGGTAAAGACTGCGCTATTTTTGAAGCCGTGCACGGTTCTGCGCCTGACATTGCTGGCAAAAACCTGGCAAACCCAACGTCGGTTATCCTGGCTGCTGTACAAATGCTGGAATACCTCAACATGGGTGACAAGGCGGAGAAAATCCGTTCTGCACTGAAAGACGTTATCGAGTCAGGCGATCGCACAACCCGTGATCTGGGTGGCGAAGCAGGTACCACTGAATTTACTCAGGCTATCCTGGAACGTCTGTAATCGCGAACGCGATAATCATTTCAAGGGCGCCCTGAGGCGCCCTTTTTTGTTTTGACCTGTCCAAACTCTGGACTACTGTCTCTGCAGTGCCCGCCCTATAGTGAGGATGTACAAATTGTGTACGTTATCATACTAAGGACAGACCTTATGAAAACCCTCGTATTATCAACCATTGCATGTACCTTGCTGTCACTCCCTGCTCCCCTTGTTCAGGCTGCACAGCCAGCGGCGGCAGTACAGACACAATCAGGCGAAACCCGCGTCATTAATATCAACACGGCCACCCTCGAAGAGCTTACGCAATTGCCTGGTGTCGGTGAAAGCAAGGCGAAAGCCATCATTGCATATCGCGAACAGGCCGGCGGTTTCCTGGAAGTCGAACAGTTGACGGAAGTGCGCGGTATTGGTGACAAACTGCTGGCGAAAATTCGCGATCACATCGACATCCACTAATTGCTGTCAGCGGGGGCGTGCCGTTCCCCGCTCCCCTGACACACTTTTTAACAAACCTCCTCTATCTCCGTATCATGCTTTCCTCTTAAATAGAAAAAACGTGTAATAATTTTCCGCCAGACCGGACTACACTGTCAGACCATCAAAAACAGGAATCAGGATGATTGAAATAAAACACCTGGCAAAAAAGTTTGCCGTGGAATCACCCAAGAAGCTCAGTGAGCAGGAACAGAAAGATCCGCGCCTTAAGGGGCGTTTCTTTCATTCAGTAAAAGATGTCTCACTGCAGTGCGAGAAAGGCCAGGTACTGGGTTTACTTGGCCCGAACGGCGCAGGTAAAACAACTACGCTACGTATTCTTTCTACTGCCCTCACGCCGGATAAGGGCGAAGTCACCATTAACGGGCAGAACGTCCTGGAAAATCCGGTCATTGCACGCAAAAAGATTGGCTTTTTATCCAGCTCAACCGGCCTCTACGGACGACTCAGCGGGCGCGAAAACATTGCGTATTTTGGCAAGCTGCACGGCATGAGTGACGCCGCGATCAAGGCGCGTATCGATGAGATGGCCAGTTTGCTGGATATGCACAGTTTTCTTGATCGCCGCGCCGATAATTTTTCTTCAGGCATGAAACAAAAAGTCTCCATTGCGCGTGCCGTTGTGCATTCACCCGAGCTGGTGATCCTTGATGAGCCCACGACCGGGCTGGATATCATGGCAACCAGCACGGTGATGAGCTTTATTCGTCGTTTAAAAGACCAGGGCACACCGGTGATCTTTTCTACCCATCACTTAGATGAAGTGGCCGAACTGTGTGACCGGGTCAGTGTGATTAATGTCGGCGAGACCGTCTTTGATGGTTCGCTTAAGGAATTTGAACACCAGTCTGATGGCCGTATGCATGACAGCTTTATGGCTATTCTGAACGGTTCGCAGCATAAGGAGGCAGACAATGTGGTTAATCTTTAAAAAAGAGTTTACTGAACTTCTGCGCGACCGGAAAACCCTGATATTTATGATTGCACTGCCGGTACTGGTGTTTCCTCTGATGCTGGGTGTGACGGTATTTTTTACCAGTTCTGCGGTTCAGAAAGCAGAAAGTGAAGTACTGACGTTTGCGGTTGTAGGCGACCGGTTCGCTCCCGAAATCGGGGCTGCCATGCGCGCGGCCACCGACAAGTTTGAAGAGGTAACGCTTAATGGTCAGGACGATTATGCCACGCTCATCCGGGATGATGTGGTTGATTTTGTGCTGGTGATCCCGGACACGTTCACCTCTGACATTCTCGATAGTGGTCAGCACTCACTTACGCTGTACCTCAATGATGCCGGACTGAATAAAGTATATAGCCGGGTCAACGACGTGATAAGCCGGCTGTCTGAGCAATTCCAGCTTCAGGCATTTTCCTCACTCGGCGTGACCGAAGACCAGCAGAAAGCCCTGCTTGAACCCATTGTCATTGAACGTGAAAACGTAGCCGACCAGCGTGAGGTCTGGGGAGAGCGGTTGGGCGGAATGCTGCCGTACTTTGTCTTTTTCCTTTGTCTCCAGGGTGCAATGGCACCGGCCGCCGACCTCGGCGCTGGCGAGAAAGAGCGAGGCACGCTGGAAACCCTGCTTATCTCTCCCATGCCGCGCTACAAACTGGTATTGGGCAAGTTCTTTACCATTGCCGCAGCCGGGGTGATTTCTGCGCTTATCACCGTCACCAGCATGGCGGTATGGGGCCTGCTCATTGCGCAGGGTATGGCCATTGAGTTTGTCAGTAATATTATGGCCATGATTGGCATGGGAGATTTTGTGCTTATCTTCCTGATGCTGGTGCCGGTGGTGGCGATATTTGCGTCGGTACTGCTGTCGCTGTCTATCTACGCCCGCTCATTTAAAGAGTCCCAAAGTTACATGGGGGCGGTAATGATGGTTGTCATATTCCCGGTGATTATTGCCATGATGCCCGGCGTGGAATTAAAGGGAGGCTGGATTTGGGTGCCGCTGACCAATGTTGCCCTTGCCATGAAAGAGTTGCTGAAGGGCACAATGGACTACTTTGCCCTGTTTGGTATTTTCGCCTCTACCACGGTGATTGCCGCGGCGCTGATTGGCTTTTGCATCTATTGGTTTAATAAGGAAAAGGTGCTGTTCCGCTAGTGTGGACGGCATTATACCTGATGGGAAATGCGCTTTGCGGCGCTTTCCCAGCCTTCCGGTACACGCCCCTGTAGCACATAGGAATACGCAATTAATTCTGCAATCACGAAGTACAGCGCATCCGGAATTTCCTGATTGATGTCCAGCGTACTCAGAATATCGCTAAGATAAGGATCCTCGTGCACCAGCACCCCGGCATCGTTAGCTGCCTGAATAATGGCATCAGCCAGGTCGCCATACCCTTTGGCCACCACTTTCGGGGCTGATTTTTTGTTTTCAGCCTGATAACTAAGCCCGATAGCCTTCCTGGATTTTCTGTTCATACCATAGTCTCAAACAAATGATGGCGCTGTGTATTGAGGGTGTCGGGCACCTGCCCGCGCTGCAATGAATGCCTGGAGACGGTCAGGCCAGACGCTTCCAGTCTGCGCAGTAAAAACGGTAACGTATCCGCCACTTTTGTAAGTAAGCGCTCACTGGATGCATAGATATCAATTTCAATGACATCCCCTTCAATCCGGCTCTTGGCTAACAGGGGGCCTGAGTCGCCGGTATCCAGTCGCATGGTCAGGTTCCAGCAGCGGCTTTGGCCGGGCTGAGTAACGGAGGGCTTGTTGCCCTGCCCGTCCCGTTGAATGACCAGCTCAGCAGGTCGTTCATCGCTGCCCACAAACGGAACCTGATAAAACAACGTATCCTGTCCCTGCAACTTATTCTCGGCTTGTCCCAGGCGTGCCTGCTGGTGAGAGGCCAGCAACGTTTTCAGAGCATTGAGCAACGTATTTCGACTGTCGGCCTGCGCCAGTTCCTGTGCTGAGCGCGATGGTGAAGCGGCCGGTGTCTGCCCGGCTGCCGGACGGTTAAGCGGGCTGTCGCTACTGTCGGCGCGCGCGGATAACGCCGGTTGTCGTGCCACGGCGCGTCCTGCCAGCGAAAACTGCAGCAATGTTACCAGTGCGCTCAAAAAATCATTACCGGTGGCAGGGCGTGTCAGTGCAGACACCGACAACGGCAGTGGAGCAGCAGAAAGCAGCGCTCTTATCTGCTCAGCAGCGGGTGACGTCATACGCACAGAAGGCTTTGCTTCCGTTACGCCAGTATCCTGCGGGGTCACCTGTGCATGCTTTCCCTCACCGGCAAGTCCGGTCAGTGCGCGCAACTTTTCAGCCAGCGCACCGAGTCCTGCGCCTGCTGCACCTGGCTTTTTCGCGGTTGCCGTCGAGGGTGCATCTTCGACGCGGAGGTGACGCCCCTCCAGTGAAGGTGCTACTGCGCTTTCACGTCTGAACGCTGGCAACTTGCCCGCCTCGGCCAGAAACGTTGTTTCCGCCCGGGTAAGCTGACTGATCGCCTGACTTAAAGCAGGTGACAGCGCCTGGGCAGGCAGAGACTGGAATTGAGAGAGCTGCTGAACCAGCGCATTAAGCGCCTCTCTCGGTGACCCGGTCTGGGCCAGCAACTGGCGCGACAACTGTACGATTTTCTGTTGAACGTCCTGAGCCTGAGTCGGTGACAGCACCGCCTCGCCACCACTTACCGCACCTCTGCTCATCGGCATTACAGATAATACCGGCAATCGCTGCACCTCGCTGCGTGTGAGCGTCAGTGCGTCGGATGCCGGCACTCCCTGGAGCGGGCCATTCACGCGCGCAATTGCCTGCTGACTTGCCACGAGCGCCGTCAGCCGGTCACCGGAAAGCCGAAGATGAGCAAGCTGACTGCCCTGCCCGGCAAGCTCCCTGGCTTCTGGTATCGGGGCCAGTAATGCCGACAGGCGCTGGCCATTTTCACTGCGTATAGTGACACCGTTGGTTTCAAGCAGATGCCGGATTACCTGGCTGGATGCCTGCTGCGATAATTTCACCGGGGCGTTGGGCCCGTTGCCGGAAACGCTTACCTGAATGCCCTGCGCACCATCGGATGTGAGACTGAGTGTTAACGTACTCCCGGCAGCCACTGATAGTAGCCCGCGGGGCAGCGTTAACTGACCGGCGGTCAGGGCGATGGTAAGCTGTGTCGAACTGACCTGCGTTACTCTGGCCTGGGTAGTGAAAGCGAACTGTGTATCCGATGAAGCAACCAGTTTCATCAGTTGTTGCGTCAGCTGCGCCTGCTGGACATCGTTCAGGCGGCCACTGACCCGCTGATTCCGGGTTGTCAGCAATACAGCCTCCCCCTCCGTGGAACCGGGGAGTCTGGTCATAGAATAGGGCTGTGAGGGCGTTAGCGTGACAGCCTGATTCTTGGCCACAATCCAGTTAGTACCGGTGGCCGACGCAATCCGCCACTGTCCCTGTTCAGGAATTATACTGACCGGGGTCTGGCCTGACGAGGCCACAGCGCGTCCGAGTGCCTGTTGCACGGCATTTAACTGGGTCGGTTTATCACTGCCGGCAGGCAGTTGCACATCCACAACATTCATACAGGCACTATCGGCGGCTTTGCGGGTTACCTGAAGTAAATCATATTTACTGCGTTTAGGCGAACCCGCCGGGTGCGATTCCGACTGGCTGTGGTAGAATGCGCCGGTGAAATAAATTACCACGGTGAGGAGCCCTGTTGTTGGGACTGGTTGCTGACAATCTGACATGCGTCAAACGGGATCGGGTGCTGTTTGACGCGCTTTCGTTTTCTCTGTCACCGGGGCAGCTTTTGTATCTGCGTGGACCGAACGGCGCCGGCAAAACCAGTCTGCTAAGACTGCTGACCGGACTGAGCGAGCCGGATAAGGGCATAATATGCTTTGACGGCACACCGATTAATACATCAATGTCTTACCAGCGTGAACTGGTGTATCTGGGTCATAAAACCGGACTCAACGGCAATCTGACTGCGCTGGAAAACCTGCGTTTCTGGCTGGCTCAGCACGAACAGCCCTACTCCACCGAGGCTACGCTGACAGTGCTGGAAAAAGTGGGGCTTGCCGGAATGGAAGAGATGCCGGTGAGAATGCTGTCGGCCGGCCAGCAGCGTCGTGTCGCGCTGGCGCGCCTGTGGCTGAAACCCGCGCGCGTCTGGATCCTCGACGAGCCTTTCACGGCGCTGGATACAGACGGCATAGCGCTGCTCGAACAGGCTTTCGCATCACATACCCAAAACGGCGGTATGCTGATGACAACCTCCCATCAGCCGCTCTCCGATGCCTGTGGTAATGTCGACTATCTGGATTTGGAGTTTCGCTTTTGAGTCCGCTGATTACTGGTGTATTTCGTCGGGATATGGCCATTGCATTCAGACAGAAATCTGAACTGGTACAGCCGATGGTATTTTTGTTGATGGTGGTGACCCTTTTTCCACTCGGTGTTGGTCCCTCACCGGACGTGTTACAGCGTATCGGTCCCGGCGTTATCTGGATCGCCGCCATCCTGTCATCTCTGATGGGGATGGAGCGCCTCTTTCGCGATGATTTTCAGGATGGTTCGCTGGAACAGCTGATTCTCTCCCCCGTGCCGTTATGGCAGGTGGCTGCGGTTAAAGTGGCCGGACACTGGCTGGTCAGCTTTATTCCCTTGCTGGTGCTGTCGCCGTTGCTTGCGATGTTTCTGAACCTGACCAGTGCGATGTATCTGGCGCTGATGGCCACATTATTGCTGGGCACGCCGTTACTGTCGTTTACCGGGGCAATTGCGGTAGGCCTGACGGTCGGGCTGCATCGCGGCAGCCTGCTGCTGGCGCTGTTACTCATACCGGTT
Source organism: Alteromonas nitratireducens (assembly GCF_040812025.1). Classification (NCBI taxonomy): domain Bacteria; kingdom Pseudomonadati; phylum Pseudomonadota; class Gammaproteobacteria; order Alteromonadales; family Alteromonadaceae; genus Alteromonas; species Alteromonas nitratireducens. The sequence goes on from NZ_JBFNPK010000004.1 coordinate 203,893, forward strand.
TTTATCCCGTTGCTGATATTTGCCACGTCTGCGGTGGATTCTGCCGCACTGCAATTACCTTATCACCCTCAACTTGCTATCATAGGCGCCATGTTACTGATGTCCATGGCGGTATCGCCTTTTGCGATAGCTTACGCGCTTAAAGTGAGTCAAAACTGATGTGGAAGTGGCTTCACCCTTACGCTAAACCCGAACGCGCCTACGCGCTTTGCTCAACGCTCCAGCCCTGGTTCTGGGCCATTGCTACCGTCTGCCTGCTGACAGGTACGGTGTGGGGACTCGCCTTTGCGCCACAGGATTACCAGCAGGGTGACTCGTTCCGGATTATTTACATTCATGTGCCGGCCGCTATTTTGTCGATGGGCACGTATGTCGCCATGGCGGTTGCCGCCCTGGTTGGTCTGGTGTGGCAATGGCGTACCGCGTACATGAGCATGATTGCGATGGCACCGGTCGGTGCAGTGATGACCTTTATTGCGTTATTTACCGGCGCGGCCTGGGGTAAACCCATGTGGGGGGCCTGGTGGGTCTGGGATGCGCGACTGACGTCTGAACTGATCCTGCTATTTCTCTATTTCGGGGTGATTGCCCTGTATGGCGCCTTTGAGGATAAGCAGCAGGCCGGCAAAGCCGCCGGCATCATGTCACTGGTAGGGGTCATCAACATCCCGATTATCCATTACTCGGTTGAGTGGTGGAACACCCTGCATCAGGGCGCCACGATCAGCAAGTTTGATAAACCATCAATTGCGACTGAAATGCTGTGGCCATTATTGATTAACTTAATCGGTTTTGCCTGCTTTATTGCGGCAGTAACCATGATACGGTTGCGCAATGAAATTCTGACCCGTGAACTCCATCGTCCCTGGGCACAGGCGCTGGCAGAAAAAGAACACGGAGACACGCATGCAGTTTGAGAGTTTTGAGGCATTTCTGCACATGGGTGGCTACGGCTTTTACGTGTGGCTGTCATTCGGCATCACGCTAATCGCAATGGTGGCCATCAGCGTACAGAGTCATCGTCACCATGCACGGTTACTTAAAAATATCGTCAAAGAGAAGGCACGGCAGGCCAGGATCCGTGCGGCCAGAAAAAACTAGTGCTGCACGGTATGCAGCACACCATGTGAAGTACTGATAATCATGAATCCACGAAGAAAACAGCGGTTAACTTTAGTCTTTTCCATCGGCGTTCTTGTCGCTGGTGCCATTGGCCTGATGCTTTATGCGCTTAATGACAGTATCGATTTGTTCTACACGCCTTCGGAAATTATTGAAGGTAAACAGGGCAAAGTCCCTCAGATTGGTCAGCGCCTGCGTATTGGCGGCATGGTCGTTCCCGGCTCGGTTAACCGCGACAGTGAGACGCTGGCAGTAACCTTCGATTTGATTGATACCGGCCCCACCGTCACTGTACGTTACAACGGCATTCTGCCGGATTTGTTTCGTGAAGGTCAGGGCATTGTCGCCACCGGTACGCTGGCTGACGCAACCACCATTAATGCTGAGGAAGTGCTTGCCAAGCATGACGAAGAATATATGCCGCCTGAACTGGCTGAGAAGATGAAAGGTATCAAGCACGTAAAACCTGACAACGCAGGCGAATAACTATGATCCCCGAACTTGGTAACATTGCGCTGACGCTGGCACTGGTTACATCAATTCTGCTGTCCGTTTATCCATTATGGGGCACATTCCGGCAGCACGACGCCCTGATGGCCACGGCCCGACCGCTTGCCACCGGTATGTTCCTGTTCACCCTGACAGCTTACCTGTGCCTCACCTGGGCATTTATCAATGACGACTTCAGTCTGGCCTATGTCGCCCAGCATGCGAACTCCAACCTGCCGCTTTACTACAAGATCACCGCGGTCTGGGGTGGTCACGAGGGATCGTTCCTGCTGTGGGTGCTGATGCTGTCGATATGGTCTGTGGCGGTTGCCATATTCAGCCGCGGCATTCCGCTGGCAATGGTCGCGCGGGTGTTGTCAGTACTGGGCATGGTCAGTGTTGGTTTCTACCTGTTCATGCTGCTTACCTCCAACCCGTTCGACAGCATGCTGCCCTTTTACCCTGTTGATGGCCGGGACCTTAATCCGCTGCTTCAGGATTTTGGCATGATCATCCACCCGCCTATGTTGTACATGGGCTACGTTGGATTTTCTGTCGCCTTCGCCTTCGCCGTATCGGCACTGATTTCAGGTCAGCTCGACTCAACCTGGGCGCGCTGGTCGCGTCCCTGGGTTATCGCCGCCTGGTGTTTTCTGACTGTCGGCATTGCGCTTGGCAGCTGGTGGGCATATTACGAGCTTGGCTGGGGCGGCTGGTGGTTCTGGGATCCGGTCGAGAATGCGTCGTTTATGCCATGGCTGGTCGGCACCGCACTGATGCACTCGCTGGCGGTGACAGAAAAACGAAAGGTGTTTAAGTCCTGGACAGTACTTTTGGCAATAGCGGCGTTTTCATTAAGCCTGCTTGGCACATTTCTGGTCCGCTCCGGCGTTATTGTGTCTGTGCACTCTTTTGCCAGCGACCCTGCCCGCGGCCTTTTCATTCTCGGAATTCTGGTTGTATTGTCAGGCTCGGCGCTATTGCTGTATGCCCTGCGTTCTTCCGAACTAAGAAGTCGGGGAGGCTACTCGCCGTTTTCGCGTGAAGTGCTGCTGATAGGTAACAACGTCTTTTTGTGCGCAGCGACACTGGTTGTTTTTCTCGGCACCCTGCTCCCGCTGATCCATAAAGAGCTGGGACTTGGCTCGATTTCTGTTGGCGCCCCGTTTTTTGACCAGATGTTTACCCTGCTGATTGTGCCATTTGTGCTGATGCTTGGATTGGGGCCGCTTACCCGCTGGAAAAAGCAGTCTGCGGCGGCGCTTAAAAATCAGATGCTGCTTGCATTTGGTTTGAGCCTGAGCGCAGGTGTGCTGGTCAACATGACCTATGATGCGCCTGAGTACATGGCAGTATTGGGTATGGTGCTGGCATTCTGGATCCTGATTACCAGCGTGCAGGAAGTGCTGCAACGGATTGAAGGTATGCCTTCAATTCAACCGTTATTCACGCGTTTGCGCGCCCTCAAACCCAGTCACTGGGGGATGGTGCTCGGTCACCTGGGTTTTGCGGTTACCCTGATTGGTATCACGCTGGTCTCGAATTACGAAACAGAACGTGATGTGAGAATGGCGCCCGGAGAGACCGTGACGCTGGGAGAGTATCAGTTTGCGTTCCGCGATGTTGTTAAACGACAAGGCCCTAACTTCAGTGCTGATGTGGGTATTTTCGATATTTATCAGAATGGTGAGAAAATCGTCCACCTGGAGCCAGAGAAGCGCCTGTATCTGGTACAGCGTATGCCCATGACGGAAGCTGGCATTCACTCCACATTGCTGCGTGATGTCTTTATTGCGATGGGTGAGCCACTGGATAACGGTGCATGGGCAATACGTATTTACATCAAGCCATTTGTTATCTGGATTTGGGGTGGCGCAGCAATCATGGCGCTGGGCGGCGCGCTGTCAATCAGTGATCGTCGTTATCGCATGGCAAAGGTGGCACGCGTGAAACACGCGCTGTCTGCCATGACCACTGCGCGCTCTGCGGACATTACTCACGCCAGCAACAAACAGGCTGAATCATGAAAAAATCGTACATTGTTATTTTGCCGCTGGTGTTATTCGCGGCACTGGTCGTATTTTTATTTCAGGGGTTGTTCTCCGATCCGCGTGCGCTTGACTCACAATCTACCGGAAAACCACTCCCCGCCTTTGCGTTGCCTGATCTGATGTCACCGGACACCCAATACACGCCGGACGATCTCAAAGGCGACGTCACAATCCTCAACGTGTGGGGCGTCTGGTGTGTGACCTGTGCCGTCGAGCTACCCTACCTGACGCACCTGAAAGACACGCAGGGCGTGCGCTTTGTCGGCCTGTACTTCGACCAGGATATTGACCCGGATTTTGGTACCAAAACCCTTGCCCGTGTTCAGCAGGAAGTAAACCGGATGCTCAGCCGTCACGGTAACCCTTATGCGTTCAACATTTACGATGTCTATCGGGACACCTCACTTGATCTTGGTGTCACCGGCGCCCCTGAGCACTTCGTTATTGATGCAGACGGGGTGATCAGAATGCATCACATCGGTGATATTAACGAACGTGTCTGGCGAAACAAAATCGGGCCGCTGTACCAGCAGCTTAAACGCGAAGCGACAGGAGCAGCCCAATGAAAGCACTGATGCTGCTTGCGGCCGCGTTGCTGTCGTTTACGGTGATGGCGACCGAGGATAACTTTGCGTTTGATGATCCATCAAAACGCGAGCAGTTTTTGCGCCTGACGGCAGAGCTTCGTTGCCCGATGTGTCAGAACCAGAATATTGCCGACAGCGACGCCATGATTGCGGCAGACATGCGGCGCAAGGTTTATGCACTGCTAAAAGACGGCAAAAGTGAGCAGGAAGTGATTGATTACATGAAAGCCCGTTATGGTGATTTTGTACACTACCAGCCGCCCGTCACAGCAGCAACGATGTGGCTGTGGGCACTGCCTGTGCTGTTTGTAATCATCGCGCTTACCCTGCTGGTACGTCGTAAACACAGTGCTGCCAATGACGAAGACATTGAACAAAAGCTGGCCCGCGCAGAGGCCATGTTAAGGCAGGATAAAGAATGACCTGGTCCGTTTTTTATATGGTGGTTGCCGCATTTATCACACTGATAGCGGTATTGGTGGTGCTCCCCTGGCTACGCCAGCGACAGTACGCCAGAGAAGATTATCTGAGCAACACACAAATTGTCCGTCAACGCTTGGGAGAACTCGAACGTGAGTATCAGGAAGGCCTGATTTCCGCTGAAGACAAAGTTCAGGCCGAGACCGAACTGAAGCTCTCACTGGTTGATGAAACCCGCGATCAAAAGGCGGCCCGTAAGGGCGCGTGGCTGCCTATAGTATGTGGTGGTGTGCTGGCACTGGTTGCCGGCATCTGGGTCTACAGCGATGTTAACCATATTCCACAACTGTCCCAGGCCAGTGATGCCATTGACCAGTTACCGGCGCTTAGCGACAAACTCGCAAAAGGACAAACCGACTCATTGACCCAGCAGGATATTGTTAACCTGGCACTGGCCATTCGTCAGCGCCTTCGTCAGACACCAGACGATGATCGCGGCTGGATGTACTATGGCCGTCTGATGATGTCACTGGGTCAGGATGAGCAGGCGCTGGCCGCTGTTGAACGCGCCGTATCAATTTCGCCGCAAAAAACGGAGAACCGCATTACCCTGGCCCAGATACTCATGGCAGTCGGGGATGAGGGCAGCTTGCAGCGCGCGCAATCACAACTGGCCTCGCTGACCGAAGCGCAGCCTGACAACGACAACCTGGCCCTGATGATGGCGGTGGTGTCGGCGCAACTCGGCGATGTCGCAACCACCAGACAATTTTTCAGTCAGGTACGCGATAAACTGCCGCCGGACAGTGATATCCTGCGCAGTCTGACTGCCCGGCTCAGTGAGTTGGAAGGTGAGCATTCAGGCCCCGCCAGGAACGCCGTCAGCGACCTGAAAACGGGCTTTACCGTGACCGTATCAGTAACCGATGAGCTGGCTGCTGAGATACCTGACTCCGGGTTTCTCATCGTTTTTGCCCAGGACGCCGTATCAGATAACAGAATGCCTGCAGCGGTAGTAAAAATACCCTTACCTTCGCTGCCTGTGACGATCAGTCTGAGTACTGACAATGCGATGATGCCTCAGTACTCACTTGATAATCTGGAAAAGGTTCGTATTTCGGCCCGCATTTCAATGGACGGTAATGTCGCCCCGGCCCCGGGTGAATTAGAAGGTAATGTTATCGAGAGCGTGTCACCCGGCACCATGACGTCATCGACAATCATCATCAACAAGGAACTCTAGTGATTATTCGACTAAAAGCACTCTTTATTGTTTTGCTCGTGTCTGTGGCAACCCTGTCAGGCTGTGCCAGCCAGAGCGCCCAGCAGCAGGCCGCCGCGAGTGAAAATACCGAGGGGGACCCACGGGACCCTCTGGAGCCACTCAACCGTATTGCCTGGGACATTAACTGGGAGGTTCTGGATGCCTACTTCTGGCGCCCGCTGACGGTGACTTACGTGACAGTGATGCCTGACTTTGCCCGCACCGGCTTGTTGAACGCGGCCCGCAACGTTCAGGAACCGGCCAACATGATGAATAACCTGCTGCAGGGCAAGGTCGACCAGGGTATGGACAGTCTTGCACGCTTTGTACTGAACAGCACGGTGGGTCTGTTCGGTACCATCGATGTCGCTGCTCATATCGGCATTGAACGTCAGGAAGAAGAATTCGGTGAAACCATGGGGGTATGGGGAGTCGGCACCGGTCCGTTCCTGATGTTCCCGTTGATTGGCCCCAATGATCCGCGAAGCTTTACCGGTCAGGTTGCCGATGGTTTTGTATACCCGATGGCGGTGATTAACTCTAACTTTGCGATTGCGCGTTATCTGGTATCAGCCATTGAGGCTCGGGCGCGTCTGCTTGATCAGGAACAGCAGATTGAGCAGGCCATCGATGATTATGCCTTTGTGAAAAACGCCTATTTTGAGAACCTGAAGTTCAGGGTCACCGATGGAAAGAGCGCAGAAAAAGAACTTGAGGAAGACGAGCTTGATGACTTTGCTGAGTTTGAGTCGATGCTTGAGGATATTGAGCAGGATGACGACGGCTCTAACCAGTAAATACAAGATAATAAAAAAGGGCGCGTCGCGCCCTTTTTTATTATTGTGACCCGTCCTAAATAAAGTTGACACTTTCCAGCTTCTTTTTGGAGAGTGTAATGAATACAAGTACTAAACGAACTCAGCGGGATTATTCACTGGCCTTTAAACTGGCGGTTGTCGACC
>NZ_JBFNPK010000005.1:0-208924 GCF_040812025.1 Alteromonas nitratireducens
AAGCCATGTTGTGCCTTGAGCTCATCGACCACTAGGGTCTTTTCTTTGCTTTTTTCTTTTTGGCCTGAGCCAAGGCTTCTAACTTTTTTAAGACCGCATTCTCCGCCCGTAAATAGTCCAACTCCTCTCTGAGTTCTTTTTCAGTCATTTCAGCTGAGGGTTTTGGCGTTGTAGAATGCGTAGTCACGTTAGGCCTGCCTTTTTTCCGGGGAGTGAGACGAGATAGTCCTCCCTGAGCATATAGCTTTTGCCATTGAAATAATATGCCCTGACTCGATAAATCAAAGTGCGCACTGGTATAGTTTAAAGACCAGCCATTCTCCGTCATCGTTGCCAGTACATGGGATTTAAATGTAAGTGAATACGGTTGATGTGGGTGCGTAAAACTCTCAGCACCATTGATGCTGTATACCTGCGACCAATATCGAATAAGGTTGGATGTAACCCCATAGCGTCTGCCCACCTCCCCGGAAGATAGAGTTTGAGCGAGTTTGGCGAGCTTTAACTTAAACGCTCTATTGTATTTGGACATAAAAAGACCCCCAGTAATTGGAATGTCCAACTATTGGGGGTCACTTCACAGTGCCGCCTTTTTCTATCAGGTTTTCATATAGGTGTAGCCACTCAGACAGGCTTCATAAAAGTCGGTCCAGCGTACCCCTTCACGCGGGTTAATCTTGCCCGCAGAGATTTGCTTATCAATCATCCGTTTCACATCCGACGCCATCGCACGCGGATTGTACTGCATGATATTTAGCACATCTTCTACCGATGACCCTTTCACAACCTCTTCAATATAGAAGTCTTCCGGGTCGTCGTCATAACTGAAGATATGCACCTCATTCAGGCGGCCAAACAGGTTATGCATGTCACCCATTACATCCTGATATGCACCGGTCAGGAACAAGCCGACATAGTAGGGCTCATCTTTTTTCAGCGGATGCATTGGCAGCACATCGGTGATTTCACGGCCAATGGTAAACTGGTCAATCTTGCCGTCGCTGTCACAGGTAATATCCACCAGCGAGCAGTTCACCGTTGGCTTTTCGTTCATGCGGGTCAGTGGCACTACCGGCAGCAGCTGGTCAATAGCCCAGGTATCCGCTGCTGACTGGAACACCGAGAAGTTACACAGGTATTGTGAAGATAAGCTGTAATCCAGTTCCTGCAGCTCCTCCGGCACATATTCCTGATTGGCATACCAGGCCTGCAACCGCTCCATGATTTGCCAGTACAGGGTTTCTATCTTGGCCAGTTCCTCCAGCGACAGCACGCGCAATTTAAACGCATCGAGCGCCTGTTCTTTGTATTGCGAGGCGTCGTTATAGACTTCCTGCATGTTGGGCTCGTCATCCAGCGTTTCATACATTTCACGCATATTTTTCACGAAGAAATGCTCGCCTTCGCTCACAGCGGTATCAACCTGTGCACTGTTCGACTTAATCTCACCCACTATTTCGGTGATCACACAACTGTGGTGTGCCGTAATCGCACGGCCACTTTCACTGACCAGATTGGGGTGAGGCACACCTTCCAGGTCACACATTTCTTTCATGCCATACACAACGTCGGCAACGTATTCACGCATGCTGTAGTTACGTGATGACTCGTTGGTGGAGTTACTGCCGTCATAGTCAATGCCAAGACCGCCGCCAACATCAACGTAATCCAGCTGAAAGCCCATTTTATAAAGATCGGCATAAATACGGGCGCCTTCGGTCATGGCTTCTTTTACCGCGCGGATGTCCGTCAGCTGGCTGCCGATGTGGAAGTGCAACAGCTTAAGGCAGTGCGCCATGCCTTCTTCTTCCAGGTAACGCGCGGTTTTGATGATCTCGGAAATAGTGAGACCAAACTTTGCGCGCTCGCCGCCAGAGCTTTCCCACTTGCCACGCCCTTTCACGGTCATCTTGGCGCGTACCCCAATGATGGGCTCAATGTCGAGCTTCTTGGCAGTTTTTACCAGTAGCAGCAGCTCGCTGTACTTCTCGACTACAACCACAATTTTTCTGCCGAGCTTACGTCCGAGCAGCGCCAGCTTCATGAACTCCTGGTCTTTGTATCCGTTCAGTACCGTCAGCGAGGATTCGTTAACATTCATCGCCAGTACGGTCAGCAGCTCGGCTTTTGAACCGGCTTCCAGACCGTAATTAAACGGTGCACCGGCATCGACGATTTCTTCCACCACTTCACGCATCTGGTTAACTTTAACCGGGTAGACGCCCTGATACTGCCCCTGATACTGCGCTTCCGCGATGGTCTCACGAAAGGCAATATTCAGACTTTCTACCTGCGAGCGAAGAATATCGTGGAACCGGACCACCACAGGAAACTGGACGCCTTCTTCGCGTATTTCCTCGATGACCGATTTGAAATCAATGCGGATGCTGGGATCGCCAGGTACCGGCGTGACGTGCACGTTTCCGTTTTCGCCGACCTGAAAATAGCCACCACCCCATTGCGACACGCCGTAGACGCGTTCTGCTTCTTCGATGCTCCAATTCGCCAACGTATTTACCTCAACCTGTTATCGACCTTTCGGGCCGAAGGAAAATTCTGGTTCAAAACCGCGTATTATAGACAAGAGATTGTACGACGCTATGCTAACTGTCGATTATTTTTTGAAGAATCTGCATCGCCAATCCAGCTCACGATCTCGTTAAGCGTGTGCGGTGCAATTCGCTGATACAGCCAGTCGATGAACTCGCCCGGCTCAGTGGTACGTTTCAGTTCAAAGCCCACCTTTTCAAAGTAAATCAGCAGGTGTTCGGTCTGGCTAAAATCGTCCATTAGCCAGATCTCGCCCTGCTGATTACGGCGGTCTAAGTGAATCGGGTAGTTCTTTTTGCTGTTTTTTACACTGTCGGGCACGGCCAGGCCGCGCATATCCACCACCAGGTAAAAGGCTTTACCCTGCCTGCTTTTCAATGCATCGGACAGATCTGAGATGTAGCTGAGATCGTTCTGAAGATCCCAGTCACCGGTTGTTCTGACGAGAAAACAGTTATCGACTTTCCTGATCTCGTATTGCTTTGTTGCCATAATGAATGCGGCCTTTTCTATAAGAAAATGTTTCCCACACTCCCTGTGCTACTTTCTTACTTGTTGTAGATTGCCGAATCATTTTTATTGTTGGTGTTGTTCGGGTCTGCCAACCACAACGTGAACAACGTCACGCTGGCGGTCAGCATGTTCAAGGATTGTACACTAACACGCGGGGCATTGGCGACGTTTTGTCGCGACTATGACCGCTGCAGACGAATAGCGGCTGACAGATGGGCTGTCAGCCGGCGTGGTTAATCGTCACCAAATTCGCGGATGATACTGTTAATGGTGTCCTTAGCATCGCCTAATACCATTCTTGTGTTTTCTTTAAAGAACAGTGGGTTATCAACCCCCGCAAAGCCCGCACTGGCGGAACGCTTCAATACAAACACGGTACGTGCACGATACGCCTCAATCACCGGCATGCCGTAAATAGGACTGCCTTTCATTTCTTTTGCGGCCGGGTTGACCACGTCATTCGCGCCAATCACGATAACCACATCATAGTTTTCCATTTTCGGGTTTACGTCATCCATTTCGAGCAGTTGATCATACGGCACATCTGCTTCTGCCAGCAGCACGTTCATATGACCCGGCATTCGCCCGGCCACCGGATGTATGGCGTAATCCACGGTCGCGCCATTCGCTTCCAGCAGCGATTGCAGCTCGCGCACAGCATGCTGTGCCTGCGCAACCGCCATGCCGTAACCGGGCACGACCAGTACAGCCGATGCAGCTTCCAGTACGTAAAACGCATCCTGAGCAGGTAAGACGCGAATTTCCCCTTCAATTTTCTCTGCGCTTTCAACCGGGGTGGCAAATCCTGACAGCAGTACATTCATGAGCGAGCGGTTCATGGCCTTACACATGATATTGGTCAGGATCAGGCCGGATGCCCCCACCAGCAGACCGGTAACAATCAGAATGGTGTTGCCAACCGCCAGACCCGCAGCTGTGGCGGCAATACCGGAATAACTGTTAAGCAGGGCAATCACCACCGGCATATCCGCACCACCGATGGAGATGGTTGCCCACAGACCAAAACTCAGTGCCAGTGCGATAGTCACATACAGCCACAGTGGTTCACCCGGCTCACTGATAAACAGGTAGGCCACCACGACCATACCCAGGATATGCAGAATACTGAGTTCACGCAGGCCGGTGAAAATCACCGCTCGGGTGCTGATTTTCTCAGCAAGCTTACCCCACGCTACGACTGAGCCGGAAAAGGTGATGCCCCCTACCAGCAGGGTGAAGAACAACGACAGCATCAGATATGGCGTTGCCATCTGCTGTGCCGGTACTGACATGCCCGACAGCGTGGCCCATGCCAGCAACAGAGAGGCGGCACCGCCGAAACCGTTGAATAGCGATACCATTTGCGGCATGGCTGTCATTTGTACGGTACGCGCCTTCCACACACCAATGGCCGTGCCAAGAACAACGCCGGCAATGATGTAGGTATAGCTGATGATCTGCTGATCAAGCAGCGTCACAATCACGGCGACCAGCATACCGAGCGCCGAAACGGCATTGCCTTTTCTTGCGGTGCCGGGATGGCTGAGCAACTTTAGTCCGAAAATAAACAGCGCCGCCGCAACGACGTAGGCCAGATTAATTGTCATATCAATATTACTCACCGGGCAGCTCCTTTATTTATTCTCTTTTTTCTTGAACATGCCCAGCATGCGGTCGGTCACCAGATACCCACCCACCACATTAATGGTCGCCAGCGCCACCGCCGCGGTGCCCAGCAGGGTTGTTATCAGCGCGTCGCCTGCCCCCGCAGACACCAGAGCGCCCACCAGGGTGATACCGGAAATCGCGTTGGAGCCAGACATTAGCGGCGTGTGCAGCGTAGCAGGCACTTTTCGTATCAGTTCAAAACCCAGAAATGCCGCAAGAAGCACAATAAAAATGAGGTAAATGGTTTCCATTAGTGGTCTCCTTTATAGGCATTGAGCAGCATGTCATTGGTTACCGCTCCGTCGTGGGTGATCACACAGCCTTTCAGAATGTCATCTTCCAGATCGAGCACGAACAGCTTGCGCTCATCGTCATAAAATTCGTCAATCAGGTTCATGATGTTGTTGGCGTACATATCTGTGGCGGCACGCGCCACCTCCTGACTCCAGTCACCGGTACCGATGACGGTGACGCCTTCAACGGTAACCACCTCACCGGCAACCGAACCTTCAACATTACCGCCTCCCTGTGCAGCCATATCTACTACCACACTGCCAGGGCGCATCAGTGCCAGCGTGTCTTTACTGATTAATTGCGGTGGTTTGCGACCAAACAGCTGAGCGGTTGTGATCACAATGTCAGAGCCGGCGATAGCATCGCGCTGGGCGTCCTGTTGCTTGCGCTTTTGCTCATCAGTGAGTTCCCTGGCATAACCGTCTTTGGTCTGGCCGGTTTCACCAATATCAATGTGCAGGAATTTCGCGCCGAGCGACTCTACCTGTTCGGCAACAACATCGCGGGTGTCGTAGGCAAACACATTTGCACCCAGGCGTTTTGCGGTGGCGATAGCCTGTAAACCGGCAACACCTGCGCCAATAACAAAGACTTTTGCCGGTTTTATCGTGCCTGACGGCGTCATCATCATGGGCAGAATAGAGGGCAGGTGTGTGGCGGCTTTCATGACCATGACATACCCGGCAAGGCTGGCCTGAGAGCTGAGCGCATCCATTTTCTGCGCCCGCGACGAACGCGGAATCATCTCAACAGAAATGGCGGTAAGCTGCTTTTGTGCCATATGCTCAACCAGCCCCTGCTGGAAAAACGGATCGATATGCCCGACAACCATGGCGCCGGATCGGAGTCCGTCGAGGGTTTGCTGACTGGGACGATTAACGCAGACCAGCATATCGGCCTCCGGGAGAGCCGGTGTGATATCATTAACGCACGCCGCGCCCGATGCGATAAGTGAAGCATCATCATAACCCGACGCTATACCCGCGCCAGACTCAATAATGATTTCTATCCCTTTTTTTGTTAGTCGGGAGACCGTTGAGGGCGTGACAGGACACCGCTTGTCGGTCTTCTCGCACAATACGTTCTCTACAGCTTCATTTAAAACAATGAGTTTCACACTATTCTCCTGCTAGCACCGCTTTATGAGCATGACATTAACTGCAAGGTCAGACCATTTTGTTTATTTATGGCTAGAATATACTCAAGAAATCAGAGTTATATAACAACAGCCTACAGCTTAAAACATAAACAAAAAAGGATTATTTATCGTACAGTCAGTGTGAATATGGCGAGAAAAAAGCAGGTCTGAAAGAAGTAGCCGGACGCGGGCAAGCCGCATCCGGCGAGTTATCGGGTATCGGTGTTGGAAGGTTTCTGATGAAGCTCGGGCTGTAGTGACTGAATATTTTGTACCGAATAGATGTGTGACTGCTTTCCATCGACCGAATAAACAAACAGGTAATTTGCGGTAGAGCCCAGCAAAATGGTGTCGTGTGACCCGCTTGCCTCCTGCATCGCGGCAACAATGCGTTGCCCCTTTCCCGCCTTAACCTGCTCGGCCTGCCATTCTGCGTACAGTGTCACAAACATCATCCCATACAGAACAAAAGCAAGAATGATCCCGAACATAACCGACTCGCGATGTTTTGGTGTGTACAGAATAATCGTCACCAGGCGCTGGACCACTGAACCGGGCTTTTGCAGCCAGCGCTGCCTTATCTCGAAGGATTTGACAGTAAGGTAGTCAACCAGCCAGGCAAGAATAAGCGCGCCGACAAACATAAACAGTGCTGCCGGTTCACCCAGTCCAACAATCAATAAATCACTGGATTCTGCCAGTTTGAGATACGGGATGCTGAATTCGCCATAAAACGCGTCGCTGTAAAAAATGCCGCACAGCGTCAGCAGGACATAGGCAATAGAAAGCGTGAAACCGGGATTATCGCGGCAATAATCAATAATGTTGCTGAGTTGGTGTTTAGGTTCGTAAAGCGTCATAGGGGTAAAACCTGCGATTTTTATCCAGAGTACACACTTTTTCAGCCAATAAAAAACCCGGCGTAATGCCGGGTTTTCTTATTTCTCTGCGAGGCAGGGCTTTACATCATGCCGCCCATGCCACCCATGCCGCCCATGTCAGGCATTGCTGGGGCTGCTTCGTCTTTCGGCAGTTCTGCAACCATCGCTTCTGTTGTGATCATCAGAGATGCGATAGATGCCGCGAACTGCAGTGCAGAACGGGTTACTTTCGTTGGGTCAAGGATACCCATTTCCAGCATGTCGCCGTAGGTATCGTTGGCCGCGTTGTAACCGTAGTTGCCTTCGCCAGCTTTCACTGCGTTAACAACTACAGACGCTTCTGCTCCCGCGTTGTAAGAGATTTGACGCAGTGGCGCTTCCATCGCACGCAGTGCCAGCTTAATACCGTGAGTCTGGTCTTCGTTGTCGCCCGTCAGGCCAGCCAGTTTCGCGGCCGCACGAACCAGGGCAACACCACCACCAGGTACCACGCCTTCTTCAACCGCAGCACGGGTTGCGTGCAGCGCGTCTTCAACGCGGTCTTTCTTCTCTTTCATTTCAACTTCGGTAGCTGCACCGACTTTGATTACTGCAACACCGCCAGACAGCTTGGCCAGACGCTCCTGCAGTTTTTCTTTGTCGTAGTCTGAAGTAGACTCTTCAATCTGACCACGGATTTGTGCGCAACGTGCTTCAATAGCCGCTTCGTCGCCGTTACCGTCAACCACAGTGGTGTTGTCTTTGTTGATAACCACGCGCTTCGCAGTACCCAGATCTTCCAGCTGAACTTTTTCCAGCTCCAGACCAATCTCTTCAGAGATAACAGTACCACCAGTCAGAACAGCGATGTCCTGCAGCATAGCTTTACGACGGTCACCAAAACCTGGCGCTTTAACCGCAGCCGTCTTCACGATACCGCGCATGTTGTTAACTACCAGTGTAGCCAGTGCTTCGCCTTCTACGTCTTCAGCAATGATCATCAGCGGCTTGCCTGCTTTAGCTACGCCTTCCAGGGTAGGCAGCAGTTCGCGGATGTTAGAGATTTTCTTATCAACCAGCAGGATGTACGGGTTGTCCAGTTCGACTGTGCCGTTTTCCTGATTGTTGATGAAGTAAGGAGACAGGTAACCGCGGTCGAACTGCATACCTTCAACCACGTCCAGCTCGTTTTGCAGCGCCTGACCTTCTTCAACGGTGATAACGCCTTCTTTGCCTACTTTTTCCATCGCCTGGGCAATGATGTCACCCACTTCTGAGTCAGAGTTGGCAGAGATGGTACCTACCTGTGCGATAGATTTGCTGTCGGCACAGTCAGTAGACAGGGCTTTCAGTTCTTCAACCGCAGCAACAACCGCTTTGTCGATACCGCGCTTCAGATCCATCGGGTTCATACCCGCAGCAACAGACTTCAGACCTTCAGTCACGATGGCCTGTGCCAGTACAGTTGCAGTAGTTGTACCGTCACCGGCTTCGTCGTTGGCTTTAGACGCGACTTCTTTCACCATTTGCGCGCCCATGTTCTCGAACTTGTCCTCCAGCTCGATTTCTTTGGCTACAGACACACCGTCTTTAGTGATAGTAGGTGCACCGAATGACTTATCCAGTACTACGTTACGGCCTTTTGGACCTAAAGTTACTTTTACCGCGTTCGCCAGGGTGTTTACGCCTTTCAGCATTTTCTGACGTGCGTCGTCACTAAAACGTACTTCTTTCGCTGCCATGATGATTTCCTCTATATTCAGTTAAACCGGTAGGGTGATTACTCGACGATCGCCAGGATGTCGCTCTCGCTCAGGATCAGCACTTCTTCGCCGTCCAGCTTCTCAGTTTTCACGCCATAACCGTCGTTGAAAATAACGGTGTCGCCTACTTTAACGTCCAGAGCTTTCACATCGCCATTTTCAAGGATGCGGCCATTGCCAACTGCGATAACCTCACCACGCGTAGACTTTTCTGCTGCAGAACCGGTAAGAACGATACCGCCAGCAGATTTGCTTTCTTGCTCTGCGCGCTTGATGATTACGCGGTCGTGTAAAGGACGAATTGCCATTTTCAAGTCTCCTGAAAATTTCACTATTCAAGTTGATTATTAGTACGACGCACACGGGTGTATGTGTCGGATACCCAAGTGTCCTTGCGGACAAAATTCATTCTGCTCGGATAAATGGGGGAGTACCCCGACAATCTCAAGGGGCATTGCATAAAAAAGTGCAATTTTTTTTTGGTTGTCGCTAATCGCTTGTGGAATAAAGAAATTTAATTAACAAACGTGGACGTTGGGCGCTAAAAACACGCACCCACTGCCTGCTCAGCGTAACCGGTGATCCGGATCCTGCTCGGTTTTGTCGGCATATTCGCCTTCTATGATGTCACCCTCACCACGCGGGGAGCGAAAATCCTCCGGCGCCGCATGCTGGCTGTACGCGGTAAAGCCTCCCTGCGACGTCACCACGCGCATTTTCAGATGCTTGCTTAATCCTGCTGCAAGCAGCTTTCGGGTTGGTGGCAACACAAATAAAAAACCAATGATGTCGGTGATAAAGCCCGGTGTAACCAGCAGGACACCGGCAATCACCAGCATCAGACCTTCCATCATTTCTCTGCCCGGCAACTGATTTTGCTGCATTTTGCGCTGCGCCGTCTGTAGCGTCTGCAGTCCTTCGCGGCGCACCAGATAGGCACCAGCGAATGCCGTCAGAATAACAATAGCTACCGTATTCCAGCCGCCAATCATGCCGCCGACCTGTATCAGCACGGTAATTTCAATAATCGGCATGACCGCAAAAAGTAAAAATAGCAGTGGCACGGTGATCTCCTGTTAATGCACTATGTCTGTGTATTGGGGTGACAACGCAGAATAACAATGGTTTCACCGGTTTTCCGGTGCGACAGACCACTTACCCAAACAATGCGATAACCGGTTTACGACTTAGATACGTAATTATGAAAGAATACTGTGACAAGACAGGTCTGAAGGTAACACTATGACAGCCATTATCGCATTAAGCACCGCACCGGATGTGGACAGCGCCAGACATATCGCCGCCGCGCTGCTGGAAAAGCGGCTGGCCGCGTGTGTACAGATTGTGCCGGCGATTGAATCGCTGTATCGCTGGGACAATGCCGTTCAGCGCGACACCGAATACCAGTTGGTGATCAAAACCACGGCAGCGGCCAGTGAGCGTGCGCGGGAAGCACTGTCGCAGTTGCACCCGTACGATGTGCCGCAGTGGCTGACCATTGACAGCGTCAGTGGCAGTGAAGCTTATCTGCACTGGCTTCACAGCGAAGTCGCAGACACTAAGTAGCAGGTCAACGTTGAGGATTTCATGAATTTACGCCGTATGTATGCCTTTTTATTGCTCGTTTTACTGAGCCTTCCCCTGACGGTGTCAGCCCAGTTTGATACCCAGGATATGGATGATCCGTTTGCCAGTTCTGAACCCGAATTCTTGCAGGTAGATCAGGCCTTTGTGTTTGATTTTGAACAAAAAGACGGGCAACTCATTCTGAAGTTCGATATCGCTGATGGCTACTATTTATATAAAAAGCAGTTTCAGTTTGTCACCAGGGACGCCAGTACCGGCGAGCCACAGTTCCCCACAGCCCAGCAGATAGAAGATGAGTTTTTCGGGGTATCTGATGTGTACTTCACCTCGTTACGCATCGTCATTCCTGTCACCCAGGCGAAAAACGATGCACTGGTGAAGGTGCGCTATCAGGGCTGCGCCGAAGCGGGTCTGTGTTACCCGCCGACCGTTAAGCAGGTCTATCTGAATGCGGTGGGCGAGGCGCCCGCAGCGGACGCGACGGCAGGCACAACCACCGAATCCGAACAGTTTTCTCTGGCTAAGCGCCTGAGCAATGACGACAACCTGCCGCTGACGCTGTTGCTGTTTCTTGCGTTGGGTGTGGGTCTGGCGTTTACGCCGTGCGTGTTCCCGATGTATCCGATTATTTCAGGCATTGTAATTGGCCAGGGCAAAGACATTAAATTGTCGCGGGCCTTCTGGCTGTCGCTGGTATATGTACAGGGTATGGCCATTACCTATTCGCTGCTTGGACTGGTTGTCGCCTCAGCCGGCGTGCAGTTTCAGGCCGCACTCCAACACCCGGCCATACTGGGCACATTTATTGTGATCTTCCTGTTGCTGGCACTGGCTATGTTCGGCGCGTACGAACTGCAGTTGCCGTCGTCGTGGCAGGAAAAGCTCAATAAGGTCAGCAACGATCAGAAACGCGGGTCGTATATTGGTGTGTTTGTGATGGGTGTGTTGTCTGGCCTGGTGGCGTCGCCGTGCACCACCGCGCCGCTAACCGGCATATTGCTGTTTATTGCACAGACCGGCGATGCGGTACTCGGCTTTGTTACTCTGTATGTACTGAGTCTTGGCATGGGGATCCCGCTTATCCTGTTCGCCATGACAGGCGGCAAACTGCTGCCGAAAGCCGGTAACTGGATGAACATCGTCAAAGTGACCTTCGGGTTTATGATGGTGGCTGTGGCACTCATTTTTGTTGAGCGGCTGTGGTCAAGTGAGTACGTCAACCTGCTCTATGCGGCACTGGGCCTGGCGGCGTTCAGTTATTATCAGGTGATGAACCAGGGCAGCCAGACCGGTTTTGCCAAGGGCGTACGTGCGCTGATCATCTTTCTCGGTCTGTTTGTCAGTGCCATGGTGGGGTATCAGACCCTGTCTGGGCATACGCCGTCATCGGCGGGTGATAGCACTGCTGCAGCGGTCTCACACCCGGAATTTCTGGTGGTAAAAAACCTCGACGACTTTCAGCAAAAGCTGGCAGCGGCGAACGCCGATGGCAAGTCTGTCATGGTTGACCTGTATGCCGACTGGTGTGTGGCCTGTAAAGAATTTGAAAAGTACACGTTTGTTGATAAGCAGGTCATTACCGCGCTCAGCAACACCGTTTGGATGCAGATTGATCTGACTGAGAATACGCCAACCAACCTGGCGTTTCAGGAGGCCTTTGATGTGCTTGGCCTGCCGACAATTCTGTTTTTCAATACCGACGGTGAGGAAGTACCAGGCTCCCGTGTGACCGGCTTTATGAAAGCCGATAAATTCGCCCGGCATGTCCGCCGCACTTTACCGGACGCACCGGCACAGTAGGGCATGATGATGCGTATTGCAGGGTTGTGGCTGACGACACTGTGCCTTTCCCTGCTGGCATCGCCCCTCGTTGATGCCGCTCAGTCTTCTGGCTGCTTCGACGATAACCGGTTCTGTATTCATATAAAGGAAGAAGGACAGCAGGCGTTGGTGACGGCGACACGCAGCCAGCCACTGCCGGTGATCCTCACGCTCTACTCGGCGTTACTGCCCGGCCACCATGCCAGCGCCTTTCTTGATGATGACACGCCACATACCCTCGGCACCCTGACCACATCGGCAGGGTTCTGGGAAAACATGTCGGTGCGCTGGACGGTGGGCAATCCAAACGCCCGCCATGATGATACCGTGCGCTACCAGCCTGCGCTGGTGCCGCCCGACAAGTACCCGGTTGTACAGGGCTTTAACGGCAGTTACAGCCATCAGGGTGCCTCACGCTATGCGCTGGATTTTGCGGCGCCGGTAGGCACGCCGGTGCTGGCCGCGCGCGGCGGTATTGTGATCGACACCAAACAGGACAGTCAGCGCGGTGGACCGTCAAAGCGCTTCGCCAGCGACGCTAATTATGTGGCTGTACTGCATGACGATGGCACAACCGGCGAGTACTATCACCTTAACTATCAGGGTGTCGTGGTAAAACGCGGCGAAAAGGTCGTAACCGGTCAGCTTCTCGGCTATACCGGCAATACCGGTTTCTCGTCGCTGCCCCATTTGCATTTTGGTGTGTATATGGCCAAACCTCACGGCCAGTATGTCACTGTGCCCTTCGTCCTGTCCTCCGATATTACGCAAACCCAACCAACCAGACGTTAATTTTCATCAAAACTTTGCGGCGATTTCACCTGATTAGACCAGTATTTTGCTGCGAAATCTGTGAACAGAACTATAATCAGGCACTATTGTCGAAACATGAAAGACGGATTGATGTTTTTTCGTGCAAGCTGACGCATTTTTTGTTGAAATGGCGTTAAGTCTTAATTTTCAAGCACGATAGCAGCATTTTTGATGAATATTTTAGTGATAAACGGGCCTAACCTTAATCTGTTAGGAACCAGAGAACCAGACAAGTACGGTCACCAGACGCTGGATGACATTGTTGCCGACCTGGAGGCGCAGGCCGCCTCTGCAGGGGCTTCGCTGGTGCACTTTCAGTCAAATGCCGAGCATGCGCTGATTGAGCGTATTCACCAGGCGAAAGACAATATTGACGCCATCATTATCAATCCGGCCGCGTTCACGCACACCAGCGTGGCGTTACGTGACGCCCTGCTGGCAATTTCGGTGCCCTTCATCGAAGTGCATCTTTCCAACATTCATGCGCGTGAGCCGTTCCGACAGCATTCGTATTTTTCAGATGTGGCAGCAGGTGTCGTCATGGGTATGGGCGCCATTGGTTACTCACTGGCCCTGACCGCCGCATTACAATTTCAGCCAAAACAACATTAAGACACTGAGACAGATCATGGATATCAGAAAGATTAAAAAACTTATCGAGCTTGTAGAAGAATCCGGCATTGCGGAACTGGAAATCACGGAAGGTGAAGAATCAGTACGTATTCACCGTGGTCCGTCTGGTTCACCTCAGCCAATGAATTACAGCTTTGCTGCGCCAGCGGCACCTGCGCCAGCCCCTGCGCCGGCTCCGGCAGCGCCTGCAGAAGCGGCAGCACCTGCTGCACCAGCGGGTCACACAGTCAATTCGCCAATGGTCGGTACGTTCTATCGCGCATCATCACCCACGGCCAAGCCGTTTGTTGAAGTTGGCCAGAAGGTGAATGTCGGCGACACCCTGTGCATCATTGAAGCGATGAAAATGATGAACCAGATTGAAGCCGATAAAGCCGGCGTGGTGAAAGAAATTCTGGTGGATAACCAGGATCCTGTCGAGTTTGACCAGCCACTGTTTGTCATCGAATAACAGGCCAATACCATGCTAGATAAAGTACTCATTGCCAACCGTGGGGAAATAGCGCTTCGTATTTTGCGTGCCTGTAAAGAGCTGGGCATCAAAACCGTTGCGGTACATTCCACTGCGGATAAAAACCTCAAGCACGTGCTGCTTGCCGACGAGTCCATCTGTATTGGTAAAGCGTCGGCGACAGAGAGCTACCTGAATATTCCGCGCATTATTGCGGCAGCCGAAGTCACCAATTCTATTGCCATTCACCCGGGCTACGGGTTTCTGGCAGAAAATGCGGACTTTGCCGAAGCGGTAGAGAAAAGCGGCTTCATTTTTGTCGGCCCGACTGCCGAGACCATCAGCCTGATGGGTGACAAAGTGTCAGCTATCAATGCGATGAAAAAAGCGGGCGTACCTTGTGTACCCGGCTCAGACGGTCCGCTGACCGATGATGAAGAGCGCAACAAGAGCATCGCTAAACGTATTGGTTACCCGATTATCGTGAAAGCCGCCGGCGGCGGTGGTGGTCGTGGTATGCGTGTTGTGCGCAACGAAGGCGAGCTGATTAAAGCCATTGAAACCACCAAGGCAGAAGCCGGTGCAGCATTTGGCAACTCGATGGTTTACATGGAGAAGTTCCTGGAAAACCCGCGTCACGTGGAAATTCAGGTGCTCGCCGATGGCCAGGGGAATGCCATTCACCTGGGTGAACGTGACTGCTCAATGCAGCGTCGTCACCAGAAGGTAGTGGAAGAGGCGCCTGCGCCGGGTATTTCGGAGCAGATGCGTGCCAAAATTGGCGACCGCTGTCGCCGCGCCTGTATTGAAATTGGCTACCGCGGTGCCGGTACGTTTGAATTCCTGTACGAAAACGGCGAGTTCTACTTCATCGAAATGAACACCCGTATTCAGGTAGAACACCCGGTGTCAGAGATGATCACGGGCGTGGATTTGATCAAAGAGCAGCTTCGCATTGCCGCCGGGCAGCCGCTGTCGATTGACCAGTCACAAATTCAGATCCGTGGCCATGCGATTGAGTGCCGGATTAACGCCGAAGATCCCAACACCTTCGTCCCAAGCCCGGGCAAAATCAATATGTTCCATGCCCCAGGTGGTCTTGGCGTTCGCTGGGAGTCACATGTGTATGCCGGTTACAGCGTACCGCCTTATTACGACTCGATGATTGGCAAGCTGATCACCTACGGTGAAAGCCGTGACGAAGCGATTGCGCGCATGCGTCATGCACTGGACGAACTGGTCATTGATGGCATCAAGACCAATATTCCGCTGCAGCGTAACATTATGGCAGACGAAAACTTTTTCGCCGGTGGTACCAATATTCACTACCTCGAGAAAAAACTCGGTATGTCGTGATACCCGTCAGACCATAAAAATGCCGCACCTCGTGCGGCATTTTTGATCGCGCTGTCTATATTCAAAGGCCGTCGACACCGATAGTAATAAATTTTTGATTAACCGTTTTTCGATAGTTCTATTTTATTGATTACAACAATCAATTATCTCCGATAGTCACGGATATCTGGCGCCCCTATACTGGCTATGTGTTTTGCAGGTAGTCCCGCTACCTGCACCAGTTTTAGATACATGTGCGCTGTATTGACATGACTATCTTCTCCCTGAACTGGAAACAGGCTTAGCTGTAATACCCCATTGGAGTCTTCCTCCATTCTCCGCCGGTGCCTCTGCACCGGCTTTTTTTCTTTTTGCTGACCGCTTTTTTTGTCATGATTTGCGTAAACCCGTTTCAGGCACCGGTGTTCATGAAATCGCTTTTGACCTGTCTGCTGGCTTGTTTGGCCCTCTCTCCTGCCCTGGTGCGGGCCGAACTGCATTACGCTGACAAAACTGACCTACAGGTGCGCCATGACATGCGCAGCAATCGCGCCAGTCGCGATCAGTACCGGATACGCTATTATCCGTCGCTCTCTTTATCAGCCTACTCATCATGGTCATTAAACGCGTTTGCTGTCACCGGCGACGATTTCAGTGCCAGTCACAACACCTTTGGCGAGTCGGATCAGGGCGTTCACGTACGTCGCCTGTATTTACGTCATCAGGCAGATTACGGTAAGACTGAATTCGGCGTCATTCCCACCTACAAAGGCAGGGTGTCGTCATCAGGATTGTCTAAGGATGGCTGGATTGAAGGGCTTCGCCACGTACGTCTTTTGCCTGATGACAGCCAGCTTGAGCTAGTCGTCGGCCAGTTGAATAACACGCAGCCCGGCAGGGCGCTGTCGCTGCCCGACAAAGCAGATTATATTGAGCTGGAATATTCGGCGCGCATCGACCAGTCACAGTCGTATGAGTTTAGTCTGGAACGCATGACCGGCGGAAACTTCGCACGGGCAGAATACCGGCATCGTTTTACCAGCGGACGCACTGCCTTTGCCGAACTGGTGCACCGACTGGATGAATCAGGCACCAAAGCGGTTGTCGGACTGTCCGGTGAGTTTCATCTTGGTCAGTATCCGGTGTCGTTTTTTACTCATTATTCTTATGTCAGCGACGGGCTGGGTGCCCGGGCTGAGCTGACAGAGGACTTCCTCGGTACCGGTCATGGGGCGTCAGCCGAGTTTGACGGCGTGCTGTCTCACCAGCACCGTCTGGACTGGTTTGTTCGGATTGACGTTATCGACAGTGTGTCGCGGCTGTTAACCGGTATAAAGCTGTCGTTTGCACACGGGCAATAAAAAAGGCCCATCAAACGATGGGCCAAACAGCAAGAACGCGTACACACTTTCAACAGTGCATCATCCATTACGCGCGTAGTGATAGCCGGGTTCATTTTTTTAAAATTACGAATAGTTAATTTTTTATCGCGCCGGTTTTCACGGAACGGCGGTCAGCCGGCCCCCTTTGGTTTGTACTGTGACGGACAGTAGCCGCGGTCAACGCCTGCAGGTCGCAGGGCCTTGTGCTTGGTCTTTCTTCCGCTGACACGGGCCCGCCAGTTCTTAAATGCACGCACGTTCAAACTTGCACGCATCAGTTTAATCACCGCTTTTTCATCCAGTCCGTACAGCTTTTCAATGGCTTCGAAAGGAGTACGATCTTCCCATGCCATTTCTATAACACGAGACTGATCCACCGCATTGAGTTCATGTTTCATAAAAGAGCTCAGTATTTTTTTGTTGTGCTACGAGAAAAACGGCGATTTCGTTCAGCTGTTGTCATGCACAATATTCAGCAGGGCCGCAGCCGCTTTCGCGTCTGACAGCGCACGATGGTGTCTTTCCATGGTGATGTCATAGTGGGCAGTCAGCGACGCCAGTGAATAACTTGGCAAGCCAGGCACGGCGCGGCGCATTTCCCTGACCGTACACAGCTTAGGCCGGCGATAGCTGCGCTCCAGACGGGCAAATTCCTGTTTAATAAAGCCATAGTCAAAATTTACATTGTGCGCCACAAACACGCAGTCTGCGGTAAAACGGTCTATGGCATCGGCTACCTCAGCAAAAACCGGCGCATCTGCCACCATGTCATCGCTGATCCCGGTCAGCCGGGTAATCGCTGACGGGATACGGCGTTCGGGGTTTATCAGTGTCTGATAGGTATCAACAATTTCCCCGCGTATTACTTTGGCAATACCGACTTCCGTTACCCGATGGTAAGCACTGTTGCCGCCGGTAGTTTCAATATCGACTACCGCGTACGGCTGGTCGGGATCGCGCACCCAGTTAACCTGCGTGATGGTGACATCAAACCCGGCCTGCTTCAGGCACTGTATGCTGACAAGCTGATTACGGCGGATCTGATCACCCGGAGCTTTGATTTCCTCAAACCGCAATGCGCCGTCTTCCAACACCATGATATCGGGGAACCCGTCACTTAAACTGTGAAAGTCTTTGGCCATGGCCAGCAGCACCTGACACACCTGCTTGCACGAGGTCGCCTCGAGCAATACCTTAACTGGCGTCAGCACATCACGATGCCAGATGAACAGACAGTTGCTTTTACCGTAGTGTTCTGTGGCCATGCGGGTAACGTGCCGTAGCATGGTATCGGCGGAATCCAGCGACTGCAGCAAAGCGTCAATCTGCACGTCAAAGTCGGCATAGAAGGTGTTATGTTTGAGTGACTGAGGTCGCCGGTCGAATTCGGTTACCAGCGTATCCTGCTCAAACAGCAACGACCAGAATGTGAGGCCAAACAGGCTGCGCCACAGGGTATTTTCGGTACGCCAGCTTTGACTTCCCCGACGCCGGTAGGCAGCCATGACACCACGCTCTACCTGGTGTCGCTGACTTTCGTCCAGATCCAGCGAGCGGCTTGCATTGCGAAGCATATCCGTTACTACGCTGGTACGTTTTTGATGAAACTTACGGGCGTAAAAATCTTCAGCAAACGCCAGAAAGGTGTCAGACGGCGGGTTTTCGATATGGCTTTCAAGTGCGGCTTTTACCTCGTCTTTCAAACCGGCCTTATAGGCCTCACGCAGCCATTTTTCTTTTGCCTCATCAGAGTCTGCGCGGCGCAGCACCGACAATGCCAGCCCGGTATCATGGGTCAGCAGCGTTGTTCCCAGTGTGAAAAAAAAGCGGTCCCGATAGGGTGCGGCCTGTACCGACGTCACCGCCGGATGAGGCTGCTGAGCTAACGCGATGAGCTGCTCAGCCTCCATGAAAGGAATCGACTGGCACTGGGTGATGTAGTGCCATGCTCCGCTGGCCTCGTGCACATTTTCAAAACGGGTATTGTCACCACTGACGTTTTCGCGTGTGCGCATGATGCCAAGATCACGCATCGAAAACTGGTTCAGTCGCCCACGGGTATTCCCAAAGTAAAGAAATAACAGATAGTTAAGTACACTACTAAACCGGCAAACCAGATAATCGCTGTCCGTTACCGAAGGCCAGTTAATGGTATCGCTGGTCTGCTCCAAAAGACTGACCAGCGCATTCTTCGACTTCGATGTCAGCGTCACACCGGTAATCGAGGTCTCCAGAATAGCAATAATGGCGTCTTTGGTGAGCGCGCTGGCAATGTCCGGTAGCGCAGCCTCTTCGAGCGGCCCAAAATACCCCTGTTCAATCAGTGCATCGAGGTGCTGCTGAGGCGCATTGATTTCCGCATACGCAAACTGGCGACGATCGATAATGGCGTATTTTCGGTTCGCGGCGCGTGCAATCAGGCACTGTTTATCCTCATCGAGCGCGCGAAACGCTGAGATAAAGTCATGTGCTTCGTTGGTTAACAACGCGCTGTTAGCACCGTCGAAAAACTGCAAAAACTCATGAAAGTGTGTCAGGTAATAGCGTGCTGGCAGTGTTTTACGCATGGGATAATAGAAAAATACTGTAATTATAGACAGTGTAATAACGGAAGCGGGCGTTAATCAAGCCGTATTCGCTGTTTTGACACCCAGTGAAAATAGCCCGCCAGTTGCTCGTCGGCCAGCAGCTTCTCCAGGGTATTGAGCGATTTTGCCAGTTCCATCGGCGAATAAAACCGGTGAATACCGTCGTGACACTGACGGCAAATGGCAATACCTTCATTTCGCTCATCACGGGTCAGCGTTTTCCTGAAGAAACGCCGCCGGTGCATCTGTTTGGGGATCAGATGATGAAAAGTCAGCCTGGCCTTTCGCCTGCAGCAGGGACAAATATCCACCCGCTGTACCATTCACACTCCTCGTTAACCGAAAATCAATCCACGTTTGCCGTAACAGCGTATTTAGCGACAGTAAAAATGCATTGTGGAGTTAGTATCATGAGCCTTACCCGGCCTATGTCGTTCGAGTGCCCTTACTGTATGGCGTACAACGACGTCGAAATCGACGAAGCCAATGACATTGGACAGGTTCAGATCCTGGACTGCCAGATTTGCTGCCAGCCCATTGAACTAAACGTATTTCAGGATGGTTCGGATCTTGTCATTGATGCACGGAGAGAAAATGACTGAGTCACAGAAAACCGCTTTTACGGCGTCAGACATTGACGCTATGGCGCAGCGCTATCGTGCCAATTTCATTAACAGTCTGTCTGGTTTTAAAGCGGCGGCGCTGCTTGGCACAACCGATGGCACCACCGACAACCTGGCTGTTGTCAGCTCAGTGGTTCACATTGGCGCAAACCCACCCCTGCTTGGCATGATCATGCGCCCACATACCGTCGAGAGGCACTCACTGCAGAACATCAAAGACCGTAAGATGTACACCCTCAATCAGATTGCCGCAGACATTACCGGCAAGGCGCATCAGACGTCGGCGCGCTACCCACAGAACACCAGCGAGTTTACCGCAACCGGGCTGACAGCCTGGTATTCGGCAGATTTCGCCGCGCCGTTTGTTGCCGAGAGCCCGCTGAATATTGGACTTGAAGTGGCAGAGCACCTAACCCTGTGTAATAAAACGGAACTGGTGATAGGGCGCATCCGTCAAGTCCACGTTAATCGCGCGGCGATTGCCGGGGATGGTTATCTGGATCTGGAGCAGCTGGACATCGCCTGTATTTCCGGACTGGACAGTTACCACCGCACGCAGCGCATTGCCCAGTATGCGTATGCAAAACCCGATGAACCGGTTCGGGAAAAAACACCGCCAGAATGAAACAAAATTAATCTTAATCAATGAAATAAAAAGTATTTTGCCAGATCCTAGAAATGCGAGTATAAGTATATAACGATATAAAAACCTGCCGCCGGCAGGTTTTTGCGTTTTATAGGTTGGATAAAAAAGAATCATTCTCAATTCTGTTTAACCGGGAGCAAATTATGAAATCTGTCGATCGTCGCGGATTCCTGAAATTGTCAGGATCGGCACTAATTGGAATTACGCTTGGTGGTACCGCACTTCGTGCTAACGCCCAGGAGCCGTTGAGTGCTGACGATCCTACCGCCAAAGCGCTGAACTACACGCCGTCATCCACTGTAGAAGGTTCTCAGTGTGCAAATTGCATGTATGTTCAGGGTGAAGAAGGTAAAGACATGCGCCCGTGCGCGATTTTCCCTGGCAAGCTGATTAACGCAAACGGCTGGTGTAGCGCCTGGGTGAAGAAACCAGGGTAACCTGACTCAATACACAGAGTGATATGAACGCCGTGCGGTGTTGCATTTTTTGCATGCATCGCCCGGCGTTTTTGTTTATGCGGTATCAAAAATGGTCCGGGCCGTGTCGCTACACGGCGCAAAAAGACCGCTGGTTACTGGTCTGAATCGGCGAACTGACCGTCACGTACCGGCAGTTTATCAAGCAGATTAACCAGCCCGAATTCATCCAGCAGACGCTGATAGCGTCCATTACGCATAAACACATTCAGTGTGTTGTCAAATTGCGCCCTTATTTCGGGATCGATGATTGCTGCCCGGTATGGCATCACGTCAAACAATGGGTGAATCGAAAGTTCTCGCTGCAATCTTAACGGTAACTTTTTGACAAGGAACGCGAGAATATGTCTGTCCATAACGACGACATCGACACTGCCAACCATCAGTAACTTTATTTGCCGCTCGGTTATAGCCGCTTCAAGGTATTTTTTCGACGGTTTTACGGTGTCGGCAAACTCTGTTCCCAATAGGTTACTGGCATCTTTGAACGCAATGACAGAGTGCAGTCGCAACTCGTTAACGCGGGATAATCTAATTGCCCTCTGACGCAATGTTACCGCCACATTCTGATAAACGACATACGGTTCAGTGAGTAGTTCAGGGTCTACTCTATGTTTTATGTCTATGGTCAGTACCATGTCGATGTTGCCGGATAGCAGCATCTCAGATGCTTTGCCAATCAGCGTAAAGACGGGCTGAAATTCGTGACCGTCCTCAGCCAGTATTTGCCTTGTAAGCTCTATTTCAAAGCCACTTTCGCTTTTTTCAATAACGTAAGGCGGTCTGTCCCAACCTACCGCGGCGCGAATCACTTTCGCGCTTACCTGACTGCAGCAGAGAGTAAGACACAGAAGAACTAATCTCACTTAACACTCGTTGTTTACCACCGACTGGGTTCAAGTATAAACAGTGAATGGCAAACGTGCCTGATATCGACATGAGTCTTAGCTGGTCTGTAGGTTATAAAACGATTCGACTCTCTAGCAGAATTCGCGTTATAGACTGGCGAACCCGCGATTTTCAGGTTGTAACTCAACCTGATTTATTAAACCAAACCTGTCGAGTAATTGCTGATAACGCCCATCTGCCTTAAATTGCGCTAATACGTCATTGAACTGCGATCGCAATACAGGATCACGAATGGCTGCACTGTAAGGGATTGCATCAAACAAAAAGTGAATTGTCGTTTGGGCCTGCCTTGCGCAAGGCATCTGGCGTTTAAAATGTTCAAAGATATTAATATCCATTACCGCCACGTCCACGCTTCCGAGTAATAGCATGCGTACCTGACGATATTGCTCAGGGACTTCAAGGTAACCATTGGTTTTCTCGACAGCACGGCTAAATTCAGGCCCCAATACCTGACTGGCAGTCTGAAAAGCAATGACACTCAATCCTTTAAGGTCAGACAAAGATTCTATTTGAAGGGTGCGCTGCTTTAACGACACCGCAACATTCTGATAGGTCACGTAGGGGTCGCTAAGTATTGCCAGGTCTATATTTTGTGATGCATTCATGGTCAGACCCATTTCGGCATTACGGTCTTCCATCATTCTCATTGAGCGTCCGTAAGGCACAAAAACAGGAACCAGCTCATGCCCAAGCGAGGCGAGCACCTGTCGAACAAGTTCAATTTCGAAGCCTGAGCTCCCATCCTGAACTATGTAGGGTGGTTTAGCCCAGCCAACTACTGCCTCAATTTCTCTGGAAGAGGCAAAAGACGAGACCATCACCAATAAAATCACGATTAATATACGCAAACTTACTGTCTTATAGTTATTGTTATTCAACAGTCAGTTTACTGGCAGGTAACGATACCTACAATTAAACGAAAGGCTAACATGCCACTTTTCTGCACCCTTGCGGTAACGGCGATTTGGTGTTTACCGGGTGACGTTATGGGTAAGTGCTGCCTGATGGAGACGGGATCACCGTTGCACGGTATTGTGGCAGACGGTCAAGCAGGTTCACCAGCCCGAACTGGTCCAGCAACACCTGATACCGGCCGTCGGCAATAAATTCGGCGAGTTTCTGATTGAACTGGCGGCGAAGTACCGGATCATGAATCGCCACACTGCAGGGAATAACGTCGAATAATTCATGAATGGCGATGGGCTCACGTTCCGACGGTAACAGATGGCTCTGCATGTAGTTAAAGATGTTCCGGTCAAGAATAGCAACGTCAACACTGCCGGACATCAGCATCAGTAATTGCCGGTCCTGAATGGGCACTTCCACATAGCCGCTCATCTGCGGCACTACGCTGCGAAACGCCTCACCCAGCACTTCCGAGGCAGTCTGAAAAGACAACACCCTTAACCCGGCCAGGTCAGACAGATTGGTTAACGCGAGGTTGCTTTGTTGCAGCGAGATAGCGACGTTCTGATATATCACATAGGTATCAGACAGAATAGACGGGTCGACTTCATGGCTTTTGCTCATCGTCAGTCCCATTTCTACCTGGCGGTCGTTGACCATCATGACTGTGCGGCCAAACGGGACATACACGGGTATCAGTTCGTGCCCCAGCTCGGACAGGATCTGCCTGACAAGTTCTACCTCAAACCCGGAGTTTCTGTCCTGCATCACATACGGTGGCTTGTCCCAGCCAACGACAGCCTCAATTTGCCTTGCGTGGGCAAACCATGAAGTCAGCAGGATAAAAAAGAGGACGATACGCAAAGCCACCTCACTACAAAAACGTCAAAGTCAGTATAAAGAGATGTACATACCAGCTCAATATTACTTTTAGTTAATGAAAGACATGGCAACAATACCAACTTCACGTTTCTTCCATACGTGACGATTGGTACTATACCCGCAAATTTATCAACCACATGTTTTATGGCCTGGCTTCAACTGATTATTGATGCAACATCCTCCAACGCCGAAGTTATCGGCGAACATCTTAGCGACTGCGGTGCGCAGGCAGTGACCTTTGTCGATGCCAAGGACACACCAATGTATGAGCCAAAGCCAGGTGAAGTCATGCTGTGGCCTGACACCCGAATTATTGGCTTGTTTGATGCCAGTGACGATATGCAACAGGTGGTGGCGCAGTTAACGGCCATCGGCGTCCTCGGCGACGGTGTTCACCATAAGGTCGAACAGCTGGAAGATAAAGACTGGGAACGCGAATGGATGGATAACTTTCACCCTATGCGTTTCGGTGAGCGCCTGTGGATTTGTCCGAGCTGGCGTGAGGTACCTGACCCGTCAGCTGTCAATGTGATGCTCGATCCTGGCCTGGCCTTTGGCACGGGCACACACCCGACAACGGCCCTGTGTCTGTGCTGGCTCGACAGTCTGGAGCTTACCGGCAAAACGGTCGTCGACTTCGGTTGTGGCTCAGGCATTCTGGGTATTGCCGCCCTCAAACTGGGTGCAAAGAACGTCGTGGGTATCGATATCGATCCCCAGGCGTTGCAGGCCAGCGAAGAAAACGCACGCCGCAATCATGTTGAAGACAAACTGCAGGTCTATCTGCCGGAAAATCAGCCCGACATGCAGGCTGATGTGGTCATTGCCAATATCTTAAGTGGCCCGTTACTGGAGCTGCGCGAAATAATCACCGGATTCTGCAAGCCCGGCGGCAAACTGGTTCTGTCCGGCATTTTAGCCGAGCAGGTTAATGCCATTGAAACCGCCTACGCGGCCGATTTCGACCTTGAACCGCACGCCATCGATGGCGAATGGGCACGGGTGAGCGGTAGCAAAAAAACACAACAGCAATAATCGTCCACAGAGCTGACCATATAACTGAGAGTGGGGTCGAGCCTTGAAACCGTCCCACGTTGATCGCAGGTTGCGCGCATTGCCAGCATGATTTGCATGGAGGAAGACCGGTCGCGCAGAAACCACACCGACAATAGCCCACAGAGCTGACCATATAACGGAGAGCGTGTTTTAAGGGTAAATCCCGCTCTCCGCCTGCAATCCGGACATATCACTTTTTGCCCGCTGTCAAGGGCCCACCTGTAAATTTTGTGCGATTTTTAGCCTTTTCATGGCGAGCGAAAACGCGTACACTTAGCGCCCCGTTCGAGCCGGGTGACTATTTTCTGTTCAGTTGTTGATGAATATTTATGCGAATTGGCCCCTACGAGCTTGACAATAATTTGATGCTTGCGCCGATGGCGGGAGTTACCGATCGTCCTTTTCGTCAGCTTTGCAGACGTATGGGGGCGGGCCTGGTGGTTTCCGAAATGCTGTCCAGCAATCCCAGGGTGTGGAACACGGCCAAATCGATGGCGCGCATGGATCACAGCGGGGAAGACGGTATTCGTTCCGTACAAATTGCCGGTGCCGACCCAGAACTGATGGCACAGGCAGCACAGTTCAATGTTGAAAACGGTGCGCAGATTATCGACATCAACATGGGCTGTCCGGCCAAAAAGGTAAATAAGAAGCTGGCAGGCTCTGCACTGCTTCAATACCCGGATTTGGTGGAGTCTATCGTGAAAGCCGTCGTTAACGCGGTGGATGTTCCGGTAACACTGAAAATCCGCACCGGCTGGAATACCGACAATCGCAATGGGGTAGAGATTGCCCGGATTGCAGAACAAAACGGCATACAATCACTGGCAGTTCATGGCAGAACCCGTGCCTGTATGTACAAGGGAGAAGCAGAGTACGACACCATTCGACAGATCAAAGCGGCAATTTCTATTCCGGTGATCGCGAACGGTGACATCACTTCTGCACAAAAAGCACAAGATGTGCTCAATTACACCGGCGCTGATGGCGTGATGATCGGTCGAGGTGCTCAGGGTAATCCCTGGATTTTTAAGCAAATCCTGCATTTCCTTGAGACCGGCGAAGACCTGCCACCTCCGCCACTGTCCGAGCAACATGAGGTGTTACGAAGTCATGTTGCCAATGTTCATGCTTTTTACGGTGACGTTACCGGTGTAAGAATTGCCCGAAAACACGTGGGCTGGTATCTCGCGGAGCATGATAAGGAGCGTCAGTTTCGTAAAGTCTTTAATGCCATCGAGCAGGCAGACGCCCAGCTTGGTGCCATAGACGACTATTTTCAATCGCTGCATCGTCGAGAAACCCGACAGATTTCTCCTGCAGCATAGTGATGACTAACTAAAGAGCAAGACTGTATTATGTTCGATCAAAATGTGACTTCACCTTTTACAACAACAGTAACCACGCCTTCTCAGACTCAGGCGCAAAAACCACTGCGTGATTCAGTAAAGCAGGCTGTTAACAAGTATCTGAAACAACTTGATAACGCCAACATCGATAACCTGTACGAAATGGTTCTTGCTGAAGTTGAAGCGCCGCTGCTCGAAGAAGTTATGACTTACACCCGCGGCAACCAAACCCGCGCGGCCATCATGATGGGCATCAACCGTGGCACACTGCGCAAAAAGTTGAAGCAGTACGGCATGAACTAAGACGAATTGGGCTACGCCCACACAAGAGCACCTGACGGTGCTCTTTTTGTTTCACTCACAGCTAAACAGTACACACTATGCAAACTCTCAGACCCATTAAACGCGCGCTTTTAAGTGTTTCAGACAAAACCGGTATTGTTGACTTCGCCAAAGCGCTTCATGACGCTGGCGTTGAACTGCTGTCGACCGGCGGCACCGCAAAACTCCTTAGCGAAGCCGGCCTGCCGGTAAAAGAAGTTTCTGAACATACTGGTCATCCGGAAATCATGGACGGCCGGGTGAAAACCCTGCACCCCAAAATTCACGGGGGTATCTTAGGTCGTCGCGGGCAGGACGAGCAGGTGATGGAAGACAATCACATTGCGCCTATCGATCTGGTTGCCGTTAATCTGTATCCGTTTGCGGCCACGGTAGCCAGGGAAGACTGCACGCTGGAAGACGCCATTGAGAACATCGATATTGGCGGACCGACCATGGTGCGTGCTGCCGCCAAAAACCACCGTGACGTTACCATTGTGGTCAACGCCGCAGACTACGATCGCGTGCTGTCGGAAATGCGCGACAACGACGGTTCACTGACTTACCAGACCCGTTTTGATCTTGCCATTAAAGCGTTTGAGCACACGGCAGAATATGATGGCATGATTGCTAACTATTTTGGTGCGCGCATTGATGCTGCTGAGTGTGGCGACGAGTGTGACCACGCGCACAGCGAGTTCCCGCGGACCTACAATATTCAGATGACCAAAAAGCAGGACCTGCGTTACGGCGAGAACAGCCATCAGAACGCCGCGTTCTATGTCGAAAATCACATTCAGGAAGCCTCGGTCGCTACTGCACAGCAGTTACAGGGTAAAGAACTGTCGTTTAACAACATTGCCGACACCGACGCCGCGCTGGAATGCGTGAAAGAGTTTGTCGAGCCCGCCTGTGTCATCGTTAAACACGCAAACCCGTGTGGTGTGGCGATTGGCGAGAACATTCTTGAAGCTTACGACCGTGCGTTTAAAACTGACCCGACTTCAGCGTTCGGCGGCATTATCGCATTTAACCGCGAACTTGATGCCACCACGGCAGAGGCCATTATTGACCGTCAGTTCGTTGAGGTCATCATTGCACCGTCGGTGTCTGAACGTGCCAAAGAGATTGTCGCAACCAAGAAGAATGTCCGTCTTCTGGCCTGTGGCGACTGGCATGGTCAGTTAACTGAAGGCTACGACTTTAAACGTGTCAACGGTGGTCTGCTGGTGCAGGAGCGCGATTTTGGCATGGTTGATATGGACGACCTCAAAGTTGTCACCAAGCGCCAGCCTACCGAGCAGGAGCTGCGCGATCTGATGTTCTGCTGGAAAGTCGCCAAATACGTGAAGTCCAATGCCATTGTCTACTGCAAAGACGGTATGACGGTAGGTGTCGGTGCCGGTCAGATGAGCCGTGTCTATTCGGCGAAAATTGCGGGCATCAAGGCTGCCGATGAAGGCCTGGAAGTGGCTGGCTCTGTGATGGCGTCGGATGCGTTCTTCCCGTTCCGCGATGGCATTGATGCAGCCGCCGCAGCAGGCATTCGGGCGGTTATCCAGCCGGGCGGCTCCATGCGTGATGACGAGGTCATTGCCGCGGCTGATGAACATGACATCGCCATGGTCTTCACCGGAATGCGTCATTTCCGTCACTGATCCTGACGACACCTTGCTGCCGTTCCTCGCAACGGCAGCAAGATCTGACGGATTTTTCATCGCCTTGTGAATAATCTGGGTTAGGCTTAATCTGATGCTTTACTGCTGCAGTATTAGCAATGTATTGCCTGTATCGATAACAAGGAAAAACGACATGAAAAAGTTAGCGCTCTACTTTACCGCCTCTGTATTGAGTCTTAGTGCCTTCACTGCCAGCGCAGATGCGATCAGTGATGCTGTAAAAAGTGACAACCGCTCAGCCGAAGCCAAACTGCGTGACGAATATCGTCACCCGCAGCAAACGCTGCGCTTTTTTGGCGTAGAACCGGACATGACCGTGGTTGAGATCTGGCCAGGTGGTGGCTGGTATACTGATATCCTTACCGCCGTCGTCAAAGGCGAAGGGAAGTATGTTGGTGCCCATTTTTATGTTGACAATGAAACCCGGGATTACTATCGCAATGCACGGGCGAAATTCAGCGAAAAAGTAAAAACCTATCCACCGTACTCTGAAGTCGTTGTTGCTACTTTCCATCCGGTCAAGGCGCTGGATATTGTTGACGCCGGCAGCGCCGACGTGGTGCTGACATTCCGAAATGTACACAACTGGTACATGAATGCAGGCCTGGAGGGGCTGGATAATGCGTTTAAGGCATTTTATGACGCCCTTAAACCAGGCGGTGTACTGGGTGTGGTTGAACACGAACTGCCCGAGTCGGCCAGCGATGATGCCATGAAATCGAGCGGGTATATGAAACGCTCGGTGGTGATGGCAGCTGCAGAAAAAGCCGGTTTTGTACTGGCAGCCAGCAGTGACATCAATGCCAACCCTATGGATTCTGCCGATCACCCCAAAGGGGTCTGGACCTTACCGCCAACGCTGGCACTGGGCGACCAGGATCAGGCGAAATACCTGGGCATCGGTGAAAGCAACCGCATGACCCTGAAATTTGTAAAACCAAAAGCGTAATAGCAGGAACTTTAATGAACGTACTTGTCATTGGCGGCGGCGGCCGCGAACATGCGCTGGCATTCAAAGCCGCGCAATCTCCTTCTGTGACCACGGTGTTTGTTGCACCCGGCAATGCCGGCACAGCCACCGAAGCGAAACTTGAAAATGTGGCAATCGACGCCAGCGACATCACTGCACTGCTGGCCTTTGCTAAAGATAATCAGGTGGAACTGACGATTGTCGGTCCGGAAGCGCCGCTGGTGGCAGGCGTTGTTGATGCGTTCCAGGCTGACGGCCTGACCATTTTTGGTCCAAGCCAGGCGGCAGCGCAGCTGGAAGGGTCAAAAGCATTTACCAAAGACTTTCTGGCGCGACACAATATACCTACTGCGTTCTATCAGACCTTTACCGACATTGAGCCGGCACTGGCGTACATCAAAGCGCAGGGTGCCCCGATTGTGGTAAAAGCTGACGGGCTGGCCGCTGGTAAAGGGGTGATTGTGGCAATGACCGAAGCCGAAGCCGAAGCTGCCGTGCGCGATATGCTGGCAGGCAACGCGTTTGGCGACGCCGGTTCGCGCGTGGTCATTGAAGAGTTTCTCGATGGTGAGGAAGCCTCATTTATCGTGATGGTTGACGGCAAGAACGTACTGCCTTTTGCCACCAGCCAGGATCACAAACGTGCGGCCAACGGTGATACCGGGCCAAACACCGGCGGTATGGGTGCCTATTCGCCGGCTCCGGTAGTGACCCCGGACATTCACGAGCGCATCATGAATGAGGTTATCCGTCCGACCGTCGACGGTATGGCGTCGGAAGGTATGCCGTACACCGGTTTCCTGTATGCCGGTCTGATGATCATGCCCGACGGCACGCCTAAGGTGATTGAATACAACTGCCGCTTCGGCGACCCGGAAACCCAGCCGATTATGCTGCGCCTGCAGTCTGATCTGGTTGCGCTGTGTCTGGCCGCCTGTGAAGGCAAACTGGATAGCGCAACTATTGAGTTTGACCCGCGCGCAGCTGTTGGTGTGGTACTGGCCGCCGGGGGTTATCCTGGCAGCTATGAAAAAGGCAACGCGATCACCGGACTGGACGAGGCTGACAAGCTGGATGGCAAGGTATTCCACGCTGGCACAGCACTTCGCGGCGACGAGGTAGTGACCAGTGGTGGCCGGGTGCTGTGTGCCACGGCACTGGGCAACAACGTCACCGAGGCGCAGCAACACGCTTACAAGCTGGTGTCTGCAATTCAGTTCAAAGACGTTTACTACCGTACCGACATCGCTCACCGCGCAATAAGTCGCGAGCGCGACGCCGGGTAACACGCTGACAACCGGTGCGGTACACGTTACGTATCGCACCGTTTTCTTTCTCTTCACCGCTTTCGCTTCGCAATTTGACGCAGGTCAGGTTAAGCTTTTGCACAGTCACGCATACTCGGTGTGTCAGATGACCGTATCAAAAGGAAGCGCCATGTCATTGCAATCTGTCTGCTACCGGCTGTTAAACCCCAATCGCAACAGCGAACAGCGCGATCGGCTGGCACAGGCGTTTGACCTTTTTCTGGTCACCCTAATCATTACCAATGTCATGGCCATGATGGCCGAGACCATGCCCTCGGTAAATACCAAGTGGCATGCACAGCTCGCGCTGTTTGACGCGTTTTCCGTGGCGGTGTTCAGTATTGAATATCTGTTACGAGTTTGGGTGGCACCACTTTCACCCCACCCGCATAACCCCGGCGAGCCGCGCTGGAACAGGCGGATTGATTACATACTCAGCCCAATGGCAATCGTCGATCTGCTGGCCATTCTGCCATTTTATTTAAGCGCCTTTTTCTTTATCGATCTTCGTGTATTGCGGCTTTTCCGGGTCATTCGGATGGTCAAGCTGGGGCGTTACTCGCGCTCGATGCAGGCGCTGATGGCGGTGATCCGCAGCGAAGCACGCACGCTGATGGCAGCCTTAAGCGTGTTGCTTATCATGATGGTGGTTGCGGCCACCGTGATTTATTACCTCGAACATGAGGCACAGCCAGAGGCCTTTGCCAGTATCCCCGCGTCATTATGGTGGGCGCTGGTTACGCTGACCACTGTCGGCTATGGGGATGTCGTGCCGGTCACGGCGCTTGGCAAAGTGTTTGGTGGTGTGATCACGTTGCTTGGGGTGGGGCTGTATGCCCTGCCAGCAGGTATTTTGTCATCCAGCTTCACCGCACAGATGCAACTGCGTCGCGACCGCTTTAAGGAAACCGTCAGAACGGTCATCGCCGATGGCAAAATCAGTGAACACGACGCCCATCACCTGGAGCGCGTCAGAGACCTGCTCGAACTGGATGAAGAAGAAGCCGAGCTGATCGTGAAATTACTTCAGCACCACCACAAGACACGTGAGCCGGACGATAGCTAGCTATTCACCGGTTCAGGTCTGTGGCCCCCCACTTGATTAATCGAATTCAGAAGCTTATAACTAAACTCCGACTCGTCCCTAAGTGAGCCTATGTCAGTAAAACACCCAATCATTGCTATCACCGGATCGTCTGGTGCCGGCACCACCACAACAACCAACGCGATTCGTCATATCTTCCGTAACCTGAAGATTAACGCGGCTGTGGTTGGGGGTGACAGCTTCCACCGTTTTACCCGCCCTGAAATGGAAGTGGAAATACGCAAGGCCCAGGAGCAGGGACGTCACATCAGTTACTTTGGTCCTAAAGCCAATGACTTCGAACTGCTCGAGAGCCTGTTTCGCGAATACGGCAGTTCCGGCACCGGCCAGTTCCGACAGTATCTGCATACCTTTGATGAAGCAGTACCGTTTAATCAGATGCCAGGCACATTTACCCCGTGGCAGGATCTGCCCGCTAATACCGACCTGCTGTTCTATGAAGGTTTGCACGGCGGCGTGAAGACCGAAGAAAACGATGTGGCCAAGCACGTGGACTTACTGGTCGGCATGGTGCCGATTGTTAACCTCGAATGGATCCAGAAAATCGTCCGTGACACTACTGACCGCGGTCACTCGCGGGAAGCCGTAATGAGCAGCATTGTGCGCGGTCTCGATGACTATTTTCATTACATCACGCCGCAGTTTTCGCGCACCCATGTTAACTTCCAGCGTGTCCCCACGGTCGATACCTCAAACCCGTTCAGCGCACGCGAAATTCCGACTCAGGATGAAAGCTTTGTGGTGGTGCGCTTTCGCCGCGAAATGAAAAACGTCGACTATCCCTATTTGTTGCAGATGATTGATGGCGCTTTCATGTCCCGGATCAATACCCTGGTCGTACCCGGCGGCAAAATGGGGCTGGCTATGGAACTGATTCTGACGCCATTGATAGAAGAGCTGCTGGTGAAGAAACGCCGCGCCGGACACCAGATGGACTGGGTCGGCGACTGACACTATTTGTAACACTCCGGCCCGCCTGGCAACAATTCGATACTTTTTTCATTCGCAACTTATGGTTATAGTGAAGAAAAACATTAGGATTTGCTGATGGGTCAGGAAACCTCCAAAATACTGGTCGTCGACGACGACATGCGTCTGAGAAGCCTGTTAGAGCGCTACCTCGTTGAGCAGGGCTTTCAGGTACGTACGGCAGCCAATGCCGAGCAAATGGACCGTCTGCTGGAACGTGAAAATTTCCACCTGATGGTGCTGGATCTGATGCTGCCGGGTGAAGATGGCCTGTCAATCTGCCGCCGCATGCGCAAGTCTGACAATCCTATCCCTATTATCATGCTGACCGCCAAAGGTGACGAAGTCGACCGTATTATCGGTCTGGAAATGGGCGCAGATGATTACCTACCGAAGCCATTTAATCCCCGTGAGTTACTGGCCCGCGCTAAAGCAGTCTTGCGCCGTCAGGTCACCGAAGCGCCCGGCGCACCGTCGCGTGAGGCGCAAATTGTTGAGTTTGGTGATTATGCGCTTAATCTTGCTACCCGCGAAATGACCGCCAATGGCGAGCCGATGACCCTGACGAGCGGCGAGTTTGCCGTACTGAAATCACTGGTCACGCATCCGCGTGAACCGCTGTCCCGTGACAAGCTGATGAACCTGGCGCGGGGTCGTGATTACAGCGCCCTTGAACGTAGTATTGACGTACAGGTATCCCGTCTGCGTCGAATGCTGGAGAAAGATCCCGCAAACCCACGCTATATTCAGACGGTATGGGGACTGGGATACGTGTTTGTGCCTGACGGTGAAAAGACTGCCTGATGACTCCTGCAGCATTACGTCCGCGGTGCTGAGCGCCCGTGCGACTGCTTCCTAAAAGTGCATTCGGGCAGACGGTACTGCTGATTGGCATCCTGTTGCTGATCAATCAGGTGGTGTCCTATCTGTCGGTCACCTACTACTTTATCCGACCAAGCTATCAGCAAATTAACAGCCTGCTCGCCACGCAGGTAAAAACCGTGATTGCCGATGATTTGCTGGTCAGTACCCGCAGTGCCCGTGACCGCTATTTTGAAAAAACCGGCATTCGCGTGCTGGATCAGAGTGATGCGCTGACCGCCGGTCTCACTGATGCCACGTATTACGGTTTCATGTCGAATGAAGTCAGTAACCAGCTGGATATGGACGCCGATGTCCGCATCAGCACCATTCAGGGCGCCGCCAACGATCCGCCCTACTTAGTCTGGATATCACTCAGTCGCTATCCTGATACCTGGATTTCCGTTCCCATTACCGGCCTGAACGAGGCAAATATTTCCCCGCTGACCATGTATCTGATGGTCATTGGTATTCTCAGCGTGGCCGGTGGCTGGCTGTTTGTGCGGCGCATGACCCGCCCGCTGCAGGCGCTGCAACGCGCCGCACTGGACGTCGGCCATGGGAAATTCCCACCGCCGCTGCCCGAGCAGGGCAGCAGCGAAATGATTGCGGTAACCCGCGCCTTCAACCGCATGAACCAGGGCATTAAGCAACTTGAGCATGACCGGACGCTGATGACCGCGGGTATCTCCCACGACCTGCGTACGCCACTGACCCGCATCAGGCTGGCTACTGAAATGCTGCCGGACGAACAGGACTGGATAAAAGACGGGATTGTGAATGACATTGAGGACATGAATGCCATCATCGACCAGTTCATTGAATACGCCCGCTACGACAAAGAAGAGCGCTATGAAGAAACCAGTCTGAATACTCTGATAGAAGACGTCACTCAGGCTCGCCAACTCGAAGCAGCGCATCATATCTCATTGAAACTGGGTAACATTCCAACCTTAAGCTTGCGACGGATCTCAATAAAACGGGTCATCGAAAACCTCATAGAGAATGCCTTTCGCTATGGCTCCGATGCGATTGTCATTACAACCTTTTATGACCACAGGGATAACCGGGTCTACTGCAAAGTCCGGGATTTTGGTCCCGGCATTCCGGATGAACAGCTCGAAGACGTCTTTATGCCCTTCGCGCAGGTCGATAAGGCGCGCGGTACGTCAGGCTCCGGGCTCGGGCTGGCGATTATTCGTCGTATCATCGAAGGCCACGACGGCGAGGTACGGCTGCGCAACCATCCCCAGGCCGGCCTGATCGCAGAATTCTGGCTGCCTGTCAGGCATGAATAAACTTTTCCGGCCGATTACGACTATTAATCGGTAAATGCTGACGAGGTCTGACTGATGATACCCAGACACCTTGTGATCCTGTGCCTGCTGGCAGTGACCGGCTGTGTAAGCTGGGTCTTTGCCAAAACCGATGTTATCCGCATGCCTGAAGGCACCTACACGCTGGATAAAACCCACGCCAGCGTGATCTGGAAAGTCTCCCATCTTGGCCTCTCTCACTATACAGCCCTGTTTACTGACATCGATGCCAGTCTGGTTTTTAATCCGGCTGATCTCAGCGCCAGTCAGGTACAGGCAACCATACGCGCCGCATCACTGGAAACCCACTTCCCCTACCCGCAGGAGACCGACTTTAACGCTACGCTGGCCTATGACGCGGACTGGTTTAACGCCGATGAATATCCTGAGATCACATTTGCCTCCACGCGCATTGAGATGCACAGTGCAACCCATGCCAGCATGACCGGCGACTTAACCTTGCTTGGACAGACACGGCCAGTGACACTCACCGTCACACTAAATGGTGGGATGGCGCGTTAGCCACTCACCGGCAAACCGACTCTGGGGTTTTCCGCCACCACCACACTCAAGCGCTCTGAATGGGGTATGACCCGTTATCTGCCAATGATTGGTGATGACGTGACCATCATTATTGAGGCCGAGTTTTCCAAATAACTTTGTGCTGGCATTTACGTGACCGGCCGGTGTACTCTGAACACCGGAATTAACCGCACGCGTGCACTTTCGCAGTCACCGTGCCTACAACCTTTTTCAGGGATGAATCTTATGAAGTCCGTATCTGCCACTTTACTGTTTTGCGCCATGCTGGCCCCGCATACTGCACAGGCTGTTGACCTGGTGCCACTGAATGATTTTCCGGGCTGGTTTACCGATGCGCTGGCCCGCACGACCGAGATAAAAACCAGCACCGATTTGGCCATTGATAGCCTGGGCCTGACGGTCAGGGTACCGGGCAAGGCGTCGCTGCTTGAGCAGGGTGACGGTATGTCGTATTACCAGATGAACATTGGTACCGGTTCTCCGGTCGAGTGTTATGTGTTTACCGAATTTGACGGCACGGCAACGTCGTTCTATGCCATCATGGAGCATAGTCTCCAGAGCGCCGCCAACCTGAACAACAAATCCCTGACCGGCGCGTTTA
Source organism: Alteromonas nitratireducens (assembly GCF_040812025.1). Lineage (NCBI taxonomy): Bacteria > Pseudomonadati > Pseudomonadota > Gammaproteobacteria > Alteromonadales > Alteromonadaceae > Alteromonas > Alteromonas nitratireducens. The sequence continues at coordinate 35,919 of NZ_JBFNPK010000005.1, forward strand.
ATTTCGCTATCGACAGCGATGTAGTCAGCGGCGTTCCGTACATTGGGCTGGATACCCTGTATACGCTGGGCGAAGGCAGTGAAAAAGTCTCCGGCACGCTCAAAGGACTGGCGGCGCGTACCGACCGCAGTCTGCAGATTTGTCTGCACAACGAAATTGGCTATCGCGACAGCTTCATGGCGGTATTCTCCTCGCTGATTGAGGGGATCAACGCGCAGGAACAGGACAACGCCTTTTTTGAGCCTGTCTATAAAATGACATTAAACGGCACGCCCATCGGTTACAGCCGTGAGACGTACACCTATGATGAAGACGGCGACGTGAATATTGAAACCGACTCGGTGTTCCTGGTGCCGGTGGATGCGTCATCAGTATCGCGTTCAGACGCTGTTGTCAGCGCATGGAGCACACCGGACGGCGCGCTGATCAATGCCAACGAATACACCATTGATAACGGGGTCGTTTCGTCACAATTTTCGATTACCTATCAGGATGACGCCTGGCAGGTTCAGGGTAGCCTGCAAAACAAACCTGTCAGTGCAACGCTGGACCACGATGGCTGGTTACTGTCTGATTTTGGCGGCTACCTGGCAACTGCCAGCCTGGCAGATGCAGACACCCCGTCATCCACCTACTCCATGTGGGTACCGGAAGCGGACCCGACATCCGTCATGGCAGTGACCTTAAGCAAACAGCAGGCAGAAAACGCATACCGTTTTGATGCCGGCCCGCTGTCGATGGACTATACCGCAGACGCTGAGGGCGTAATGAAGCATGCGGCAATGGAAATGGGCGGGCTACAGGTTAAACTGGAGCTGGTGCACCGCCGCGGATCGCCGGTCACGCCATGAGAGCCCTATTCGGATGGCTGATGCTGGCACTGTCAGGCAGTGTCAGTGCCGAAGGCGTGCCCTTTTATGCGCAAATCAGTGTATCACTTGACAGTACTGCCACCCGGCCACTTGCCAGCGTTATCGAAGCGGACGTCATCGTTAGTGATGCCGGCAAGGCAGCCGGTTATCTGACCGCATGGCCTGACATAGTTGCGCGGGTTACCGACAAGCAAACGCTGCATGTTACTCTGCCCGAGCGAGCCGCTTATGCCGGTGAAGCGACACCTGCCTATTTACGCAGCAGTTTCGTGGTTGATACCGATGAGCCTGCTACCCGGGCGTTTACTGACGGGTTCCCTGCTGCCGCTGATACCCCGCCGACACCGGACGCACTGATGGCCTATGTCGATAGTTATATCGATAACCCCAGCTACATTCATGGCTTTAACATCGCGTCCGTGATTGCCACACAGCGCAGCGGTGACTGCACGGAATATGCCGTGCTGACCAGTGCACTGGCGCGGGCGCTGGGATTGCCGGCAAGGGTAATACTGGGCACGGTGATTATTGACAGCGGGGACGGCGTACTGGCGTTTGGTCACGCCTGGTCGGAAGTGCAATTTGATGGACAGTGGCATATCACTGACAGTGCATTATATCGCTCGACGGGCACCCGACATTTTTACTTGCCGTCCGGCGCACTGGACAACGAAGGTCCCGGATTTGGTATGTCGCTGATGACACTTAACATGCTGCTGCCGGCCAGACTGGACGGCGTGAAAAGCGCACCGTAACCCAACCGCCAGCCGTCAGGGTGCCCGGCAGGCACCCTGATATCCGTTTACTTTCTGAACCCCTTGTTACCATAACGTTTGGCGAAACGTTCAATGGGCAGGCCATTACAGGCAATATCGCCCACCTTTCCATCGTATAACCGTTCCTTGGCTTCCATGTAGGCTTCGTTTGAGGTAGCTGCAGCTACACACAGTTGTGACTCCCGGCTGTCCTCGGCCACTTCAAAGGTATACACCATCACCGGCTTTCCGCTGTCATTGTTGCGGTAGGCGTCGGCGAACTCTTCCAGCGTCATGCCGTTACAGGTAAACGAGTCCAGCTCCGTCTGCGAAAACCCGTACTGACGGACAGTCAGCCTGAGCATCTCGTCAGACTGTGCGGCCGCGATACACAGTTCAGTGAGGTTGGATTTGTCACCGCTGACCAGTTCTACGGCCTGGCTGAACGGCGCAGCCAGCAGGGCTGCTACAAAAGCAATCAGTATTTTTTTCATCACGTCTTTCTGCCTTCTTGATGTCAAAATGTCAGTTGTTATAGCTGTAGCGAACACAACGAACGGCAGACTCAGGTCATCGCGGTGACGTCATCGCCTGTTGAGCATAGTTCAGGAAATGAGAATGTGGCAAAACACGTTTAACGTGTTGTCGATGCGGACAAAAAAGGGGCATAGGATATGCCCCTTGAGGAGTATCAGAAGGTGACGCGCTGGCTGTCTGAACAGACGGTCATGCTACCCTGCTCACACACCTGGTAGGCATAGCTGCCGCCGCCTTTCTGGCCAATATTGTCGGTGTAGCTGCCGGTATTTCCCACCGTGCCGATACGCTGACCATCACGGTAAATATCGACACTGGCTGAGGCCATTCCGGACCAGGTCAGCTGAGCATGCTGAATGCCCTTGTCTTTGAAGCCAGCAACACTTAAGGTCAGCGGCTGGGCATCAGTGGTAATTTCCACCGGATTAGAGCAGGCTGACACGCCGCCGCCGTTGAAGGCAACAACCCAGTAATAAAGGGTTTCCCCTGCCGGCGCCTGAAAATCAGCGATATTGACCTGTGAGCGCCCCGCCGCTTCCGGAATGGTTTCAATGTCTTCGGCTGCGTCACAACTCACCCCGGCACTCGCGGCGCGGCGCAATACAAAGCCTGTTTCGTTATTGGCATTGTCGGTAAACGCCAGATCCACTCGGGTCGCGGTCACGCTGACGACACTCAGGTCAGCCGGAGCGTCCGGCGCTGCAGGCACCACCAGCGAAGAGGTCATTACCAGATGATCGACGAACAGGCTGTCGGCACTCTCACCACTACGCTGCTCAGCGTCTGTCGCACGCACCAGCACGTTACCGCTGATATCATTCAGCATCGCTGCCTGCACGTTGTCAGTGGCGCGGCTGTTTACCGTGAATAGCGGCGTCCAGGTTACCCCACCGTCAAGTGAGAAACTGAAGTTAGCTCCTTCACTGCCAGACACCCATGCATTGGCAGTGAAGATCACACCACCCGGGCCACCGGTCACATAAAACTGCCAGCGATGATCGTACTGCTGTTTGCGTGAACGTTTAGGCCCGCCCGAACTGGCTTCGGTAATTGTCTGGAACGTACCGTCATCTGCCTGGGTAGCCACATAGCTGCCCGCAATCTGACCGGTCACGGCATTATCGGCAACGGCAACCTCAGTCACTTCCGAGGGCAAAGCGTCTGTGGTCACACCCGCGACATTTGAGTAGCCAGACATGCCAATGCTGTTTTCGGCGCTGACGCGGTATTCATAGTAGGTCCCGGCCTGTACACTGTTGTCAGTAAGCGCCGTCGTGTCGGCAGCCAGTGACGCAATGGTCTGCCAGGTGCCGGCATCTGTACGACGCTGCACCACCATACTGTTCTCATTGTCTGCATTATCATCCCACTGCAGACTGACGGTATTGTAGGATACCGCTGCAATAAACAGGTTACCGGGCGCATACGGCGGCACAGTAGCCTGCGCGGCTCTGAATGACGCAACGAATGACGCTGACTCGTTCAGGGTGCGCGCGTTCCAGGCACCAAAGTCAGGATCAGTCGTAGGATCAACGCCCTGAGGAACACCCGCATAATTAATCTGTGGGTTCGAGAACCGGCCTACCCGGGCTGCACCTGAACAACTGTATGACATTATGGTGCGGAAGAACGGAGAGCCCTTATCGTCAACCGACCCGTCGTTACAACGGCGGAACCCGTAGTTGAAGTTGCCTGATACGCCACCACCAACCGTCTGGCGGTCATGATGCGCTCCCTGATTGTGTCCGATTTCGTGTGCCATGGTGCGATTACCCACCATACACGGCACATCTGTCACATTGAACGCGGTGGCAGGACCAGCGCCTAAGTAACCAATTCCGCATCCCTCGCCGTCATAAACCAATGACACAATATCTGCGCCGGTTTCGTCACGTACCTGATGGATGTCGTCCATAATGCCGTCAGTGGTTGAGCGCAATGCCGACAATGTCTGGCTGGCGCCGGTACCGGTGTAATCGGTGAGGTGTGTTGCCACCAGATTCATGGTGATATTGATGCCGCTGGCAGCATACGCGTTGTTCATATCGGCCACCGCCGTCGCAATGTCGGCTTCAAGCTGTGCGCAGCTGCCCGCATAGTTACAGGCACCCTGAGTATACGCCACCAGCAGATCCTGTCTTATCGTGTCACCTGCTGTGGTAGTGTCTGCGCTCAGCGTACCACTGGAGTCAGCGGCATCACCCTGCGGCGTCTCACCATCAGGCTCTTCCGACGGGAATGAGCTGGTATCCACCTGGTACAAAATATGACGCCCCGACTGATCACTGCTCAGGCGGTAGGTATCACCCTGCCACTGGATCAGGCCAGACAGATGCATGCCCTGAAACGTAATAATAACACTGGCGGCCTCATCACCCTGAACATGCCCTACCCAGATGTGGGAGCCAGCCGTACGACGGTCGAGGTAAGTCCTGACTGCAACCAGCGTCTCATCGCTGCCTGGCAGTGTAAAAGCAATCTCATTGCCCAGCAGCGCCTGACGGCTGGCCTTAATACTGTATTTGGCGCTGGCATGCGCCGGCAATGTGCCTGATGCCGGAGAGACTTCCTTGAATAAAGGTAACGGCTCAGCGGATGCGTTGGCGGTAACACTCATCCATGAGGAAGCTACGAGTGCGGCTACGATGCCGCGTCGGGAAGTCAACAATGTCATAATCTGCCTCAGAAAAAACAGCGAAAAACACATAAAGGGCTGCAGTGCGAAGGTGGCACATCACTGCCCTGAAAACGTGAAAAGAGTATAAAGAACAGGCGGTGAGGTTGGTTTCCTGATTAGGCCACCAGGAATAAAAATGAATACGTAATTGTGGCATAGCGATAACGCGATATCGCATAGGTAACTGAGTAATAAACATTTGTCAGGCAGCCCCTCGACTATTGCCGATTGCCAGGGTAGCTTAGTTATTTTGTTCTCATACCTTCTTCGACACCGTAATCGTGAGCAGTTGAGGTTATTCTGCCGGTGGCATACAGTTACCAGACAGGGTTGGCGGACGAACTGATCCCGGCACATTCAGGAAAAGACCTTGTGAGCGACTTATTTCATACAACACTGCCTGCCTTTTTGCCACTGGTGATCGCCATTACCCTGGTAACCAGTGGACTGTGGCTGTTGCACTATCTGCTGTTGACCCGTCATGACCATTTAACCGGTGAACAAAAACTTCCGCGACAACTCTCACTGCTTATCCTCACGCTGATCGGTCTGGTCGTGATAGCCGTGACACTGCCGGTGAGCGAGGGAACCCGAAATCAAATTATTGGACTGATTGGCGTACTGGCGTCGGGTGTGATTGCTTTTTCTTCCACCACTATCGTCAGCAATCTGATGGCCGGGCTGGTGCTGCGCGTTAACCGTCCATTCAGGGTAGGTGACTTTATCCGGGTGAATGAGCACAGCGGCCGGGTAGCCGAAATGGGCTTACTGGATACCGAGATTCAGACAGAGACCCGCGAATTAATCGCGTTTGCCAACACCCTGATGGTCAACAATCCGGTTAGTGTGGTCAGAGCTTCAGGGGCGATTGTGTCGGTTGATCTGAGCCTGGGGTATGACATTCATCACAGCGTGATTGAAAAGCACCTGCTGGCGGGGGCGGAAAGCGCCGGACTGGAAGAGCCCTTTGTGCAGGTGATTGCTTTGGGTGACTTCGCCGTCACATACCGGGTAGCGGGTCTGTTAAAAGACGTTAAAAGCCTGCTGAGTGCGCGCTCACGGCTGCATAAGGCGGTACTGGATAGTCTGCATCAGGCCGACATTGAAATTGTGTCTCCCAGCTTTATGAATCAGCGGCCTCAGCCGGAAGGGCTGAGGATGATCCCGCCTCAGCAGGGTGAAACGTCGCCTTCACCAGATAATGACACCACACCAGAAACCGTCATGTTCGACAAAGCAGAAGAAGCAGAAAGTACCGAGACCGAGCGTGAGCAGCTACAGGCAAAACTGGATGAGCTTGAAGAGCGCCTGAGCAGTGCCAGCGGTGACGACAAAGCGAGCCTGACCGAACAGCGCGATAAGGTAAAAGCGCGCCTGGCCAGTGTGGTCAAAAAAAGCGAAGAAGAGAAAGAGAGGCGTTAAAGCGATGTTCGATACGATTATTTCCGGCGGGCGTTATTTCGATGGCACAGGCGCTCCCTCTGATATCAAATCCATTGCCATAAAAGATGGGATCATTGTCAAAGTAACCTCTGAGCCGCTGTCGCCTGAGCTGGCAACCCGGTTTATTGATGCCACTGGCAAATGGGTTATGCCGGGTTTCATTGATACCCACACACACTACGACGCCGAGCTGCTGGTATCACCGAGCTTATCGGAGTCGGTCAGACACGGTGTCACCACCGTGCTGGTCGGCAGTTGCTCGCTTAGCATGGTGTGCAGTGACTATGAAGATGCGTCGGACATTTTTACCCGCGTAGAGACGGTACCTCGCGACAAGGTGCTGCCCATTTTACAGCAGACAAAAAGCTGGTCTTCACCCGCGCAATGGGTGGAGTATGTCTCAGGGCTACCGTTAGGGCCTAATGTGGTCAGTCTGCTTGGCCACAGTGATTTGCGCACATCGGTCATGGGGCTATCCAGAGCCACCGACGCGGATGTGATTCCTTCCGAAGCAGAAATGGCAAAGATGGAGCGCCTGTTGACGGAAGCCCTGGAGTGCGGTTTTCTGGGGCTGTCGACCATGCGCTTAACCTGGGATAAGGTAGACGGTGACAGAGAGTGGTCAAAGAGTCTGCCAAGTACCTATGCGGCCTGGCGCGAAATCTCGCGTCTCAGTAACATACTGCGGCGTTACGGGCGCGTGCATCAGGGTGCCCCTAACGCGGCAACGCCACTGCGCATTTTCGATTACATCAAAGAAACCCTGGGCTGGTTCCGGAAACCACTTAAGACCACCCTGATCAGCCGGATGGATCTGAAAGGCAGCCCCTATATCAATTTCTTAACCAAGTTTGCCTCATCCACTGCCAATCTGCTTAGAGGGAATTTTCGCTGGCAGGTACTGCCAACGCCGTTCACCGTCTACGCCGATGGCATTGATGTGGTGTTTTTTGAAGAATTCGGGGCAGGCGAACTGGCACTGGACTTAAAAACCAAAGTGGAACGGGACGCCCTGCTCAAAGACGAAAACTATCGTCGCGACTTTCGTAAGTTTTACGGCGAAAAGCTTAGTCCACGCGTGTGGCATCGGGACTTCGGCGATGCCATCATTCTCGGGTGTCCGGACAAAACCCTTGAGGGCCGTGATTTCGAGTCGGTGGCAAATGAACGTGGTATTCATGTGGTCGATCTCTTCCTCGACCTGGTGGTGCAATACGGCACCGATCTGCGCTGGTATACCACCGTTGCCAATCACCGGCCCGAGGTACTTAAAAAACTGATAAAAGACAAAGACTCACTGATCACCTTCAGTGACGCAGGCGCGCATATTCGCAACATGGCCTTTTACAATCTGCCGTTGCGACTGCTTAAGCTGGCTTACGAAAACCAGCAGAGTGATTTTCTGAGTATTGAACAGGCGGTATGGCGGGTTACCGGTGATCAGGCCGACTGGTTTGGCATTGATGCGGGGAAAATCAGGGAAGGTGACCGGGCAGATGTACTGGTGATTAACCCGGACGGATTATCGCAGAACTTAGAAGCGGTGTGCTGGGCAGAGATGGAAAACTTTGACCTGAAGCGGCTGGTTAACCGCAACCCGGGGCTGGTTGAACACGTGCTCATCAACGGCCGCTTTGCCGTTGATAATGAGAACCTGTCCAGCGACCTTGGCAAAGAGACCGGCTATGGCAGTTTCCTGCCCGCGACGGGGGCCTGAAAAAGAAAAAGCCCGCACCAGGTGCGGGCAAAACAATCGGCCGTGACAGGCACAATCGTGACAACGGCAGGTTACGCGCGGTAACCTGGTCCCGCGTTAACAATGGCGTCACTGACATCGTATTTACGGAAGTTGTTCTGGAATTCCTCAATCAGGTTTTTCGCGTAGCGGTCATACTCGGCCGGATCACTCCAGGTATTCTTCGGGATCAGCAGGTTGCTGTCCACGCCCGGTACCGCCACCGGCACATCCAGATTCAGACCATCAATGTGCTGAGTTTCAACGTCACGCAGGGTGTCGTTTACGATGGCGTCAATGATCGCGCGTGTGGTCGGAATATCAAAACGCTTGCCGACCCCGTAAGGACCACCGGTCCAGCCGGTATTCACCAGGTAGACTTTGGCGTTGAAGTTACGCACCCGCTTCATCAGCAGCTCGGCATACACGCCCGCCGGACGTGGGAAGAAGGGTGCGCCAAAGCAGGTAGAGAACGTTGATTCAATGTCAGCACTGGAGCCAATTTCGGTTGAACCCACTTTGGCCGTGTAACCACTTAAGAAGTGATAGGCCGCGGCTTCTTCACTCAGCACCGACACCGGCGGCAGCACACCGCTGACATCACAGGTCAGGAACACCACTGAACGCGGCTCGCCACCGCGGTTTTCCAGCACACGTTTCTCAATATGGCTAAGCGGGTAAGCGGCACGTGAGTTCTGGGTCAGTGACGTGTTGCGGTAGTCCGGCTGGCGCTGGTCATCCAGGATAACGTTTTCCAGGATGGTTCCAAAGCGAATGGCCTTAAAAATAACCGGCTCGTTTTTCTCAGACAGGTCGATACATTTTGCGTAACACCCGCCTTCAATATTAAAGACGCTGCCTGGTGCCCAGCCGTGCTCATCATCACCAATCAGGTGGCGTTTCGGATCGGCAGACAGCGTGGTTTTCCCTGTACCAGACAGGCCGAAGAAGAGCGTCACGTCGCCTTCATCACCGACATTCGCCGAGCAGTGCATCGGCAGCACTTCTTTTGCCGGCAGCAGGAAATTCTGCACAGAGAACATGGCTTTTTTCATCTCACCGGCATAACGCATACCGGCAATCAGTACTTTGCGCTGTGCGAAGTTAATGATAACGACGCCATCACTGTTGGTACCGTCCCGCTCAGGCACACACTCAAAGCCAGACACGTTCAGAATTTGCCAGGCAGGTGCATCCTTCGGATTCCACTCATCGGGGCGGATAAACAGGTTCTGCGCAAAAATATGCTGCCAGGCCGTCTGGGTACGCACAACAACCGGTAGCGCATGATCGATATCAGAGCCCACCTGCAGGTGTGACAAAAAATGTTCCTGGGTCGTCAGAAAGTCTTCTACCCGGGTCCACAGCGCATCAAACTTATCCGCATCAAACGGCTTGTTGACCTTACCCCAGTCGATGTCGTTTTCAGTACTTGGCTCTTTCACAATGAAGCGATCGTTAGGTGAACGACCCGTGCGCTGACCGGTCTCTACGACCAGTGCGCCGTTGCTGGCCAGTTGGCCTTCCCCGCGCAGAAGTGCCAGTTCAATCAGTTGTGCCCGGGAAAGATCCACCAGCGGTGCTGCTTTCGTTGTCGCGTTCATTGTTGCTGCCGTCATATTGAAAACCTGTATGTAATATTTCAAAGCCACTTACAGGTGCGAATTGTACGGCAATGCTCGCATCTGGCAACATTTAGCTGACCGATATTCGTTATTTTTTGGTCGCCTGTGGCGATATTAACGCGCATGAAATGATATCAGCAGACAAAACACACTGGATGGAAGCAGTTAACAATCTGACAATGCAAAGAAAATGAATGACGACAAAAATGTAACAGGGTATGAAAGGTTACAGAAAATAATAGCGTGAGTGCCGTCCCGCTGTATGGCGGGAACGGCACAGGGATAAGAAGTTACTGGTTGGCCGGCGCATCATTACGGTGGCCACCGTGGATGGCCTCAACATCTATGGCGTCAAACTTGTAGTCAGTATGGCAATACTGACAGTTCATGCTGATCACGCCCTCCTCCTCGATAATGGCAAGCAACTCCGCCTTATCGACATTTCGCAGCGCTTCCGCGCTGCGCTCACGTGAACAGGTACAGGCAAATGACACCGGTTGCGGCGCAAACAGTTCCACCTCTTCCTGGTGATACAGGCGATACAGAATGTCCTCAACCCCAAGCGAGAACATTTCTTCGGTAGTCAGGGTATCGGTCAGCGTAGCGATATGCTCAAACGCATTCAGGGATGCCGCTTCACTGGCACTGGCTGACTCGGGCAGCACCTGCAGCAGCATACCTGCCGCCATCACACTTTGCGGATCCGACATATCGGTCATCAGGCGCACCCGGGTAGCCAGTTGCTCTGACTGGGCAAAGTACGCTTCAATACATTCTGCCAGCGACGGCTTATCCAGCGCCACCACGCCCTGATAGCGTTCCCCTTCATCGGGCGTAATGGTAATCACCAGCACGCCTTTGGTCATCAGGTCAGAGAAAGACGACGGCAGCGAGGCCAGTGTTTCATCCCAGCGCGCAACACCGCGCATGGTCTGCTTGTGAGTGGCGTTAATCACGGCATACCGCACCGGCCCTTCACTTTGAATTTGCAGCCCGATTTCACCTTCGAACTTCAGGATTGCCGCCAGTAAGGAGGTAGCCGCCGCCATTTCACTGAGCAGTTTCTGTACCTGCACAGGGTATTCGTAACTGTGTACGATAGGCTTGAGACTGTCCTGCAGTCTGACAAGCTCGCCGCGCACGCTGGCCTCGTTAAAAATAAATCGGTTCAGCTGATCAAATGAACTCATGAAAATTCCTACATTCTGTTACAAATAAAATGCGACACCGGTCAGCGGTGCTTAAGCTTGATAATTTCGCGCCGCTGTTTCTTGTCCGGGCGGCCATCCGGGTGCGGGCTATGAAACGTATTCATCTTCCTTGCCAGCTGATTTTTTTCACGCTTTTCAATACTTTCGGGCGTTTCCTCATACAGGCCCTGCGCCAGTGCGGCGCCCAGACGCTTGTCGCTGACGGCCAGCACTTTTACGACCTTGGTATCCCAGCCAGCCGGTATGCTAAGCATAGCACCCTCTTCGACCACCTTGCCGGGCTTCGCGCGCTGGCCGTTGTAGTGAACTTTTCCGGCCTGCACCATGTCTCTTGCTAACGCGCGGGTTTTAAAGAAGCGGGCAGCCCACAGCCACTTGTCCAGCCGGACATTTTGTGATGTATTGTCTGTTCGATTTTGACTCATGTAATAATTTCGTCACCGACGCCCTTTAGTGTTGTGACCCTTAGCCCGACTAGGCTATGATGGGTCGGCAAAAAGCGCATGATTCTCACAACTACATTATAAAAAGCAGTATCATCATTAACGCATGACTTTCGAGAAACTCAACCCACAGGCCCTCTCTGGCGTGGCACTCAAACATCAGAAATCACTTCGCCTGGCCGTTGTGGTGGTATTGAGTCTTTACCTTATTGCGTTCGCCGCCAATCTGACCTGGCGCATTATACCCGAACCTGCCATGGCGCCTCCACCAGCGATAACTGATAAGCCCCGCAGCAGCGCAACAGGCTCTCAAGGTGGGGTCAACATCAGTAAAATACAACAGCTCAATTTGTTCGGTGATGCCACCAGAGCCCCACAACCCGTGGTACAGGAAGTGGTTACCGATGCGCCGGAAACCCGCCTTAACCTGACACTGACCGGCGTGGTCGTCAGCAGCCTGCAGCAGGCTGCCGCCGCCATTATCGAAAATCGCGGCAGCCAGAGCGTCTACGGGCTGGGTGAAAAAATTGAAGACACCAATGCCACCCTGCAACAGGTGTTCAGTGACCGCGTCATTATTCGTAACGGCGCGCGCAATGAAACCCTGATGCTGGACGGCGTTGACTTTGAAGAGGCCAATCGCCGTCGTCAGTCTGTCACTCGTCAGGAACGCGCCGCACCCGAAGAAGAACAACGCCTGAGTGAAGAGGCGCTCGAAGCAACTGCCTCACTGCGCAGCCAGCCGGCAAACTTCACCGATTTTATTTCCATTTCTCCTAAAACCGAAGACGGCCAGCTGGTCGGCTATCAGGTAAAACCGGGGAAGGAACCCGCCCTGTTTGACGCCGCAGGACTAAAAGCGGGTGATGTCATAGCCCAGATTAATGGTCTTGACGTTACCGATGTTCAACAGGCCCAGGAAGCACTCTCTGAGCTGCGAAGCGCGCAAAGCATTGAACTGACTATTCTTCGCGATGGCAGTTACGAAACGCTTTATCTCGATTTGCCTGAACCCGCAGCACAATAAGAAAGAATAGGAAGAAACATTATGAGGCATGCCAGTCACACTCTTTTATCACGTATCGGCGTTGCGTTGTGTAGCGCGCTGATGTGTGTGTCGGCCACCGCTGCCGAGTATATGCCCAACTTTAAAGATACGGACATCAATGAATTCATCAATATCGTAGGCAAAAACCTGGAACGCACCATTATTGTTGATCCCAACGTGCGCGGCAAAATCAGTGTACGCAGCTATGACATGCTGAACGAGGATCAGTACTACCAGTTTTTCCTCAACGTGCTGCAGGTCTATGATTTCGCTGTGGTTGAAATGCCCAGCGGTATTCTCAAAGTCGTGCGCTCGAAAGATGCGAAAACCTCCAACATCCCGGTTGTCGAGGGTGCGGCCCGCGACGGTGACGAGATGATTACCCGTGTTGTGCCGGTTTACAACGTACCGGTTCGCGAACTTGCGCCTATTCTGCGTCAGCTGAATGACCAGGCAGGTGGCGGCAACGTGGTCAGCCACGACCCGTCTAACGTGATGATGCTGACCGGCCGTGCCGCGGTGGTAAACCGTCTGGTTGAAATCATCGAGCGGGTTGACCGCGCCGGTGATGAAGAAGTCGAAATTGTAAAACTGCGCTTCGCCTCTGCATCGGAAATGGTGCGTATTATCGACAGCATCAATAAGTCGCAGGGTAAAGGGGCTACCGGTGTAAAATCGGAGCCGCGCGTGGTCGCGGATGACCGCACCAACTCGGTGATTGTCAGTGGTGACGTGAAAGCCCGGCAGCGCCTGATTAATCTGATTCAGCGTATGGATCAGGAGCTTGAGTCTAACGGTAATACCCGGGTTATTTTTCTGAACTACGCCAAAGCCGAAGACATGGTAAACGTGCTGCGCGGCGTGTCGGCCAGCATTCAGGCAGAAGAGCAGGGTAGCAATACCACACGTCGCTCATCCAACCGTGAAGTCAGCATTGAGACCCATGAAGATTCCAACGCCGTGGTGATCACCGCCGAGCCCGATATGATGCGCTCACTGGAAGACGTCATTCGTCAGCTCGATATTCGCCGTGCCCAGGTGCAGGTAGAGGCCATCATTGTTGAGGTGTTTGAAGGCGACGGCACCACGCTCGGCGTTCAATGGGTATCTGAAAGCGGCGGCGGTACCCAGTTTACCAACGGCGTTGTACCGGTAGGCGCGCTGGGTGTTGCACTGCGTCAGGCAGAAGACCGTGAAGTGAATAAGACTAACGTCACCGCCAATGGCGAGGTCGTCACCTCGACTGACACTATTCAGGGTGATTTCACCCCGCTGGCGAACCTGCTGGGCGGTGCCAATGGCCTGATTGCCGGTGTCATTGAGAACGGCTGGGGCGCGGTTGTTCAGGCGGTCAGTAACGACACCAACTCCAATATTCTGGCCACCCCGCATCTGACAACGATGGACAATGAAGAGGCGTTCTTCATCGTGGGTCAGGAAGTGCCTATCATCACCGGTACCACGACGGGCGCCAATAACTCTAACCCGTTCCAGACGGTCGATCGTCAGGAAGTGGGTATCAAACTGAAAGTCACCCCACAGATCAACGAAGGCGATGCGGTTCAGATGCTGATTGAGCAGGAAGTGTCCAGCGTCAGTGGCGCGACGTCGGTGGATATTTCTATCAACAAACGTGAAATTAAAACCACGGTCATTGTGGATGACGGCGGTACCATCGTACTTGGCGGCCTGATTGACGAAGACGTGCAGGAAAGCGTATCAAAGGTGCCGCTGCTGGGTGATATTCCTATCCTCGGCCACCTGTTTAAAACCACCTCAACCACCAAACGCAAGCGCAACCTGATGGTGTTCCTGAAACCCACCATTGTGCGTGACGCGGCAACCATGAATGAAATCAGCCACAGCAAGTACAACTATATCCGCGCGCTGCAACTGCGTCGTCAGCAGCAGGGCGTATCGCTGATGCCTAACGAAGAAGGCCCCAGCATGCCAGAGTGGGATGACAAGCTGGTGCTGCCGCCGTCGTTCGAAGAGTACATCATGAAAAAGGAAAAACTCGGGCAGGACAACGAGGACGATGAATAACCATGACGGTCAGTGACGATAAGCTCAGCCAGGCGGTTGAAGCCCAGGAAGCGGCATTGGAAGCCATGGGCGATGATGACATCCTGTCGGATGCCGACGGACATCGTCAGCTAAGCTTCGGGTTTGCCAAACGCAATAAGGTATTGCTGGAGACCAATTCGTCGCCGGCCACCCTGTACTATACCTCGCAGACCCCGTTTTCCGTGTTTGCTGAAGTGCGCCGTTTTTTTGGAGAGCCCTTTGCGCCCAGGCTTATCCCCGACGATGAATTTGAATCCGTGCTGACCAGTGCATTTCAGCGTGACAGCTCCGCTGCCAAGCAGCTGATGGAAGATCTCGGTAACGAGAGCGACCTGTTTTCGCTGGCAGAAGATTTACCGGATACTGAAGATCTCCTCGACAGCGAGGACGACGCCCCCATCATCAAGCTGATCAACGCCATGCTGGGCGAAGCGATTAAAGAAGGCGCGTCGGACATTCACATTGAAACCTTTGAGAATCAGCTGGTTGTGCGTTTTCGCGTAGACGGTGTGCTGCGCGAGATCCTGCGCCCTAACCGCAAGCTGTCATCCATGCTGGTGTCGCGTATTAAGGTGATGGCAAAGCTCGATATTGCCGAAAAGCGCGTGCCACAGGACGGGCGCATTACTCTGCGTATTGCCGGACGCGCCGTTGATGTGCGGGTATCGACCATGCCATCAAGCCACGGCGAACGGGTGGTGTTGCGTTTGCTTGATAAGAATAATGCACGCCTGAATCTGGAAGATTTAGGCATGACCAAAAAGAACCGTGAGGTGTTCTCGTCACTTATCCGCAAACCTCACGGGATTATTCTGGTCACCGGCCCGACCGGCTCCGGTAAAAGTACCACCCTGTACGCAGGCTTGAGTGAAATCAACAGCCGTGACAGGAATATCCTGACCGTCGAAGATCCGATTGAATTTGATTTGCCCGGCATTGGACAGACCCAGGTGAATCCGCGCGTCGACATGACCTTTGCGCGTGGCCTGCGGGCCATTTTGCGTCAGGATCCTGACGTGGTCATGGTCGGTGAGATCCGTGACGTCGAAACCGCCCAGATTGCCGTGCAGGCCAGTTTGACCGGTCACCTGGTACTGTCGACACTGCACACCAATACCGCATCGGGTGCAATCACCCGCCTGGAAGACATGGGTATTGAGCCGTTTTTGCTGTCATCCAGTCTGCTCGCGGTATTGTCCCAGCGTCTGGTCAGAACCCTGTGTCCCGACTGTAAGACACCGCACGAGCCAAACCCACAGGAAGCACAAATTCTGGGTATCAGCGAGATGTCGCCGGTACCGTCGATTTACTCCGCACGCGGCTGCGCCGCCTGTAATCAGACCGGCTACCGTGGCCGTACCGGCATTCATGAGCTGTTACTGGTCGACGAAAAAATCCGTGAAATGGTTCACGAGGGACACGGCGAACAGGCGATAGAACGTTATATCCGTAAATCTACGCCCAGTATTCGCGAAGACGGATGCCGCAAAGTACTGGCCGGTATCACGTCGCTGGAAGAAGTCCTCAGAGTTACGCGGGAAGACTGAGTATGGCGGCATTTGCATACAAGGCAGTCAATGCCAGCGGCCGCAACGCAACCGGCGTGCTGGAAGGCGACAACGCCCGCCAGGTGCGTCAGCAGTTACGTGAAAAGGGCCTGATCCCGCTGGAAGTGGAACAGGTTGCAGAACGCAATAAAAGCAGCAAGTCCGGCTTTTCTTTCTTCAAACCCCGCATTTCGGCGGCTGATCTGGCGCTGCTGACCCGTCAGCTTGCCACGCTGGTTGAATCGGCCTTGCCGGTAGAAGAAGCCCTGCTGGCTGTGGCTGAACAAAGTGAAAAGCCACGCCAGAAAAACATGATGATGGCGGTACGCAGTAAAGTGGTCGAAGGGCACGGCCTGGCCGATGCCATGGCAGAATTCCCCAGCGTGTTTGACGAGCTGTACCGCGCCATGGTTGCCGCCGGCGAAAAATCCGGTCACCTTGATACCGTGCTGAACCGGCTTGCCGATTACACCGAGCGCCGCCAGCAAACCCGCAGTCAGATTATTCAGGCGATGGTCTATCCGTCACTGATGATGTTCTTTGCCATGGGCATTGTGATTTTGCTGCTGACGGTGGTGGTACCCAAAATTGTCAGCCAGTTTGATCATATGGGGCAGGACTTGCCGACCATTACGCAACTGCTCATCAGTATCAGTGAATGGCTGCAGCATTACGGCCTGGCCATGCTTGGTGTACTTGTTGTGCTTATTATTGTGGTGCAGCGGGTCCTGCAAAAGCCTGCCATGCGGCTGCGCTACCATCGTTTTCTGCTCACGCTACCGCTGATTGGTAAAGTATCGCGTGGCCTCAACACTGCGCGTTTCGCCCGTACTTTAAGCATTCTTACTGCCAGCGCAGTGCCGCTGCTTGAAGCCATGCGAATAGCTGGCGAAGTGCTTGAAAATCAACATATTAAGAACCAAATTTCGGATGCCACGGTGAATGTAAAAGAGGGCAGCAGTCTGCGCGCCGCGCTCGACAACACCGGCATGTTTCCGCCCATGATGATGCACATGATTGCCAGCGGTGAAAAGTCGGGTGAACTGCAGCAAATGCTGGCCCGGGCAGCCGATAATCAGGACAGGGAATTTGAAGCCCTGGTTGGTGTCTCATTAAAGGTCTTTGAGCCTTTGCTGATTGTCACAATGGCAGTGATTGTACTGTTTATTGTGATGGCAATTCTTCAACCTATTCTCGCAATGAACCAAATGGTGAATATGTAATGAAAACCTTAAAACGTAGCGCTGGATTCAGCCTTATTGAAGTTATGGTGGTGCTACTGATCATCGGTATTATGGCCTCGATGGTCGCACCGGCTATCCTTGGCAACGAGGAAGAAGCACGACTGAAAAAAGCTGCGGTCGACATTCAGCAGCTTGAAAGTGCACTGGAAATGTACAAGCTGAGAAACAATCGTTTCCCGACAACAGAACAGGGGCTGGATGCGCTGGTCAGTGCCCCTACCATTGATCCGATCCCGCGTAATTACCCGCCGGAAGGCTTTATTAAGCGTCTGCCGGATGATCCGTGGGGCAATCCATACACCCTGATCAGCCCCGGAGAACTGGGCATTATCGATATCTTCTCGAACGGTCCCGATGAAGAACCGGGTACCGAAGATGATATTGGTAACTGGAATATTAACGAATACCTGAATTAACAGGCTGATGCCACATGCGTGACACGCCACAACGCCGCCGCGCTGCGGTCGGCTTTACCCTGCTTGAGGTCATGCTGGTTCTGCTATTGATGGGACTGGCGGCAGGTTATGTGGTGTTTAACGCATTTGGTACCAGTCAGTCTGATCTGCTCAAAGAGCAGGCCAGGCGGCTGCAAATCATTGTCGATATGGCCAGCGACTATGCGGTACTGAACCAACAGCAACTCGGGCTGCGCATCGAAGAAGAGGACAACGAATACTACTTTGTCTATCTGGACGAGGATGACGAATGGCAGCGTATTGCCGATGTCCCGATTTACGACAGTCATACCCTGCCCGAGCCCTTTACCTTCACCCTGAACCTGGATGATCTGCCCTGGGATATGGACGACCGCCTGTTTGATCGCGAACTGTTTGACGAAAGCCTGAGCGTATCTGAAGACGGGGTGCAAATCGGCGAGGAAGAAGAAACCCTGCCGCCACCACAAATTCTGATCATGTCCAGCGGTGAAGTCACGCCGTTTACCCTGACCTTCAACTACGAAGCCGACTTCGGTGAAGCCCCGGCATTTTTTGTGCTGAGTAATCAGGACATGCCACCGCTGGCCCTGGAAGGACCCCTGGAGCGCCCGCCACTATGAACCGCGTGCGCAGCAACCGGGGCATGACCCTGCTGGAAGTCATGGTGGCACTGGCGATTTTTGCCCTGACCGGCAGCGCCATACTGAAAGCCGCCGGTGACCATCTGACCAGCGTAGGACAGATTGAAGAAATGACCTTCGCCAGCTGGGTCGCCAGCAACCGGTTAAGCGAAATGCAGCGCGAAGGCACCTGGCCGCCCCGTAACAAACGCGGCACTATGGAAATGGCCGACCGGACCTGGTACTGGCAACAGCAGGTGGTAAAAACCAACGACGATGACATGCGATCAGTGACCATTTCCGTGGGTCTGGATGCGGACTACCAAAGTTCACTGACTTCCGTGTCCACATTTATTGCGAAGCCGACGCCATGAAAAACCGCGGCTTCACGTTACTCGAAATTCTGATTGCGATGGCCATCTTTACCCTGATTGGTCTGGCCTCCACCGGTCTGCTGACCACCGTAATCAGCAGCAATGATCTGTCTGAAAGCCGGTTTGAAAAGTTACAGCACCTGCAGCGCGGCATGCTCATGCTCGAGCGGGACATTCTGCAGGCGGTACCTCGTGCGGTGCGTGTTAACGGCGAAAAGCGCGAGGTTGTGATGGCCGGCGGCGATGTCGATGGCAGTGACGGTGACGGCATCGGCTTTGTCCGTGGCGGCTGGGATAACCCTCAGATGATGCTGCCGCGCAGCACACAGCAGTATGTTGCATACCGGTTGCGCGACGGCAAGCTCGAACGCCTGTACAGCAATTATGTTGATAACGTGATTGGCTACGAACCCAAGGTGCGTGTGATCCTGGAAGATGTCAGCGAGTTCACGGTTGAGTTTATCGCCACCCGACCCGACCCCAATGCCAACAGTGATGATGATAACCGCTGGTCTGAGAGCTATCAGGGTACCGCGCTGCCTTTTGCCGTGGCGTTTGAATTTGTGTCCCGGGATTTTGGCCGCATCCGGCGCGAATTCACACTGGGAGGCAGCCAGTGAGGCCATTAAACAGACAGCGCGGTGTGGCGCTGATGGTCGTCCTTATGGTAGTGGCACTGGTGTCGGTGCTGGCTACCGAGATGGGGCGTCGCTTACAGTTACAGATCCAGCGCACCGTGAATATTAAGGACAGCAATCAGGCCTACTGGTATGCGGTCGGGGCTGAAGCGTTTGCCAGAAAATCACTGGCAGCGCTGATGAAAAATGACAGTGATAAGATTTCCGTTGATCAGGTTTGGGCTCAGGAGTTTGTGTTTCCGCTCGAAAATGGCGGTCTGAAGGCCCGTCTGGAAGATATGCGAAGCTGCTTTAACCTCAATGCGCTACGTGAAAAACCCGACGATAACAACGCACAGCAAACCACGCCGGCCATGCAGAGCTTTCATGACATGTTGCTGGCGACCAATCTGGACATCGACAGCTATACAGCCGAAACGGTACGCGACAGCCTGGCGGACTGGCTCGACGCAGACGACAGGATGCGCCCCTATGGCGCAGAAGACAGTGAGTATGAGAGCCGCGAGAACCCTTACCTGGCCGCCAACGGACTGATGAGTGCGCAGTCTGAATTACGGCTGGTAAACGGTGTATCGCCGGCGTGGATCAACGCCATACTGCCGCTGGTCTGTGTGGTACCCAACGACGATACCATGCAGATTAACATCAACACCCTTACGCCGGAACGTGCTCCGTTACTGGCAGGGGCCACCGGACTCACACTTGATCAGGCCACTAACCTGATTTCGACCCGCCCTCAAAATGGCTGGGCAGAAGCCGGCGATTTTCTGAATGAACCCGTGATCCAGGCGTTAAATTTGGACAATACGCGGCGTGACTGGTTTACCGTCACGACAGAGTATTTTATGTTACATACCAAGACCCGCTACAATAACGCAACGTTTACTATGACAACCGTATTCAAAGCGACAGCCAGCGGGCAGGTCAGCGTACTTCGGCGCGAATTTAAAGAGGTAGATTAATGGAACAACTTCTTGTCAGGTTAGGCTCCCGACGCGAAGACCCGGTGCAGTGGCTGGTATGGTCACAGACCGAACAGGACATCATCGCGTCGGGCGAGCTAAGCAGCGCTGAAGATCTCACCACGCTGTCGGAACGGGCAGGTCAGCGACCAGTGATTGCACTGGCCCCGGGCAGCGACGTGCTGCTGAAATGGGTGACGTTGCCGCCACGCGCCGGCCGTAAAGTACTGGCTGCCATTCCCTACATGCTGGAAGACGAACTGGCGACCGCCATCGACGATCAGTTTTTTGCTTTTGGGCCAAAGGTAGACGACCAGCAGGCCGTTGCCGTGGTCTCACGCGAGCAGTTGCAACAATGGCAGCGCTGGCTGAAAGACGCCGGGCTGTTTTGCGACCGGATCATACCCGACGTGCTTGCCGTGCCGCATAATCCGCAGGGCTGGGCACTACTGGCGATGGGCGATGCGCTGTTATTACGCCAGGACAACTGGGCCGGTATGCAGGGTGAAGCCAGCTGGATGCTGCCTGCACTGACGCAGTTTGCCGCGTCACAGCCAGAGCCCGTCAATCTGGTAAATTATGCCGACCTCGACGTCAGCAATGCAGACAACATTGTGGTTACCCATCCTCCGCTTGAATTACCCATGCATGTGTTAGCGCAAGAAGCCATGCACGTTTCGTTTAACCTGTTGCAGGGTGAATACAAAGTGAAGCGCGCCAGCAACAAGGCGTGGCATCAGTGGCGGGTAGCGGCGGTACTGGCCGTGCTGGCACTCACCACCAGCCTGGTCGATAAGGGCATTACCCTGTATCAGCTTGAGCAGCAAAACGAAGCGCTGCGCGCGCAGATAGATAATAAGGTAAAGCAGGGATTTCCGAATATTGGGGTTTACCGCGACGTGAAGCGCAAACTGCAGACTGAACTGGCGCGACTGGAACAAACCGGCGGGGCAGCCTCGATGCTGGTGATGCTGGAGCAGTTAAGCGGTCCGTTTGCCGCCTCCAGTGTGCGCCCGCAAACCTTGCGGTTTGATGCGTCACGCACCGAAATTCGTATGCAGGCGGTAGGTAAAGACTTCGAGGCGCTCGAACGCTTTCGCCGACAGGCCGAAAGCGCAGGTTTCGTGGTCGAGCAGGGCGCCATCAATAATCGCGACAATGACGTGATTGGCACCGTATCAGTCAGGAGTACAACATGAACGCCTTAGCCGAAAAATACCGCGCCCTGACAGAGCGCGAGCAGCGTCTGGTTGCCTTATCGGGCGTTGTTATGCTGATTGCTGCGTTTTACTTCCTGGTCTGGTCACCACTGACCACCGGCATAGAGCGCGAGCGCGCATTGCTGGACGAACAGCAGGCGCTGTTGGGCTGGGTAGAAGACACCGTGGCACGCGCGCAGCAGCTCAAACGCACCCAAAGCGGCAACAGCGCCTTTAAAGGCTCACTGCCACAGGCCGTCAATCGCACCACCGCACAGCACAACATTGCCATCGCCCGCATGCAGCCGCAAGGGGAAGAACTGCAAGTCTGGATAAACGATGCACCGTTTAATGACGTGGTTGCCTGGCTGAAAAGTATGGAAGACATCGGCGTGGTGATTTTACAGGCAGACATTACTGAAGCAGACACCGCAGGCTACATTAAAGTACGCCGTTTACAGTTAGGAAAGGCATGAAGTCACGCAGTTTATGGATAGCCGGTGGTATACTGGCGTTTGTTATATTCCTTATCGCTTATCTCCCGGCCAGTCAGGTGCTTGGACGGCTTTCGCTGCCTAAAAATGTGAGTGTGTCAGGTATAAGTGGCACCCTGTGGGAAGGCAAAGCACGTTTAATCGTCGCCAATGGTCTGCCGATAGAGAACCTGCGCTGGTCGCTGAACCCGCTGAGCCTGCTTGCGGGCCGCATCAGTGCAGAGCTAAACGCCGGTGAACTCAGAAATCCCGACGCCATTGCGTTTAAGGGGCCGGTGTCGGTCAGCCTGTTTAACCCGGATCATATCGCGTCAGAGGATCTGGTACTGTATCTGCCTGCAGACCGGGTACTGGCCAATGTACCGCTGCCCTTGCCGGTCAATGCCGGCGGCCGCTTCCGCGTACGTCTGGATGAACTCGCGTTCGGTCCGGCCTGTGACACACTGCGCGGTACCGGAGACTGGCTGAACGCCACCGTCGCTGGCACCCAGGGACCGATCGACTTTGGTAGCTATACGGCAACACTGCGCTGTGAGGGCGACAGCATTGGCATTCGGGTTAATGGCAATAACCTGTTAGGCCTGAGCATGGATGCTGTGGTATCCGCCGATTTCAAAACCATTGATGTCACCGGTCAGTTTAAGCCCGACGACAGCCTGCCCGAGGAAGTGCATCAGGCCGCACGCTTTTTCGGTCAGCCCGGCGCAGATGGTTACTTCCCGATAGACCTGTAAGTCACAGATAAGAAGCGACATCCTTGTGATGACGTTTTTTTACACTATTGTCTAATGTTACCACCCTGAAAGATTGCGTAATGTGAAGACTTTGGGCAGTAGTGGGACTACCGTGGCTACCAGCGTTGACTATCTGAATACCGTTGTTGTGGTTAGGCTTTATGGCGATATTGACGGCTATGACGTGATGGCAGTACACCGTGATGAAGCATTTCTGGATGCGGTGAGGCGAACCGGCCAGGTGCTGTACGACTATTCCGGAGCTGATCACATTCGACTTACTGAAGCGGATGTGGTTGCATTTGCCAAGCTGGCCGTCATAGAAGCGGCCCTGACAGACTCGTTTACCGTTGGCGTTATCCCTCAGGGTGATGCCCAGTTACCCGGCGTGCGCCACTACCAAAAACTTGCAACCGACGCAGGTGTATGTGTACACATTTCTGAATCGGTTGCTGAATTTATTAATAAAAATCAGGTTTAGTAAGTTGGCAACGAAAAACCGCCGGGTACATGACGTTATCTCGATTTTTGCAAACGGAGAGAGTTCTGGTTTTTTGCGTCTCTGCGTTGTATCTCAATTTTAAAAAAATACCTCAAGGTCATAACAACGACCGCAGTCATAATCAACAAGCCAACCATAGTCACCTCAAACGAATAACTGGTCACTTTTGTACGTCATCGCTACAGAGTCAGTTTACGTCTTTTAATCAATGAATATAATTTAATGTCATTTAGCTCCTGAAAGAAAATACCTGTCAGTCTGTAAGTCACAGCTTCTAAATATTTCCACGCTAACTACCCCGAAAACAAGTCCGGAAAATGAAACGGCGCCATCGCCATGGTAACAGCCAGTTCATACACGCTCTGGCGGGTTGCGCGGTTGCGCGTGAGCAAACCAATCGCCCCGCCTTTTTGCTTGACGTTGTCGGTATTGAACAACCGATCCATCACATGGCCTAATTCTTCACCGTTCTCCAGCGCCTGATAGACCTGTGCGGGCAACGGCAGACTGGCACTGCGGGTCACCGACCAGCGGCCCTGATGGTAAAGCGCCACGTAGGCAAACGTGGCCGGGCCATCGTCCAGCACATCCACGCCCCCCTCAATAGCGGCAAACCAGGCGCTGTCTCTGTCCTGCGGATGGGCGCGCAGGCAGTTTTTTACACGGTTAACCGCACCGAGCCGGGTTTCGTCCTCATTCATTGGCTGGTCGGGAACGCCGCTGGGCACGGACATCGCAGTCACGTCCATTTCACAGTCGAGAACGTCCTGCAGTACATGCGTTACTGCGTTCACTTTCACCGGGTTTTTCGAACCAACATATAACTTCATGTGCACTAACCGGGTTGATGCGTAGCAGGATGACGCAGAATGTCATCGATGAGCGTGCGATAGTCTGTCACCGCCGGAAATTCGGTGATCTCGCGTGCCGGTAGCTGACTGTCGGGATTGCTGACCGCCAACAGGTGCGCAATACCAAATTCGCCGGCAGCCTTAAGAATGGTCAGGCTGTCGTCCACAAATAAGGTTCGTTCAGGGTTAAACTTCAGACGCTGCTGCAGCTGTTGCCAGAGCGACTGCGATTCTTTGGTGACACCAAATTCATGGGTGGAAATCAGCGTATCGATGTGGCTGTCTAACCGGGTGTGCTCGACTTTCAGAGACAGGCTGTCGGGGTGCGCGTTGGTCACCAGCACCACCTCACGATGACTGGCTTTCAGTGCATCAAGAAATGGCAGGGTATCTTCGCGCAGCGTGATCAGGTGCTCAATCTCGCGTTTCGCCGCCATAATGTCCAGTTTCAGCTCATTCGCCCAGTAGTCCAGACAATACCATTCGATCTTCCCGCTGACCTGTGCGTAATGATCATGCATAGCCTTGCGGGTTTCATCTATCGGCAATCCACGCGCCTCGGCGACTTTTTGTGGCAGATGGTCAAGCCAGAAGGTATTGTCAAAGTGCAGATCAAGGAGCGTGCCGTCCATGTCGAGCAGCACGGTGTCTATGTCGGCCCAGGGCAGAATTGGCAAGCGATACTCCTTATATTACAGTAAGCTTAGTAAGTGTGGTCATGATAACGAAAGTTGTAAGCAGAGACATGCAAAAAATCGATCCCGACAAGCCGCTTCCTCACATTCATCACCGTGAAATTGTCGCCAAAAGCCGGCTGTTCAGGGTGGAACAGGTCGATTTGGAATTTTCCAACGGGGCCGTACGTCAGTTTGAGCGCATGGCGGGCAGCAATCGCGGCGCGGTCATGATTGTTCCCATGCTGGATGATGACACCATGGTACTCATTCGCGAATATGCAGCCGGCACCCATTCGTATCAGCTTGGCTTTCCTAAAGGCCTGATTGACCCGGGTGAGAGTGCCGTAGAAGCAGCAAACCGGGAACTGCAGGAAGAGGCTGGCTTTGCTGCACGTGAATTCCATACGCTGCAAAAAGTCAGCATGGCACCGACCTTTTTCAATGCCACCATGACCATCGTTATCGCAAAAGATTTGTACCCGCAGAAGTTGCAGGGCGATGAACCTGAGCCGCTGGAAGTCATTCACTGGCCGCTGTCAAAAGCCGACGACCTGCTGGCCCGGGACGATTTCATTGAGGCCCGCTGTATTGCTGCGCTTCTGCTGGCGCAAAAATGGTTTAAGGAACAATAACACATGCCGGATGACCCCCATTCCGAATTGCTTTCACTGGCCAAAGATGTCGCCCGCGAAGCGGGTGAGGCCGTACTGACCGTTTACGATAACGGCGATTATGACGCCTACAGCAAGGCCGATGCGTCGCCGGTTACCAGCGCAGATTATCTGGCCAACGACATCATTAACAAACGCCTGAATGCCGCCACGCCAGACATTCCCATTCTTTCCGAAGAGAACAAGCAGGCCGCGCTGGCTGAGCGCAAACACTGGCAACGCTACTGGCTGATCGATCCGATTGACGGCACGCAGGAATTTATTGCCCGTAGCGGCGATTTCGCAGTCAATATTGCCCTTATTGAAAACAACGAGCCGGTCATTGGCGTGATTTTCTGGCCACCCGGACAGACACTGTATTACGCATCGAAAGGACAGGGTGCCTATAAACAGTGTCCGGATGAGGAAAAACGTATTCATGTTCGCAAGCTCGACGATCCACACAACAGTGTGGTGATGATTGCCATCAGTCGTCGCCAGTCACGCCATAAAGTGATTTCCCGTCTTTGTGCAAAGCGTGTCTATCAAACCCTGCCGCTGGGCAGTTGCTCGCTGAAAGCCTGCTTTATTGCCGAAGGAAAAGCCGACGTATTCATGCGTATTGGTGTTACCGGTGAATGGGATACCGGTGCATCGCAATGTATCGTGTCAGAAGCGGGCGGCAGTATTCTCGCGGTAGACTTTGAACCGCTTACCTACAACCAGCGTCACACCCTGGAGAACCCGGACTTTGTCGTTTTAGGTGATCCAAGTGTGCCCTGGCAGGATATTGTTCAGTACGACAACGACGTCCCGGATGAGCCATAAGTCCGCTCAACCGACCCCATTTATCTTTTTTCGCACTTTGGAGTTATGCAATGAAGCTGATTAGTAAGTCTTTACTCACCACAGCAGTTTTGTCACTTGGCGCCACCTTTCCTGCCGCCGCCGACTGGATGCTGAATGACGACGCCAGTGCACTGCACTTTATGACTACCAAAAATGCGCAGGTCAGCGAAGTGCACCAGTTTCACTCCTTATCCGGCAGCGTAACTGATGATGGCGCCCTGACAGTGTCGGTTGACCTCGCGTCAGTCGATACCGCCATTGATATCCGCAATACCCGGATGAAAGAAATGCTGTTTCAGGTTGCCGACTTCCCGCACGCGACATTTACTGCCAGCCTGCCTGAATCGATGACCGCACTGGAGAGTGGCGACACCGAGACGGGCACGGTAGACGGCACACTGACCCTGCATGGTGAGGCTGTGCCAGTGTCGTTTCAGGTCCGTGCCAGTAAGCTGAATGACACCACCATGGTCGTCTCGACGGTTGCACCTACGCTGATTAAAGCAAAATCATTCGGACTCAGTGACGGTGTGATGGCATTGCAGAACATTGCGGGGCTTAACAGTATTACCACTACGGTACCACTGACCTTCTCGGTGGTATTTTCGAAATAACCTGAGACATCCCCGCTGTAGCAGCGGGGATTTTTTTAAAGGTGCTGCGCCAGCGCGATATCTTCTGCTGGCATGCTGTCCAGAGATTGTACCGGCATCGGACGCCAGCGCTCAGCCGGTAACGCCGGTATCTTTGCTTTTTCACGGGTTATCGCAAAACAACGCTCGGCGACGTTGACCCGCTTAATTACCTTGCAGGGACTGACGGCATTATCTGTTGTCATCCACTGCGCACCGGCCAGACGATGGCTGGTCAGACGGATCAGGGGAGCCGCCAGCAGCATCGGCAGCAACACCGGTAACAGCCAGTAAAACAGGGATGGCGTAAAGTACCAGGTCGTCACCCCCCAGCAAACTGCCAGGCAGCTCATAAGCTGGGTATAGCGAATACTGACACGCCACGGCACAGTGGCGCCATCACGCGCCTGAGCCTCCCAGCTGACTTTATGCCCTACCAGCACACTGAGTATAAAATAGCTGTGATAGAACATCATCAGCGGGGCAATGAGCATTGCCATGATCGCTTCGAGCAACGCATTTTTAAGCAGGGTAGCCACACCACCAAAGGCTTCGGGCTGTTTGATAAGTGCCAGAATAACCCCCAGCACTTTGGGCAGCGTCAGCAGCGCAGCGGTCCCCCACAGGGTTTGCTGCATCATGTCATGACGGGCAACCTGCCAGTCGGGAAACAACTGGTATTCAGACGTGAAAAACGTGGGCAGTGTCACCGCACGGACCAGCGCATCGGCTGTCCCGAGCAACAGCATGACAAACAGCAGCAGGGACGACAGGTAGGCGAACGCCCCAAACAGGAAGTGCAGACGACTGCGCAGGGTGAGTCCCTTGGTCATCAACAGCCCCAGGTGCTGAATATTACCCTGTAACCAGCGACGGTCACGCACTGCATAATCGACCAGATTCGCCGGCACCTCTTCGTAACTGCCGTCGGTATCCAGCAACAAGAATACCTGCCAGCCAGCACGTCTGAGCAAGGCGGCCTCAACAAAGTCATGGCTGAGTATGTCTCCACCAAAGGCGCCTTTGCCGGGTAGTGACGGCAGCCCACAGCACGCCATAAACGGGGCAATCCGGACAATCGCGTTATGTCCCCAGTAGTTGGCGCTGTCGGTTTGCCAGAACGACAGCCCGGTCGCCAGCATCGGGCTGTATAAACGCGATGCGAACTGCACAAAACGACCAAACACTGTGTGCTGGCGCACAGGCATAGGAATCGTCTGGATCAGCGCCGTATCGGGGTTTTGCTCAATCCGGCGCGCCAGGTCGAGCATGCGCTCCGCCGACATCATACTGTCAGCATCCAGCACAATCATGGCTTCATAATGACTGCCAAAGCGCTGGCAGAAATCTTTCAGGTTGCCCACTTTACGTTCACTGTTAACCTCACGGCGACGATAAAACAGTTGATCGGCATGGCGGGACAGTCTGCGGGTAAGCCGTTGCCAGGCTTTCAGCTCGGCGTCTGCGAGTGCGACGTCCTGAGTATCGCTGAGCATATAAAAATCGAACTGACGCCCCTCTTCCGTTTCCAGCAGTTCGCGAACGCAGGCCTCAAACCCGACCATAATGCGACGGGTGTCCTCATTGTAGACCGGCATAACCACCGCATAGCGTGCCATCAGCTTGTTGCCAGACGCAGGGGCATGTTGTCTTGAACGCAGACTCAGCGGATCACGTTCAGTTACTGACAGCACAAAGCCAATCACCGCAGTCCAAAATGCCATCGTAAGCCAGGCAAACAGAATGACACCGGGCACAAGCTGTGCAATCTCCAGTCCGGTCAGGCCATTAGGCGCAAATATTTCATACAGACTCCATCCCGCCAGCCCCGTGCTGGGTAGGACGAGCAGCGCCATAACGATCAGCCGCAGCGCAGGCAGTGTCGCAATAAACGCCAGCGACGCAGCATGCTCACTGGTTTCAGAGACCCTGGTAGACATAATTCCATACCTCACTTAGTTGCTGACCTTCGCTATCGATAAACAGCCGCATATCGACAGCCCCTTCGTTTTCACGTGAAAACAGGAACGTTACCCGCCATGCCTTACCGTCATTGACGGGAAACAATCTGACTTCGCTGATAGTGCCGTTCATCGCATGAACAACAGGACGCGCAGTATCGGGCAGCACGACGCCATCCGCCGGGCGATAGTCAACGACAACGCGCTGCTGCGCAGTCGCAGCGTCCTTGCTGTCACCGGGCAACACGGTGTCGCCAAACCGGGTATGCATGACCCGCGCTTGCTGGTGTGTTGCCGGGGAGTCACCCATGGTTGTCAGGGTGTAGGCAAAGTAGCGGCCCTGCCCCTGCTCAAGCGGCGCCGTCGGGACCCAGTAAGCGACAATGTTGTCATTGGTTTCTGATGTAGTAGGGATTTCCACCAGCTCAAGCCGGCCAGATGTAAAGCCTGCCTCGGGTGTTACCCACAAGCCCGGGCGTTTGTGATAATGCGCTTCCGCGTCCAGATAATGCTGCCATTCGCGGTCACGCTGCAGCATGCCAAAGCCCTGTGGCTTATCATCACTCAGCGAGGTAATTTGCAGTCGGGCGGGATTGGTGAGGGGGCGCCAGATCCACTCACCCTGGCCGGTGTGCATCAGGACTCCGTCACTGTCATGCACTTCCGGCCGGTAATCATGAACCTGCCGTGGCGTATTCTCGCCATACAGAAACATGCTGGTGAAAGGCGCAACGCCCAGTTTTTTCACCGTCTTACGGGCAAACAGCCAGCTTTTTACGCTGACCCTGGTCGGTGCGCCCGGGGTAATGTTAAACGCGTAGGTTCCCGCCACAGACGGACTTTCAACGCGCGCATACACGGTCAGCGTGTCTTCCTGATGATGCCGGTTAAGCCAGAAGCCGGTGAAATAAGGAAACTCCTCACCAGAGGACAGACCCGTATCAATGGCCAGTGCGCGGGCCGACAACCCGTAAACCTGCCCCTGACCAACCAGCCGGAAATAGGACGCGCCTAAAAACACCGCGAACTCGTCTTTATAATCCTGGCGGTTTATCGGGTAGTGCAGACGAAATCCTGCAAAGCCCGGCTGCTTACCCGCCAGTGCAGCCAGCGGCGCCGCACTGTCTTCGTACCGGAACCAGTCGGGCTGGAAGGTTATCGCACGTGGCTCACCGGTCGCGGACACATCGAACACGGACACCGGTTGGTTGTAGAGAAAGCCGGGGTGAAAAAACTGCGCCTCGAAGGCCGACGATCCGCGCCACAGACTATGCTCGGCATTAAAGCGGATAGCCCGGTACTGCTGATAATCCATATTCCGGACAGATTCATCCATCGCTACCTTGTTTACCTGATAGGCGTGTGCGGCAGACTGGCGTGCCTCTGCGATAAGCTCGTTCAGCAACGGGCTGTCTCCCTGTGGCAATGGCTCGGCGGCATTCACCTCACGCGCACTGCTAAGCACCAGCGTAATCGTAAGTACGGCGATAACGGTAATACCAATAATGGTTAAACCGGATATCAGCCTGTATGCCTGCATAAGCAGGCTTTCAGAAGACGGACGATTCGCTGACGGCTGTTTGGTCTTGCCTTGCTTCATAGAATTCGATTGCTCCGGGTTCGTCGGCTTTTGCATTACAAACCGAAAATAAGAGCAACATCGCAAAGGACGTTCCAACTTTATGAGTCAGCAAGAAATAAAAGATTAGTTATTATAAAACAGTAGGTTATTTAAATTTCGGCGAATTAAGCAGCGCTGCGCCGTGATAAAACAACGCGAGCGCAACGAGAAGAGTGTTGGTTATTTGCAACACTTAGCCGGGCAGGAGAGGTTAATAATTCGCTGTGCCAGTGACACACTGACGGAGCCGGTCTGGTAACGCCTCTGACATCTGCTGGCGGTACCCGGCGTACTGCGCGACCAGTGCATCGACGCTACCATCCTCTTTCATGGTTCGTATCGCCTGCTGCAGCGCATTCGCCAGTTGCGGGCTGGTAAGCTTATTCAGCGCCAGATAATTACCCCGCAACATATCATGATTGATAGCGAGCACCGGTACGACATCTTCCGGGCCAAGATTGACGCTGGCCAGCTGGGAGGCCAGCGTAATTGATGAGCCAATCATCAAATCCAGCTTTCGCAGCGAAAACATCCGGGCATCCTGGTGCTTCTGCGAGTAAGTGAGGTAGTGCACACCTTCGGTCAGCCCCATGTTGTTGAGCACGTTCTGATAAATGTCACCTCGCTGGATCCCAATCGTATACTGTTTCAACGTGATGTCATCAGTCACCTGAATATCATCACGGTCTTTTAGGCGATAAAAACAGGAATAACTGGAGACCAGGGGCCCAACCCACAGAAACGCCGCTTCTCTTTCATCAATGCGGGATGTGGAGAACAGCCCGACATTGGCAGACTTTAACGCTTCCGACATGCCGCGATTCCAGGGCACCAGATTCATATGACAGGTAATGCCTGCCATGTCGCATGCTCTGGTAACAATATCGGCGTTGATACCGCGCACCACGCCGGTATCCAGAAAACTGTAGGGCGGGAAGGTTTCTGTATAGAGGGTTAATTCAGCGAGCGACTCTCTCCCTTTTGCCGGCAGCGTAAGAAGGTACAGTAATACCAGTAAGGTGGATTTTTTTCATCTGGTTACCCAGCGGAGATCACAGTCTTCACGGTAATCTGTTGGCACCGCGGGGTCAATAGCGCATAACGGTACCGGATTTTGTTTTTTGTCTGGTAAGGCAGGCTAAGCCGGCTTCTCAGCAGCAATTACCTGCTCCGGATTCATCACCCAGCACCGGTCGTTGTGGGTAAAGCCCAACGCCGGATAATAGCGGTTGGCGTCAGGGGCAGAGATAAGAATCAGCTTACAGTGGGGACCAAGCTGCTGCTGTGTTAATGCCAGCAGCTTTCGGCCGATACCGCCTTTTTGCTGTGATGATGCAACCGCAAGGTCAGACAAGTAACAGGCGTAATGAAAGTCCGTCACACTGCGGGCAATGCCAACCAGCTCATCACCCTGCCAGGCGCTCACCACAAGGTTACTGTTGGTCAGCATGCTGTCTATGCACGCGCGGTCTTCAACCGGCCGGCGTTCGGCTAACGTTGAGCTGTAAAGCAGTTGTATGAACGTGCTGGTAGCGACAGGGGCGTTTATCCTGAATGTTATGCCATCCGCATGCTTGTCTTCCATCGGCGTCAATTCGCGTTCAGTTTATGCATCTGTCTGGCCTTTATCCCGTAATCGTGCCGATTCGTTCAAACAGCAAATCAAAGTCAACTGGCTTTGGTATGAAGTCACACCCGGCAATTCCCTGAGCAATTTCTTTAAACTCCTCTGTCGAGTGGGCCGAAAGGAAAATAATCGGTAACGTTTGAGCGGACTCCGTCGCTCTGACACGCTTCGCGACCTCCGTACCATCGATATCAGGCAAACCAATGTCTAATAACATCAGCTCGATATCATTACGCTCAGATAACACCGCAAGTGCGGCTTGCCCACCGGAGACGGATATAACATCATAACCGCGAAGCTTAAGTCGCTCCGTCAGCATAAGCTGATTAATTTCATTATCTTCTACCGACAAAATAGCCATCTCACTGTCCTTTCACCGGAAGCGTTACAGTAAACTTACTGCCATGATTTTTGCGTGATTCGACACTGATGCTGCCACCGAGAAGTTCAACAAACCGTTTGGTAATACTAAGCCCCAAACCTGTTCCCGCATATCTTTTTGTACTGCTTGAATCGGCCTGGCGAAACGGCTCAAATATAACCTCAAGATGACTCGCCTCAATACCAATACCACTGTCTGTTACTGTGATAATAATATGCGGCCCGTTCGGCTTATTCACGCGAGCTACAGTTATGTTAACTATTCCATTTTCGGTAAACTTAACTGCATTAGACATCAGATTCACAACGATCTGTTTACACTTTTGCTTGTCTGACTCCAGCAGAATTTGCTCGTCTGGCGACTCAAAAATAATCTGCGTATTCTGTTCATCCGCCAAACTGCGCAACATACTGACAGCGTCCTGGATTATTTCCTCAACACCAAATTTTTCCCATACAACAGTTACCGTACCGGACTCTATTTTGGCGAGGTCTAACGTATCTGACACTATATTGCTTAAATGTTTTGACGATGTGATTACGTTTTCGATGAACATCTGAAGTTTATGATCATCATTGTAGTTCGCAGTGAAATACTCTTGTATCAGCTCAGCAGTGCCCTGAATGCCATGCAGTGGCGTCCGTATTTCATGGTTCATATTCGCAAGAAATTCACTTTTCGCAAGGTTCGCCTGCTCTGCCTCTTCTTTAAGCAATCTCAACGATTCCACCATTTGTTTATTTTTTTGATCGACTTGATACGCTGCGATCAATTGTGCGCAGGTCTTCATCAGAGGTTCCAGAAAGTCGGCAATTTCGTCTGTATATCCGCCCTTTCGGTTGGCAATACCAGCCATTCCAATGAAAGTGTCTGAAAGATAAAACGGTAGCCCCATGAAATGTCTGAGATCAGGGTGACCAGGCGGTAACCCGCCCGCTCGCGGGTCGGATGCGGGTTGATTAGAAATAACCCGCTGTCCAGAAGAAATAACATGTCCGAAGAGTGTGTTCAGATTTCTGAATTCAAGACCAAAAGGCGCATTCTCTTCATAAAATTTGCGGGTTTCGTCATTCCAGGCAATGTTGGTTAGCGCAAAGGTTTTCAAAAAAGGAACGCCGTCCTCTCCATGTCGAATCTCGCCTATGAACCCGTACTCACTTTCGGTCAACTCAAGCAGCGACACCAGCATATCGTTAAACAGCTCGTTAGCACTGAGCTGATTTATGTACTGAGACTGAGCGACACTAATTGCGTTTAACAGGAGCTTTTCGTTCATATGCAGCGCACTCCGGCCTGATCATGTTTATCGACGCGTATTTATGAAGTTAACAGATATGGTCTGAGTATAGTATTAGCCAATAGGATAAAACGTGGTTTATCACTGATTCAGCGTGAGCATCCGACTTACCGTTTTATTCAGCTATGTCCTGACTTCACCGGCAGGTTTAATATCCACCGTTTCGTGCAACTCAGAATAAACCAGTACCGATTCTTTCTTGTGCAGACTGTCGAGCACTTCGGTCACCTTGGTTTCAAAGTCGACTTCCTGCTCACCGTAGTCTGTACCTTCGCGCAGTACAAACGATTCAGCAATGTTTCTCAGGGTGTCAGCGTCCAGTGCATCAAGTGGAATAATCATACTGCCTCCGGTTGTTGCGAGGGGTCCTGTGGCAGATAGTCACTGATGAAGCGCTTCACGCGCTCATGCAGCCACACCCTGGGGCGGAGCAGCGATCCCTGCATAAAGCCAACATGCCCGCCCTGTTCACTCAGCTCCATCGTCACTGCGCGCGCGAGATCGGTTTCCTGCGGCACAATCAGATGATTCATAAACGGGTCGTCAATGCTGTGCAGCACCAGCGTTGGACAGTGTATGGCACTCAGGTAATGAAATGCACTGCACTTTTCATAATAGTCCCGCGCATCGGCATAGCCATGCAAAGGTGCCGTCACCTTGTCGTCGAACTCCATAAAATTGCTTATATTATCGACATCGTCGTGGTTAAGCTGGATAAGTGAGCGATAATCGATGTACGCCATCTTCTTTTTTAGCGTGCGCTTCATACTGCCAAGCAGGTATTTCTGATACACCCGGGAAAAGCCCTGATTGATAGAGCGGGCACATTCATCCAGTTTGAGCGGCGCAGAAATGGCCACCGCGGCGTCAAGCCAGCGCTGCGCCGGGTTTTCGCCCAGCAGTTTCAGCAGCATATTGGCGCCCAAAGAAAATCCGACCGCCACTTTAGGAATGCCCGGGTAACGTTTTTGCAGCCACTCAAGAAAGAAAATTGGATCTTCAGTTTCACCGCTGTGGTAGGCGCGGGCATTGCGATTGGGTTCGCCTGAACATCCGCGAAAGTGCATCATAGCAACCTGCCAGCCCTGATGAGACAGTGTCGCCATCATGTCGTGGGCATAGTGCGACCGGATACTGCCCTCAAGGCCATGGAACATTGCCACCACCCCGGTAGGCTTGTCAGGCTGAGGGCCAAACGCCACATCCACAAAGTCATTGTCCGGCAGCGTCAGTCGTTCCATCCGGTAGGACAAGGGCAAACGCTTTTGGATAAAACGCGGCCAGATAGTCTGAATATGACGGTTTGATGCCCACTTCGGTGCTCGAAAGGTGCTGGCAATAATGCGGCCATGGGCACGGGATGACTGACTCATAGTAGGTGGAATTCCCCTGTTACAACAATGACACAATCACTGACAGATGACGCCGTGCAGCCTCACTGTCCCGGATTTGATAAGAATGAATAAAGGCCGCAACGCTGGCATTCATGATGCCGCCTGACGACGCCGACGGTATGACAACCTTATCAAGCTGCTCCAGCGCACTGACCAGTTGAGCCTGCTGCTCACGTTCCAGCACCAGCTCCTGCGCTTTTAAGACCTCATAGTCGGCCTGGTTTCCGCCGTTGTCCGGGTGCGCCTGACGACGCTGCACACGGTGCTGCTGCAACGCCGACTCGCTGTCTGCAATTGCTGCGCGCAGGTCTGAAAACTGCTTCAGATTGAGCACAACGCCGTTCTCCAGGCACCAGCAAAGCAGCAACAGCAGATTGACATTGACCCCGTGATTATCCTGCAGACTTAAGGCATGTGCAGCAACATCAGACCGGGTATACACCGACACACTGTAATCCCAGAACGCGGCGGCAGACAAATCAACCTTCGACACTGAACGCCTCCCGTGCTGCTTCGAGCGCTTCCTGTTGCTCAAGCCACGCCGCTTCATGCTCTTCAAGTTGTGTGCGCAGTGCTGCCTGTTCATCCAGCAGGGTCATTAATTCCTGCTTACGACTGTCTTCGTACAATGTGGTGTCTGACAGGCTATGCTCAATGGTCTGCAGCTGCTCATTCAGCTTGTCCATTTGTTTTTCGTGTTTCTCGAGCGCCTTTCGGATAGGTGATACCTGCTGGCGAAATTCCGCTTCACGTCGCTTTTGTGCTTTTTTGTCTTCTTTCGGTCGAGCGTCGGCGCCTGCGGCCGGTACCGCCTGATTTTGCTGTGCCAGGATCCAGTCACGGTAATCGTCCAAATCGCCGTCAAACGGTCCCACCCGGCCTGCGTCAACCAGATAAAAGTCCTCGCACACCGCACTCAGCAGGAAACGGTCGTGCGACACCAGCACCATAGCACCACTGAATCCCTGCAGTGCCATATTCAGGGCATGGCGCATTTCCAGGTCAAGGTGGTTGGTCGGTTCGTCCAACAGCAACAAATTGGGCTTCTGATAGACAATCAGCGCCAGTACCAGGCGCGCTTTTTCGCCGCCTGACATCGGTGCCACTGACGACAGCGCCTCATCACCATGAAAACCAAAGCCGCCCAGGAAATCACGCAGTTGCTGTTCCGTGGCTTTGCCATCAATACGCTGAAGGTGAAGCAGTGCTGACGCTTTGGGATCCAGCGTTTCCAGCTGATGCTGGGCAAAATAACCTACCCGAAGGCCTTTCGCAGTAGTAAACGTCCCCTGTTTGGGTGCGTGCTCACCGGCCAGCAGCTTAATCAGGGTCGATTTACCCTGACCGTTGCGGCCCAGCAGACCGATACGGCTGCCCGGAACCAGATTCAGCTTAACTTCATTGAGCACAATGTGATCGCCATAGCCCAGTTGCACATGTTCCATCTGCACCAGCGGATTAGGTAACGCAGGGGGCTCAGCAAACACAAAACTGAACGGACTGGTGGCATGCGCAGGCAGCAGCGTTTCCATCCGTTCAAGCTGTTTAATCCGGCTTTGCGCCTGCTTGGCTTTACTGGCCTTGGCCTTGAAACGGGTAATAAACGATTCGAGATGGGCAATTTTCGCCTGCTGTTTCTCAAACTCAATGTTCTGCTGACGCTCGCGCTCGGCCTTCTGCGTTTCATACGACGAGTAGTTACCGGTGTAAGAAACCAGTTGCCTGTTTTCCACGCTGATAATGGTCGACACCGTATTGTCAATAAAGGCCTTATCGTGGGAGATCAGCAACAGCGTGCCGGTGTAGCGCTGCAGCCACTTTTCCAGCCAGATAACAGCATCCAGATCGAGGTGGTTCGTTGGTTCATCCAGCAACAGTAAATCAGACGGGCACAACAGTGCCTGCGCCAGATTCAGTCGCATGCGCCAGCCGCCAGAAAAGTCAGAGACCGGCGAGGACAGTTGCGCAGTTGAAAACCCCAGACCGGCCAGAATGGTGGCAGCCCGGGCGTCCACGTCGTACGCGCCGGCGGTGTCGAGCAGACCGTGGATTAATGCAATGGCTTCTCCATCCTCGCGTGATTCAGCGTCTTTGAGTTGAGCCTGCAGGGCTCTCAGATGTCGGTCACCATCAATCACATAGTCAATGGCACAGCGGTCTGTTGCGGGCGTTTCCTGCGCCACACTGACAATTCGCCAGTCATCCGGCACGCGGCAGTCACCGGCGTCGAGAGACAGTTCTCCCCGCAGTAATGCAAACAGGCTGGACTTCCCGCAGCCATTACTGCCGATAAGCGCTACTTTATGACCCGGAAACACCTGCGCTGATGCGCCATCAAGCAGTAATTTACTGCCTCGCATCAGACTCACTTCACTGAGTTTTATCATACCTTCCCGCGGGTTAACTCACACAAAGGCGTTATGATAACAAATCTCACGGGTTCAATAATATCCAAGACTGATCAAAGCCGCGTGAAATCTGTATAATTTAACATTCACTGAAACATATTCGCCGCAGATCCTTTTCTGCGCTTCAGACAGGTAACTTTGCAGTATGTCAAAACGGTTAAAACGACGCTTCGTCGCCGGGGCGACCTGCCCTAAGTGCAAGGCATTGGACACCATCTCTCTGTATTTTGAGAACAATGTGGAAAAACTGGAGTGTGTGGCGTGCGGTTATGCAGAGTCGCAGGCGGATGAGCGCATTGCGAAGGTGTCACGTCAGAATGAAAACGTGATTGGTGTCTTCAAACCTGAATAGCCTGCCCTGTGTCATTGGCTGACACTCGCGACCAGGCAGATTAAACCACCGCCCCCGGTCAATAGTGCGGTGGCGGCGTTTCTTCTGACTGTCTGGCGATATTCGACGGCTGGATACTTTTCACCCGGTCAATCACATGTTTTAGCTTAAACGTGACATCATCCAGCTGTTTTTGCTGCGCCGCCAGCGCGTCGTTGAGCGCGTCGATAGTATGTTCCTGAAAAGCCACTTTGGTCTGCAGCTCTTCAATTTCAGCCAGCGCACTGGCCAGTGCATCTGAATCGGTTACTGAATGTTTACTCATTGTGACGTTTCCATAATTCCGCAAGTCCGCTGCTGCTCTGGGTAATGATGTGGTCATCACCGGCAAAACCAACGCCATACACAACGGCCGTGGGCATCGGCGAGGATTCGCGCACAGCGACCTGCCAGGCTTCTACTTTTTCCCCGGTTTTCACGTCCCATAAGTAAACTTGTCTTGAGGGCGAGCCGGTAAGTAAGTATTTACCGTCTTCAGAAAATACAGCATCGGTAAAAATTTTCTGGCGCGCAATATACTGCAACTGGCTGACCGGTTCACCTGTTTGAATATCCCAAATCTGAGATTTGTCCTGACTGCCAGCCGTAAACGCATAACGGCCCTGATCGTCCAGCGCGACTTTTGTTACACGGGTAGGATGGGTAAAGGTATGAATGATCTGGCCGGTTTCGGTACTCCAAAGGTAGGCGGTGTAGTCATTCCCGCCAGACAGGGCATATTTCCCATTCGGAGAAATATCGATACTGTTCACTTTCTCCTGATGCCCCATAAACTCGAGGCGTCGCAGTGTTTCCGGCTCAAAGAACATAATCCGACCCGAGGAACGTGCCACCAGGATCCCCCGTCCCTGATTGCTGACGGCCACATCCCGTATCGATGACTCGTCGATGCGCCAGAACCCGACTGGCTCACCGGTCTCCATGCTCCATAATGCAAAGGCCTCGCGGTCCGACGTCACCACAACCGATTTGTCGGCAGCGATATGCAGCGATACAACCTGATTATTGCCTTCACCCTGATGCGCCCACTGATACAGTGGTGTTTCCTGACCCACCTGCCAGACATTGATGCCGTTTTGCACACCACTGACAACGACAAGCTCGCCGTCGCCGGAAATATCCGCGGCATAGGCGCCGTCTTCAACGTATCGCCATACTTTGACGGGGGTGGTATCGGGCACCGTACACCCGCTGAGTCCCCCAATCGCTACGATGAGTAACCCTATCGAACGGAACAAATGCGGCTTAAACATAATCAAATGGGTTTCGCTTTAGGTCTGCTGCGTTTACCATAGCATGGAATTCGACGCTGACCTATCGCGACGGGACGCCCCCAACGGGCCC
This sequence comes from Alteromonas nitratireducens, assembly GCF_040812025.1. NCBI lineage: Bacteria > Pseudomonadati > Pseudomonadota > Gammaproteobacteria > Alteromonadales > Alteromonadaceae > Alteromonas > Alteromonas nitratireducens. Next base: position 75,167 of record NZ_JBFNPK010000005.1, read on the forward strand.
TTTTATAAAATGTCGCACGAAGTCAAAAATCACAAATGGAGACGTATATGCAAAAGTCGCTAGTCGCTTTATCGACTGTCGCCGCGCTGGGTTTGTTCGCATGCCAGCCTCAAACTGATAACGCTGAAAGCAAAACAGCAGGCAATAATGCCAGCACGGAAATGGCAGCCGAGCAAATGACCGACGCACAGAAACAAGCGTACGCGATGGGCGCCAGCATGGGCCTGTTCGTGCAACAGCGCGCTCAGCAACAAGAGCAACTGGGTAGCCCGATGGATCAGGCCGCGCTCAGACAGGGTTTTGAAGATGGCATGAATGACACGCTGAAATTTACACAGCAGGAAATTCAGCAGTTTGCACAGCAGGGCGAACAGGCGCTGCGCGCCAAGCAACAGGAAATGGCGCAGGTGCAGGCTGAAGAGAATAAAGCCCAGGGTGAAGCCTACCTGGCTGAGAACGCCAAGCGTGAGGGCGTAGTGACCACTGAATCAGGTCTTCAGTATGAAGTGCTTGAAGCGGGTGAAGGTGACAGCCCGGCTGCAGAAGATACGGTGAAAGTGCACTATCGCGGCACACTGATTGACGGCACTGAGTTCGATTCGTCTTATTCTCGTGGCGAACCAGCCGTATTCCCGCTTAACCGGGTTATCTCAGGCTGGACGGAAGGTGTGCAGCTGATGAAAGAAGGTGCGAAATACCGCTTCCATATCCCGGCTGACCTGGCCTATGGCATGCGCGCTCAGGGCGCTATCACGCCTAACTCTACACTGATCTTTGATGTGGAGCTGCTGGAAGTTGTAGATAACGACGCGGATAGTTCAGACGAGACCAGCGAAGACTAAGCGGTCTTTCAGACAAGCAAAAGCCGACGGTGTAACGTCGGCTTTTTTATTGGCACAGCGTAATCCCTGCTCACCTTTTCCCTACGTGCAATGACACGCACGATGTGTCTGGCACGTTACCCGAATCGCTATCCGGGTTATTCGTCGTAGGCAATTCTTCCGAATCACTGTAAGTATAGTTCAGCGAGAAAAATTCGCTGGGACAGGCAGCCCCGTTTTAGGAATAATTTGTGATAAGCAGACGCTGGATAGAACGGGATGTTTCAACTAATAAGTGCGATATAGCGAGAGTGAATCAACACTCACTCAGCATACCTTAGCGTGCGTGGCTTTTTCTACGTTCACGCTCGGTTCGCAGCGTAGCAAAATGATTAAGGATAGAATGGCCCAGTTTATACATCGCCAGGCCAATTACCAGGTAGAGTGCCGTTCGCAGACTGTCTATGCGCACCAGAATATCCAGCATCCCCACCAGAACCAGAATCGCCCCGGTTAAAAATAACAGAAAGCCGAATAGCGTCGCGCTGGTCGCGTAAGCGCCAGTGCGATTGCGACTCACACCGTTTTTTGTCAGTTCGTCGTGCATTATCAGGCTCTGCCATTTAAGGTGACTATATGCTTTTACTATGACCGGACGAAAAAGGTTTTCGTTCCAAATAAAAAACATTCCTGTGGCGCAGTACATCTGCGGCACATTGCATGTTATCGTCCACGGGTGATAACCCATTAGCCATTGCATACTTTTTATCTAATATATTGCTTTTTTTCCTGTAATCCCAACTATTTATAGGTTTTTCTGATTATCGGACGCGAACACTGTGAAAACCCCTCTGATTACACGCAGCGGTTACAACCGCCTGCGTAATGAACTGGATGTGCTGTGGCGGGATGAACGCCCCGAAATCACGCGCAAGGTAACCTGGGCGGCCAGCTTAGGTGATCGCAGCGAAAATGCAGACTATCAGTACAACAAAAAGAAACTGCGCGAGATTGACCGGCGTGTGCGTTATCTGCGTAAGTGCCTCGAATACCTGAAGGTGGTTGATTACAGCCCTGAGCAGGAAGGCAAGGTGTTTTTCGGCGCGTGGGTAGAAATTGAAGACGACACGGGCCGGACACTGACACTGCGACTGGTAGGCTATGACGAAATTTTCGGCCGCAAGGATTACATTTCAATAGACTCGCCGATGGCCCGCGCACTGGTTGGCAAACAACAGGATGACGAGGTACTGGTGAAAACCGAGGCTGGTCAGCATGAATGGCTCATCAACCGCATCTGGTATGAGACAGATGACCGCCTGTGACGTTAATCTTATTCCGTCGCAGGCCAACAGTGATATACTCTGGCCACTTGTTTGCAATTCATCTGTAACCATCTTCTGCTAATGCTGGTTTCAGCAACATACACTGACATTTTCTCAACAGACTCTTATGATTTTAGAAAAAATTGCCCAGGAACTTGCCGTTAAACCGGCGCAGGTTGAAGCTGCCGTCGCTCTGCTGGACGAAGGTGCGACAGTCCCGTTTATTGCCCGCTACAGAAAAGAAGCTACCCAGGGCCTTGACGATACCCAGTTGCGTACGCTCGAACAGCGGCTAACCTATCTGCGTGAACTCGAGGATCGCCGTCAGGTCATCATCAAGTCGATTGATGAGCAGGGTAAACTCACCGACACGCTGAAATCCCAGCTGCTTGGCGCAGACAGCAAAACCACGCTCGAAGATCTTTACCTGCCGTATAAACCGCGCCGTCGGACCAAAGGTCAGATAGCGATTGAAGCCGGCCTGGAGCCGCTAGCAGATAAACTGTTTGCTGATCCGTCACTGGTACCAGAAGACGAAGCCAGGGCTTTCATTAATGCCGATGCCGGCGTTGATGATGAGAAAAAGGCACTCGAAGGTGCCCGGTATATTCTGATAGAACGCTTCGCCGAGGACGCCGGGCTGTTGGCAAAAATCAGACACTACCTGATTAATCATGCCTTTGTCGTCAGTAAAGTGGCACCAGGCAAAGAGCAGGACGCGGTTAAATACAAAGATTATTTTGACCATAATGAAAAATACAAGGGCGTACCGTCACACCGGGCTCTGGCCATGTTCCGGGGGCGCAACGAAGGTATGCTGCACATCCACATTGATGCCGACCCCGGGCAGGAAGATAACACGGGCCCGTCACAGTGCGAGCAAATCATTGCCGATCACTACGACATTCGTCAGCAGGGACGTCCGGGCGACGCTTATCTGGCGCAGGTGGTACAGTGGGCATGGCGCATCAAAATTTCGCTGCACATGGAAACCGAGCTGTTTGCCAGCCTAAGAGAACGCGCTGAAGAAGAAGCCATCAATGTGTTTGCGAAGAACCTCAATGACCTGCTGATGGCCGCACCCGCGGGCGCGAAGGTAACAATGGGACTGGACCCGGGTCTGCGTACGGGCGTTAAAGTGGCCATTGTCGATGCCACGGGCAAAGTGGTAGCAACCAACACGATTTATCCCCACGCACCGCAGAATCAGTGGGACAAATCTATGCGCACGCTGGCAACGCTGTGCAAACAGCATAAGGTTGAGCTGATCAGTATTGGGAACGGCACAGGATCCCGTGAAACCGACAAGCTTGTCGCAGAAATGCTGAAGGCAAACAGCGACATCAGTGCACAGAAAATCATGGTCAGCGAAGCGGGGGCGTCGGTGTACTCTGCCTCCGAACTGGCATCGAACGAATTGCCTGATCTTGATGTTTCGCTGCGAGGCGCCGTGTCGATTGCCCGTCGTCTGCAGGATCCCCTGGCTGAGCTGGTAAAAATTGAGCCCAAAGCCATTGGCGTTGGCCAGTATCAGCACGATGTCAATCAGAGCCTGCTGGGTAAGTCACTTGATCATGTGATTGAGGACTGCGTAAACGCCGTCGGTGTTGACCTGAATACCGCATCGCCGGCACTGCTTAGCTATGTATCCGGACTTAACCGCACGCTGGCGCATAATATCGTCGCCTTTCGTGACGCCCATGGTGCGTTCAAAGACAGAAAGGGCCTGCTGAGTGTTGAGCGCCTGGGCCCTAAAGCCTTCGAACAGGCCGCCGGCTTCCTGCGCATCGTGAATGGTACAAACCCGTTGGACGCCTCGGCGGTTCACCCGGAAGCGTATCCTGTGGTCGATAAAATCGTCGACACCACCCAGGTCGCGGTTAATGATCTCATCGGCAATACCGCGCTGTTGAAAACGCTCTCGCCAGACACTTTCACCAGCGACGAGTTTGGTCTGCCTACTGTGCGGGATATCCTCAAAGAGCTGGATAAACCGGGTCGCGATCCGCGTCCTGAGTTTAAAACTGCCGCCTTCAAAGAAGGAGTAGAAACCATTAAAGACCTAGTGCCGGGCATGATCCTGGAGGGGGTTGTCAGCAATGTGGCGAATTTTGGCGCGTTTGTTGACGTTGGTGTCCATCAGGACGGTCTGGTACACATTTCTGCGATGACCGACAAATTCATCTCTGATCCGCGTGATGTCGTCAAAGCCGGCGACATTGTGAAGGTGAAGGTGATTGAGGTTGATGTAGCGCGCAAACGTATTTCATTCAGCATGCGCCTGCAGGATGAGCCCGGTAGCCAGTCCGGTCAGCAAAAACCGCGTTCAGGCCAGAAAGGGAAAGGAGGTTCTGCATCTGGCGAAAAAGCATCGGGCCGAAAACATGCTGCGCGCCCGTCTTCACAACCGGGAAACAGTGCAATGGGGAATGCGTTTGCAGATGCCTTTGCCAAGGCTAAAGGCAAGTAAACGAAATGCGCTCAGGCGCTGGCCTGGAAGCCAGCGCTTGCCGGCGTCACCGCGGCATTATACGCACGCTGGATCACCGAAATCCGACCGGCCATCTCCGGACCTATCTCCAGTGAACGGCGCCCGCCCTGACGCTGCGCTGCGTTATCTTCCCGAATGGCATCCTGCGCCGACAGAATAGCATCATCCAGCGCGCGGGTCGGCGGTGAAACCTGCTGACGATCAACAATGTCGTCCAGTGAAGGAGTAGTAATGGTTGACGCGTCGGGCGTTTGTGTTGCGCTGTCTGATACCGCCTGCTGGCGTTTTTCAGCAATTTCCAGACGCGCCTCAAACGCTTTTTGTCCCGCCTCAGCGGCAACTTTTAAGTCCTGCGAAGACGGTTGTGCCGGCGCCAGTGCTGCCGAGCGTACCTGCTGCATTTTCTTAAGTGTCTGTTCTGGCGTCTGTGCTTCAGAAATATCAATCGACACCTCACCGTCGGTTACATAACGACGGCCGTCCGGCCCCTGCGTGAATTCATACTGTGGTGAACCTGCATACTGGCCACCCACAGCAGCATGTGCCTGTTCATGAGTGCGCACTTCCTGATCGCGCGCCTTGAGTTCTTCGACTTCCTGCTGAACCGCCTCGCGCTGCTGCTCCTGTGCGGCTTGTTTACCGGCACTTTCGTCGCTTGCATTGTCTTTATCTGCGCTGTCGTCGCCGCCGAGCGACTGACTAAGCTGGCCGGCACCAGACTGAATCTGTGGACGTTCGTAGGTCAGGGGCGCAGGCTGCTGCCCCGGGGTGCGTGCCCGCTCAGTGTCTGAGCCCAGCCCTTTTTGTGATGAGCTTTGATCGGCTTCAGCTGATTGCGGAATAGTTTCACGCAGTACATTGTCCCGCCGCGCCGACTCCGTATTCGGGTTGGCGGTAGGCATCACCAGCGTTGTTGGGATGGGGGTGACAATGTTCATCGCGTATCAGTTCGCTCAGGCCAGGGTATCAATGATGGTGCCAACGGTATCAAACGCCGTGTCCAGCACCTTCGCTGACGCCTGGGCATTGATCCCGTTCACCTGTAAAGAAACTAAATCCGAGGTCAGGTTACCTGCCGGCTGCGGCAGCGTGCCCTTAAGGTTTTCCAGCCCGTCTGCCGACGCCTCTTTAAGCAACGCAGCAGGGCCAGTTTCAGCCGGGTTCTGCTGGGTGGTCCGCTGGGCGATATTAAGCGATGCCTGTTCTATGCCTTTGCTGGCCGAATTCAGGCCATACAGACCAGACGCAATGGCGCTGTTTATACCGTTGTCGATTGTACTGGGCATACTGCTACCCTACCTTACCTCATACCTTGTGTTTAATTATTAATCAAATCGGGGCAAATTTAAAGCCCTGAATGATCGGGCCGGCATCGTCATCCCGCGTTTGTCGCTTACAGCGCGGCAATAAACTTATCGAGGATGCTGGCGGTTTGCTCGGGATGGGAGATAAACGGTGCATGGGACGCATGAGGCAACACCACGGTATCTGCCTGTGGGTGGAGTTCACACATACGATCAATCGCACTGGTTGGTACCAGCGAGTCCAGACGGCCAAAAATGCGCAGTGTCGGCACCGACAGACGGCCTACCCAGTCACGCTGATCCGCCTGTCCGAGGATGCGCAGCCCGGCCTGAAGCGCCTGTGGACTGGGCGACGGGAACCCTTCTATTGCAGTGCGAATCGCTTTGATATCATGACGTGCGGTTGCACTGCCCATCGCCTGTATCGCAAGAAACCGCTCGATGGTTTTTTTATAATCATGCTCTAACTGGTCTTCAAACTGGGCCAGCAGATCAGGCGATATGCCGGGCCAGCACTGGCCGGCCACAAACCGTGGCGAGGACGCGATGGTTACCAGCGCACGAATATCCTGACGCGTTTTTACCAGTTCCTGCGCCACCATGCCACCGAGTGACCAGCCCGCAACCACACTGCCCTGAGGGATAAGAGCAGACACACTGTCTGTCAGTGACGCCAGCGTGTAAGGCGATGGCACATGCGCGGCATTGTTACCAAATCCGGGTAAGTCGATGAGGGTGATTCGGTAAGCGTGGTCGAGTAAGGGGGTAAATGAGGAAAAAGCACCGCTATTCATGCCCCAACCGTGCAGAAAAACCAGATCCGGGCCTGTACCCATTGACCGGCTGACAAGGGATGACGAGCTGTGCGATGGTGTCACAATAGCGTCCTCATAAAAAACCGGCGGTAGTGTAGCATGCTGCAATCTCTGCGCAATATCCTGACGAAGACGAAATGACAGCCTGGCGCCAGTTATTACGTCGGTGGCGACTACCGAGTTTATCCTGTCTGTTGTGCCATCAGGCCAGCGCTGAGCCGCTTTGCCGCTGGTGCAGGGCCGATAGCCAGTTGTTTTCAGACACGCCCGGCGATATCAACCTGTTACGACGGCCGTTGGTCGCACGTCAGGTCCGGCATGCCCGGCTGGAAGCGCTGTATGCGCTCGGCTGGTATGAATGGCCGTTTATCCCGTTAATACACAGCATGAAGTTTCGGCATAAGCCGGCAATTGCGCGATTGCTTGGACACTGGTTTGCCGACAGTATGCTGAGCAGGCGAAACTGTCCGTTGCCGGACGTATTACTGCCGGTACCGCTGTACGCGGGGCGCTATCTCTCCCGCCAGTATAATCAGGCACGCGAGATAGCTTGTGCAATCAATGAAAAAACCCGGGTTCCGGTTATCGCTGACTGGGCGTGGCGTACCCGGGGCCGGCCGCAGCACAGCCTTAACCGTCATCAGCGACTCAGCGCAACCCGCGCGGTGTACTCGCTCAATCCGGCGTATGACCGCAGATTCTTTGATTGTTGTGGCAGGCATGTGGCCATTATCGATGACGTGATGACCACAGGTATCACAGCCGATGTGCTTGCCGGTCTGCTCAGGCAAACTTACAAACACATCCGCATTGAAGTCTGGGTGATGGCGATAACACCAGCAAAACGGCCATACATGCCGGGAGATCAGACTGATCTCCCGGCGTAGTGTCAGCGGATCAGCGCAGACTGATAAATGGCATTGGCCATCAGTTTACTGGTGCCATACCAGTAACCGCGGAACTGGGTATTATCGGTAAAACCGATGACCACACCACGGCCTTTGCGCTCGGCAACGACGGCGGTCGTATCGCCAATCAGCTTTTGCAGTTCAGGCGCGCTGTAGCCAGCCATCAGAGGCGTCGGTGTATAACGCGCAACCGTAGTAAATGGTGAATTGTTGCTGGTCACAATCATGTTGCTGGTTTTGAACATCGGCAGCGTATCTGACTGATAGCCAAAGAACAGCGGATGTGAGGTATCTATCGACGCCTCGTAAACCGAGCCGGCGACCAGTTTACGGGCATACAGATCGTCACGGTCCTCATAGCGCATGGTGGAGGTGTCAAACGCACTGTCGATGGTATCGCGGTCGGCAATATCAATATCCAGCCAGCCTTTTTCTGAAAACAGGCGCAGGGCCGATTTTTGCCCAATCAGTACACCACCCGCTTTCACCCAGGCTGATAACGCATCTGTGACCTCGTCGGACAAGTCGTTGTACCGGCCCGATGACAGGATAATGTGCGTGTAATCAGACAGGTTCACGCGACCAAGACGGTGCTTCTCCACAAGACTGGCTGGTACGCCAACCCGCGTATCCAGATAATGCCAGAGCTCACCAATTTCATACTCGCTGGTGCCTTCACCGCCCACCAGCATGATATTTGGCAGACTGACCGGCTCCATGTTGCGACTGCCAAGATCAATCCCTGATGGCGTCAGACCGGTCTTCATCGAATATACCCGAACCTGGTAGCTGGCTTCAGCATCTGCAAGCAGCTCAGCCAGGTTATCCGGCTGGGCCAGCCCGCTGGGAATAACCACCGTGCCACGGGCAAAGTCATGCGTGTTGCCGTTGCTCAGTACTCCGGTAAAGGCTTTACCGGCAGTCCGTGCCGTTACGCCATGCTCCAGCAGCATCTGCAGGGCGGCGGGCGCACGATAGTCATACCATTCGATGGCATAAGCATAGGCTGTATTGTCAACTGCACCACTGGGTGAGGTGGTATTCAGCATGGCATTGGTGGCGGTTTTCACTTTGCGGCCGTCACGGCTGTCTACCGCCTGGTAGTCCAGGTTAAATGCATAGCCAATATGCCAGGTAGACACGTCGTAGAACGTATTGTTCTCAAACGATGTCTGGGTAGAGAACAGCGACTTGATCAGACGATACTGCGGTTGCTGTAAGGGGATATAAACGGCCTCACCAGCACTGACGCGAAAGCCGTCAATCTCAGTATTACTGCTGACCACGTCGAAACGGATTTGGTGTTGTTCGAGCAGCGCCAGCATCGCATCAAAGCGGCCATGGTCAGCTGTACGCTTAACCAGATAACCCGCCGTATCATCGTCTTTCGCGGCTTTGGCGGTGTCTTTCACAAAGCGGTTCTGGTAACTCAGAATAGCAGGTTTATTGGCCAGCGACCCTTCGATGGTGCTCAGGGTGGTTGTCACATGGTTCTGAATGGTATCGGCAAATGCCAAAGGACCGTTGATAGAGTCCTGCAGGTGTCCGCGGCTGCTCGCCTGCTCAAACAGGATGCCGATACTGCCGTGCAAATCAGGGTAGGTTGACCCTTTCCCTGCGTAGAAATCGTCAAAGCTTTCTTCGGAGTAATACAGTCTGCCGTTTTTATCGAATGCCCTGGCGTGATATTCCGCGAGGGCTTCGGTCAGGGTCACGTTACCGTCAGGCGTGATCGGATTTTTACGAGAACGCACCCCGGGCTGGAAAAAGTACGTACTGTTTGTGCCCATTTCGTGATGGTCAGTGAGCACATGTGGACGCCAGTGATGAAACTGATGAATGCGCGCCTGCGACTCAGGGTGAGTCAGCAATAGCCAGTCGCGGTTTAAATCAAACCAGTAATGGTTGGTGCGCCCTGATGGCCAGCCTTCCTCATGCTCCCGGGTTTGCGGATCTGAGACCAGCTGTTTGCCCTTATGCATGTTCGCCCATTGCGCAAACCGTGACAGGCCATCCGGGTTGAAAGAAGGATCCAGCAACACAATGTTGTTATCCAGCAGGGCGTCGATGCGATCACCCTGTGCAGCGGCAAGGTAGTAGCCAATCAGCAGTGACGCATTAGCACCTGATGGTTCGTTACCGTGAATACTGTAGCCGAGGTAAAACACCAGCGGATCATCGTCACTTACGGTGGCTTCACCGTTAAACGCTGCTACATTTTTCTGGCGCAGCGACTCAAGTTTGTCGCGGTTTTGTGGCGCGGTAATGGTTAGCAGCAACAGCGGACGGTTTTCATGGGTACGCCCGGTTTCCTCAATGGTCACTCGGTCAGATGCTTCAGCCAGCCGGTACATGTAGTTCACCAGTTGGTCATGACGGACGTGCCATTCGCCTACCTGCGCCCCTAGTACAGATTCCGGGGTAGGAATCGCAGGGTCATAAGTCACATCAGCGGGCAGATAGTCGGTAGTAGGGCGACCACCTGTATCGGCACTGACGGTAACCGCCAGCGACACGGCGCTGTAAAAAAAGAGAACGGACATGAGGAGCGATCGCAGAATGCGACGGCGTAAACGTAAGGGTCGTGGATGAGCCATAATCTTCCTGTTGTTTCTTGTTGTTTTGTCGACGTTCCGGTGTATTTTGAAATCCTTGTAATACTTGACTGCTTTACTCAAGTAAATTTGTTATCATAGTCCCACATTCGTAATTAGTAGGACTTGTTGATGATTACTATATCAGAAGAAGCACAAGCTCACTTTGTTAAGTTATTGGAAAAACAAGAATCTGGCACAAATATTCGGGTGTTCGTCGTAAACCCGGGTACCTCCTCTGCTGAGTGCGGTGTGTCATATTGTCCACCTGACGCTGTCGAAGATAACGACATCCGTCTTCCGTTTAATGGTTTCGATGCCGTGGTGGATGAAGAAAGTGCGCCGTTTTTGGAAGCAGCAGAAATTGACTTTGTAACCGACCAGATGGGATCACAACTTACCCTGAAGGCCCCGAATGCCAAAGCCAAAAAAGTGGCTGACGATGCGCCGCTGGTAGAGCGTGTTAACTATCTCATTCAGACAGAAATCAACCCGCAGCTTGCCAATCATGGTGGTCAGGTCATGCTGGTTGAAATTACTGAGGATGGTTTTGCGGTACTGCAGTTTGGTGGCGGTTGTAATGGCTGCTCAATGGTTGATGTGACCCTGAAAGACGGCATTGAGAAGCAAATGCTGGAACAGTTTGCCGGCGAACTGACAGGGGTACGTGATGCAACCGAGCACCAGGCCGGAGAGCATTCTTACTACTAAGCCGACATACCATGGATGTATTACGAAGCTGGCAGCGCTTTAAAGCCGGGCTGCTACTATTTGCGCCCGGCGCGCTGCTATTGCTTAGTGCAGGCGATCTGCACATTGCCTTTTATGTCGTCTCGCTGATGTTACTCACCGTAGGCTTCGTGCTGGCGATGTGGGGATACGCCGGCATTTTCATCAGCCGCTTTAGCGGATTAAAGCCACCATCAGGAAAAAAACGCTGATCAGCACAGCGCGTGCCGGCGTTTGAGCCGGACAAACACGACACCCAGTGACACACCGCGTGCCAGCAGAAAAGCAAGCAGGGCATACCACAGCGCCACATTGCCATGCTCCGCTGTCAGCCACCAGACGGGAAAGTAAATCACCAGCGCGCTAAACAGCATGGTATCGCGCATTGCAGCGGAACGGGTTAGCCCAACAAAGACCCCATCAAACAAAAAGCACCAGTGCCCGACCAGTGGCAACAGCACCATCAGAGGCAAATACGCTCCCGCCGCCTCATGGATTGCCTTATGCTCAGTGAGCAGCGCAATAATCACATCACCAAACACAAAAAATACCGCCGAATACGCCACCGCGAAGCCCGATGACCAGATAAGGCCGCGCTGGGTATGCTCCGTGATAAGCCGCTCATCTCTGGCCCCTTTCGCTTCGCCCACCAGCGCCTCTACCGCGTAAGCGATACCATCCAGTCCCAGCGCTATGAGGACAAAAAACTGCATCAGTACCGCATTCACCGCGGCCGGCACCTCGCCCAGCCTGGCACCCTTCAGGGTAAGAAATGCCAGGCACAGCTGCAATGCCAGATTTCGCAGCAGCATATTGCCGTTTAATGCAAACAGTACCTTGCGGGCCGCGCGATTAAACCAGGCAGGATCAGGCGCAATGCCATGACATTTTTTCAGGGCGATGACCAGCGCCATCACCGCCATGGTGTATTCTGCGGTAACACTGGCCAGCGCCACCCCGCCAACCGACATGTCGAAGCCATAAACCAGCAGCACATCCAGCGCCGCATTTAGTACATTGCCAACAATTTGTATTGCCAGTACCGTTCGGGTCTGCTGCTGTCCCACCAGCCAGCCGACCAGCACCAGATTTGCCATGGCTGCCGGCGCACCCCAGACCCGGACAGAAAAATACGCTGTCAGATGACTGGCTACGGCATCCGCCGGCGACGCGAGCAGCAGCCCGGTTTGCAGTATCGGCCATTGCAGCAACAAAACTGCCAGACCAAGTAACATGGCGATACTCATCGACTGATAGAGCACCGCTGCCGACTGTGTCACGGCGTCTGACTGCGCACCGCGAGCCTGGGCACTTAACCCGGTGGCAGACATGCGTAAAAATCCACACACCCAATAGATCTGGGTAAGAATAAGCGCACCGACTGACGCGCCTGCCAGCATCGCCGATGAATCCATGTGGCCAAGCACCGCCGTATCAACCAGACCAAGCAGTGGCGTGGTAATATTGGCCAGGATCATGGGCAGCGCGAGCGCCAGCATGTGCTTATGTGCCGTCCGGTCTGTGAGACTTGTACTTGTCATTTGGTGGTGAGACGCTTACTGTGCGCAGTTAAAGAAGGAAGAAGTCTATCATGAGTTGGTTACGAATAAAGCGCGCTGCAGCGCTGTTGCTGAGTCTCGCGTCTCCGGCCTTCGCAGGCGAACTGCCTCCCAGTGCAGCCATGCTGCTTTATCATCATGTTGCAACAGACACACCAGCCAGCACCAGCATCGCGCCAGCGCAGTTTGCGCAGCATATGGCCTATCTCGCTGAGCATCACACCGTGTTACCCCTGCCTGAGGTGGTTACGGCACTGCGCGAGGGCACCGCGCTGCCTGATAACGCAGTGGTCATCACGTTTGATGACGGCTATGAAAATATTTATCACAACGCCTATCCAATTCTTAAACAATACGGTTTCCCGTACACCATTTTTATTAATCCGGGGGTGATTGACCGCACACCGTCACAGCTAAGCTGGGCGCAGGTAAATGAAATGCAGGAACATGGTGCCACATTCGCAAATCATACGCTTGACCATATCCACATGCTGGAGAAAAAGCCGGGTGAAAATGACGCAGCGTGGCTGACACGGGTGTGGAACGACGTGACCGAGGCCGAAGCCATATTGAAAGACAAAACCGGCACCTCACTGCGTTATCTGGCCTATCCGTTCGGCGAATACAATGCCGCACTGGCGAGAAAAGTCAGTGATGCAGGCTATACCGGTTTCGGACAACACTCGGGCGCAGCCGGCACATCGAGCGATTTCGCGGCACTGCCGCGCTTCCCGGCGGCCGGTCGCTATGCCCGGCTGGACACCCTGAAAACCAAACTGAATTCATTATCTATGCCAGTGTCGGCATCCTCGGTTAGCGATCCCGAACGCACCACCCGCACGCTGGATTCAGCCATCACGCTGACCATTGCCGGCGATGATGTGGCATTGGATCGCGTTGCCTGTTTCTATGAAGGCGACACGCTGCCGGTTAAAGTTAAAGCAAAGACATTACACATCACGTTTGACCAGACCCTGCCGACAGGACGTTCCCGTATCAACTGCACGGCGCCGTCCCACCAGGCAGGCGGGCGCTTTTACTGGTATTCGCAGCCATTTTTTATTGCCGACAAGCTCGGCCGGTACCCCAACTAGGCAAGGCGTTTTTGCAGATGGAGAAAAGGCGGGGTAAGGGCGGTCTGTTCAAAGCCAAGCTGACAATAAAATGCGACCGCAGTCTGGTTGCGCTGCTCGACGTCCAGCACCAGATATTGTTTTTTCAGTGACCGAGCCAGCTCGTCCATAGCCTGCATCAGTGCGCTGGCAATCCCCTGACGCCGCACGTCCTGACTGACCGCCAGATGCCCGACAGCCAGCTCGGAAGCTTTTGGTGGCTGCAGCGACGCACTGTAGCGCTGGCTTCGCAGCACGACATCGAGCGCTTCATCCAGACCAAAGTGCGCGGTGATCGCATCAAGGGTGGCACGGTCAAAGCCCTCAGGCAGTGCTGAATGCCACGCCGTCACCAGTCCGCAAACGGTATGGTCAATCTCGGCCACCCAGTGATTTTCAAACCCGTACTGCCCTGTCGCACGGTTCCAACTGTCGCCCAGAAATGCGCGCGCACGCTCGTCACTGCCGCTGCCAAAAATGCGGGTTAGTAAGGGCCCGGCGGCAGTCATCAGTAACGACACAGCCTGCTCGCCATCACTGGCACAAGCCTGACGGATAGTGATCATTATCGGCTACTGACAATCTGCGGCATGTCAGCAAGAATGTGATCGCCGTCTGCCACGGCCAGCTTGCCCGGCGCCAGCACCGGCTTAAAGCGTCCGACAACCTGTGCATCAGGATCAACCAGTACAACCGATGCACTGTGATCGACCAGGTAATCAGGCTTATCCGTGCTTTCGGCGATGGCATACATCATGCCCAGACTACGCGCTAGTGGGAACAATTCACTGTGCTCGCCCGTGGCCGCCATAAAGTCCGGATTAAAAAAGCCCACGTACTGTGCCAGCCGCTCTATACTGTCACGCTTGGGATCGACCGAGATAAACAGCACCCGGATAGGGTACTTGCTGGTAATTTCCTGAAGCTGCGGATAAATGCGATTGAGTTCTGCCATGGTGGTCGGACAGATATCCGGGCAAAACGTGTAACCGAGAAAAATCAGCGTCCACTGATTCTTTAGCGTCTCATTATTAACAGGCTCACCGGTGTGGGCTGTCAGCATAAACTCACTGAGTGCACGCGGTGCCGGATAATAGCTGAAATAGTCAGTATCCGGCTGCGTTTGCGGTGCCGATGCTGCATTTTCGGGTGTTGGTGGTGCAATATAGATAGCGCCGACAACACCGACGATAAGGGCGACAACCGCGACCAGCCCGACAAGTGTTTTCTGATTCATAAACTGTATGGAATGTAATGGTCAACCAGCAATACCACAAACAATAACATGAGATGCACGATAGAGTACTTAAAGGTTTGCATGGCAGTGTTTGCCTCAGCAGCAAATTTTAGTTTCCACGCGTAATACATGAATCCGGCGTTCAGGGCACTTGAGCCAAACAGATAAATCAGATGACTCATACCGGTCAGGTACGGCAGCAGGCAGACCAGGCACAATAAGATGGTATAGAGCAGGACCGAGGTTTTGGTAAAACTCACGCCATGTGTCACCGGCAACATGGGCACCTTTGCCTTGGCATATTCTTTTTCACGATGAATGGCCAGAGCCCAGAAATGTGGCGGGGTCCAGGTAAAAACAATCAGTACCAGCAACAGGGCATGTGAATGAATTTCACCGGTCACTGCGGTCCACCCGAGCAGCGGTGGCGCTGCACCGGCGAGACCACCAATCACAATATTCTGTGGCGTAGCGCGTTTCAGAAACATGGTATACACCACCGCATAACCCACCAGACTGGCCAGCGTCAGCACGGCGGTCAGCACATTGATGTAAACAGCAAGCAGCAGCGTACCAAGCAACGCCATCACAAAGGCAAATGTCAGGGCTTTCACCCCACTGACCTTTCCTTTTGCCACCGGCCGGTTGTAAGTCCGTGCCATCTGACTGTCAATTTTATGGTCAACCACGTGGTTCACAACCGCCGCTGCACTCGACAGCAGCCCAATGCCAGCCAGTCCGATAACCAGCGTTTGCCACGCAACCCAGCCTGGTGTGGCCAGACACATGCCCACCAGCGCAGTCAGCAGCAGCAACATCACCACATTCGGTTTGGTCATTTCATAATAGTCTCTCCAACTGGCAGAGAGCGTGCGGGATGCGCGTGAAGACGGCGCCGAAACAGAGACAGATTTAGCCATGGTAACCTCCATGTGCCCGGGATAATTTCCAGGTGATCCAAACCATCACCAGAAGAAGACATGCAGCAACAGCATTGTGCGCTACTGCGACGAAAAGCGGTAAGCTGAAAACGACGTTGCTGACCCCAAGTGCCACCTGGAGCGCCAGTACAAACCACAACATGCCGGCGGCGCGTTTAAGCGACAGCGTCTGGCGGCGCATCAGCATCAGCCCGACCACAAACAGATACACAAACGTCACCACTGCACCGAAGCGATGAATGATGTGCATGGTCATGCGCTCGGCATAATCGTGGGCGCCGTATTCATAATTCTGTGCCTCGGGCACGCTGAACGCCCCGGCAATATCCATGGTGTTCTGCCAGTTTCCTTCACATACCGGAAACTCAGTACAGGCAAGCGCTGCATAGTTGGCCGACGTCCAGCCCCCCAGCGCGATCTGACCAACCAGAATCACCACACCAAGCAGTGCCAGTGCTGGCAGCTGCACGCCACCGGGAAGCGGGTGGTGGCTTAACCTCAGATACAGAATAAACAGGCAGGTCAGCACCGAGAACCCGCCAAGCAAATGCCCCATGACGACCACCGGCAGCAGATTCAGGGTCACCGTCCACATCCCCAGGGCAGCCTGGAACACAACCAGAGCCAACAGCGCGAGCGGCAATTTCAGTGGCCTGCCTGGCGCACGTTTGACCACAGCAATCACCGCAATAGCCAGAATACACAGGCCCAGCGTACCGGCAAAATAGCGGTGAATCATTTCATTCCAGGCTTTTTGCGCTTCAACCGGACGCTCGGGATAGGCGGCGTTTGCAGCATCGACATGTTCATCAGCAGACGGTACGGTAAGATGGCCATAACAGCCAGGCCAGTCAGGACAGCCCAGCCCGGCATCCGTCAACCGGGTGTATGCACCAAGGATAATGACGACAAAAGCCAGAAACAGACTGAATACCACAAGCTTTTTCATGTAGATCCCTCACCCGATACGGGACAGCTTTAACAATTTTTTAATATCTGACAGGATATCCCTGCTTTCCATGACCGCCTGCTCCTTATCCGCAACCACATTGAAGTGAAGCATGGCATTGTTTTGCGTATCTACGATAAAAATACCATCGCTGCCGACACCATTAAACAATTTATTTACATTTTCGTTCATCACCGGCTGGCGCTGAATATTTGGCGCGGCATCGACGCTTTTAACGGCACGTTGATCACTGGTGTCCAGGGACAGAGTCAGTGCCTCAACACGGTCCGTTTCACGGCCCAGTGCAAGCCAGACCTGCTGCAGGCTGTACAGCGCATTCTCACACACGGCATCACACTCAGACGGTATGACATACAGCAGTCGCCATTTAGGGGCGCGCTCGCTGAGTAGTTCCGATAAGTCCAGTGTCGGTGTCAGTAGCGTGCCCTTATTCGTTGACGCGCGGTTAAACCAGTCCTGCTCCAACGCCAGTTTGGCCAGAATAACCGGCACAATAAACGCCATAAGCACCAACAGCAGGGTTTTACGCGACCGTGTTTTTTGGGCTTGGTCAGGGGATGAAATATGTTCAGTCACGGTGATTTCCTTCTTACTCCGGCGAAAAAAGCAATGAGCAGTGCTGCCCCCGCCAGTGCAAACCACTGCACGGCATAGGCCAGGTGTTTTTCCGGTGGCATAACCACGGGCTCCCAGCGCCTGATAAACGCATCACTTTGCTCAGTGAGTACAACAACATAGGGCAAGACAGAACGTTTCAGCAGGGTGCTGACATGTGCACTGTCGATTTTCTGAATGACCAGGGGAAACGTGTCAGCCGTCGCCACCGTTTCACGCACCATGGGGTTTTCAGTCGGCTTGGTGAGGACACCGGTAAACTGCTGCATGGCGGTCGGCAGCACCACTTCGGGAAGCTGGTCGCGATAGGGAGACCCGGCTACCCAGCCAAAATTCGCCAGCACCCAGCCTACGTTTGTCATGACCGGCACCAGCACATCGTAACCGGGACGGCCATCAACAATCTGATTATCCAGCAGCAGCACGGCATCGGTATCCGGCGTACCGGTCATTCGTATGCGAACATCACGTGGGTCGGTGAATTTTACTGCGTCCGTAATATCGAGGGTTTCCTCAGCCTGCTTTTGCGCTATGCTGTCCAGACGCCGTTGTTTCTGTTCCATGCGGTCTAACTGCCAGAAACCCAGCATCATCATAGTGGCGGCGCACACAATGATAATAATGACAGCAATGAGTTTCTTCAGATTCAGAAACGGCATTGTTAACTCAGCGCACTCCAAGTGAGGTCAATATGATTATAAAAATTATCCTGGTCGCTCTGGTTATTTATATGATTTTTAATTTGTTCAGAGCGATGCGGGTAATGATGAGAAACGATCCGAATGACGGTCCTATGAGCAAATATATTGGCAGAAGGGTATTAACGTCGGCACTGATTGTTCTGATTATTCTTATTGCAATCGGTACCGGACTGATAACACCCAACCCCCGGCCTTACTGATACGTGCCCTAGAGCACGTAAACAAAGAGGTAAAGCATTACCCACACCACATCAACAAAGTGCCAGTACCAGGAACCGGCCTGGAAGGCAAAGTGGTTGTCCGGCGTAAAATGCCCCTTCAGCACACGGAAAAACAGCACAATCAGAATAATCGTACCGAGTGTCACGTGCATGCCGTGGAAGCCCGTCAGCATAAAGAATGTATTGCCATATACGCCTGATTGCAGGGTCAGTCCCAGCTCGTTGTAAGCGTGAATGTATTCTTCAACCTGCAGGGTAAGGAATGCCAGTCCCAGTAAAATCGTGACGCCCAGCATCAGTGTCAGCTGTTTGCGTTTGTTCTGCTCCAGCCCGACATGAGCAAAGTGCAGGGTAACCGACGACACCAGCAGAATAATGGTGTTTATGGTAGGCAGACCTGCTGCACTCATCGCTGTGGTTTCAGTCCCGCCGGGTGTCGCAACCAGCGGCCACATGGCTTCAAAGCCCGGCCACAGCACTTCATTTGTCATCGCATTATTCGACGCCCCGCCCAGCCATGGCACCGCAATGGCTCTGGCATAAAACAACGCGCCGAAGAAGGCGGCGAAAAACATCACTTCAGAGAAAATAAACCAGCTCATTCCCTGGCGGTAAGAGCGGCCAAGCTGCGCGCTGTAAAGCCCGCTCATTGACTCATCAATCTGGTTTTTAAACCAGCCGGTCAGCATGACCAGAAGAGTGATGATACCGGCTGACAAAATATACCCGCCATAGCCAGGCTCACCTTTGGTCGACTCAATCACAAAATTGCCTGCGCCGACGGCGATCAGAAACAGAGCGACCGCACCAACAATTGGCCAGATGCTCTGTGCAGGTACGTAATAGCGTTCGTAAGATTGCTGCATGATGTTCTCCTTTGCCCTTTATTATTTGCCGCTGGTTGCCGGTTGCGTCAGGTACGGATTGTTCCCCGGCGTCAGCTTATCGGCGCGGGCGGTCACGTCATATAATGTGTACTGTACGGTAAAGTAGTGAATGTCTTCTGGTATTTGCGGATCAACATAAAATTGCATGGGCAATGTCGCTTCATCCCCTGCAGACAACGGTTGCTGATTAAAGCAGAAGCACTCGGTTTTGTTCAGAAAGAGGGCCGCCTGCCCTGGTGAAACGGACGGGATAGCCTGTGCAATGATGTCGGTATTTGCCGGATTGCGTACATAAAACGACACCGTATTCAGCTCTCCCGGATGGACTTTCACCCGCTGGGTTTCAGCCCGGAATTCCCAGGGCATGCCGCTGTTGGTGCGTGTAATAAACTCAACGGTAATCTCACGCGACGGATCAATCTCCACAGCCTGATAGGAGGCAGCCTGATTATCGGTTTTGCCGTTGATGCCGGTGATGTCGCAAAAGACATCATACAGCGGCACCAGCGCAAACCCGAAGCCAAACATCCCCACTACCACCAGCAGTAGCTTTATGACCAGTTTATTGTTTTGATTCGCCGTTGCTGACATACACGCGACCGCTTATTTCACAACAGGCGGTGTTTCGAACGTATGGTATGGCGCAGGAGACGGAATTTCCCACTCGAGACCATGCGCACCTTCCCAGACCTGATCGGACACCGGTTCACCCTGTTTCTTACAGGCTTTGACCAGCAGCACCAGGAAAATCAGCTGCGACAGGCCAAAGGCAAAACCACCCAGACTAATCCACTGGTTAAAGTCAGCAAACTGCAGCGAATAATCCGGAATACGGCGTGGCATGCCGGCCAGGCCAACGAAGTGCATTGGGAAGAACAGCACGTTGACCGAAATCAGCGAACACCAGAAATGCCATTTCGCCAGCGTCACGTCGTACATTTTCCCGGTCCATTTTGGCAGCCAGTAGTACACCGCCGCCATAATGGAGAATACCGCACCGGTTACCAGCACATAGTGGAAATGCGCGACCACAAAGTAAGTATCGTGGTACTGGAAGTCGACCGGCGTAATCGCCAGCATCAGACCCGACAGGCCACCAATGGTAAACAGTACAATAAAGGCAATGGCAAACAGCATAGGCACTTCAAAGGACAAGGCGCCACGCCACATGGTCGCTACCCAGTTAAACACCTTAACGCCGGTGGGCACCGATATCAGCATGGTTGCAAACATGAAGAACATCTCGGCAAACAGCGGCATGCCCGTAGTGAACATATGGTGCGCCCACACAATGAATGACAACAGCGCGATGGAGGCGGTGGCATACACCATTGAGGCATACCCAAACAGCGGCTTGCGTGAAAACGTAGGTACGATATGCGAGATAATGCCAAACGCTGGCAGAATCATGATGTAAACCTCAGGGTGGCCAAAGAACCAGAAAATATGCTGGAACATGACCGGATCACCGCCACCCGCTGCATCAAAGAAGCTGGTGCCAAAGAATTTGTCGGTCAGCACCATGGTGACCGCACCAGCAAGTACCGGCATTACCGCAATCAGCAGAAACGCGGTAATCAGCCATGTCCACACAAACAGCGGCATTTTCATCCAGGTCATACCCGGTGCACGCATGTTGAAAATGGTCACAATCACGTTGATGGCACCCATGATGGATGAGATACCCATAATGTGAACCGAGAACACAAACAGCGCGGTGGAGTCACCACTGTAGGTTGTTGACAGCGGCGCATAGAACGTCCAGCCGAACGCCGGACCACCACCTTCAAAAAACAGCGAACTTAATAGGATCAAAAACGCGAATGGCAGGATCCAAAAACTCCAGTTGTTCATGCGCGGCAATGCCATATCCGGCGCGCCGATCATCATAGGTACCAGCCAGTTCGCCAGACCGGTAAAGGCTGGCATAACTGCCCCAAATACCATGATCAGACCATGCACCGTGGTCATCTGGTTAAAGAAATTAGGGTCGACAATCTGCAGGCCCGGCTGGAACAGCTCGGCGCGAATGACCATCGCCATGGCGCCGCCCACCAGAAACATAATGAAGGCGAACCACAGGTAGAGTGTACCGATGTCTTTATGGTTGGTTGTAAACAGCCATCGGGTTATGCCCTTTGGAATATGATCATGATGGTCGTGATCATCGTGACTGTGCGCCGCAGTATCCGGCGTAATGGTATCTGTCGCTTTACTCATGACGTTCTCCTATTTTCCGGTGGCTACAGCATTCACATCTTTAGGCTGAATAACGTCGCCGGTGTTGTTACCCCAGGCGTTTCTTTCGTAAGTCACCACAGCGGCAATTTCTTTTAAGCTCAGCATGTTGCCGAACGCCTGCATGGCAGTCCCTGACTTGCCGTGCAGTACAATATCAATGTGACCGGGAATGTCTTCTGTCGCGATCTTGCTGCCTTTCAGAGCCGGGAATGCGCCCGGCAACCCTTCACCATTCGGCATATGGCAAGCCGCGCAGGCTGCGTTGTACACCCGTTCACCCACTTCCATCAGCTC
The DNA here is from genome assembly GCF_040812025.1 of Alteromonas nitratireducens. Lineage (NCBI taxonomy): Bacteria > Pseudomonadati > Pseudomonadota > Gammaproteobacteria > Alteromonadales > Alteromonadaceae > Alteromonas > Alteromonas nitratireducens. The sequence goes on from NZ_JBFNPK010000005.1 coordinate 96,932, forward strand.
TTCTTTTGACATGCTCATCGCCAGCAGGCGCTGTTCTTCTTCTTTCGCCTGACGGGCAATTTCTTCCTGCTCACCCATCCAGGCTTCAAATTCAGCCGGTTCTTTCGCCACTACAACAATGGGCATAAAGCCATGGTCTTTTCCGCACAACTCTGCGCACTGACCACGGTAAACACCGGGTTCATTGACCTTGGTCCAGGCTTCATTGATAAAGCCCGGGTTAGCGTCTTTCTTCACGGCAAAGTCAGGCACCCACCAGGAATGGATAACGTCGTCAGAGGTGATCAGGAAGCGCACTTTTTTACCGGTTGGAATGACCAGCGGGCGATCCACTTCAAGCAGATAGTTTTCGCCTTTGGCGAACTTGTTTTCAATCTGTTCGCGCTGGGTAGCCAGTAACGAGTAGTATTCGACGTCACGGTCCATGTACTTGTAGTGCCACTTCCACTGCGAACCGGTGACCAGCACGGTCATATCCGGGTTCTCGGTGTCTTCCATCGCAATCAGTGTGCGTGCCGCAGGCACCGCCATGAAAATAAGGATAAGGAAAGGGATCACCGTCCAGGCAATTTCCACTTTCACACTTTCATGAAAATTCGCTGGTTTATGCCCGCGTGATTTGCGGTGCAGCAAAATAGAAATGAACATCACGCCGAACACCACGACCGCGATAACCACGCAGATAGCAAACATCAGCATGTGCAGGTCATACACCTGGCCGCTGATATCCGTCGCGCCCTGGCGCAGGTTCAGTGCGCTGTCGCCACCTGCGGTATCCGCCGCAAAAGCTGGCAGTGCAGCCAGTAACGCAAAGCAGGCCATGATTCCCTTAGGAACACTCGTTATCAGTCGTTTCACTCAGCACCTCCGTGATGGGTAATCCGGCCGCACTTGCTCCCGAATATCCCCTAAAAATGAATGTCGTCAGGCTTTTGTAAAAATTAGATTTAGCCTTTGTTATTATATTGTTAACTACTGACTAAGAATTACGCAAAGTGAAAGGTGAGTCTAGCTTTTTCTGTTAAAAAACCGACAGTGTGGCGAATATTTAATCAATCAGGGGGAAAGTAGCGCGACATTGCACAACGGCAGTGCAGTCTGTTTTCATACCTGGGAGGTACTGGCTTAATAAAACAAAGGGAAATATAGGAGATAAAGCGCTGCCGGCAGGGGGATCATGGCCGGCAGCGTATCAGGTTACATCCAGTCAGCGTTTCTGATAACGCCAACCGCAATGCCCTCGATGTTGAACGGCTGGGTTGCCAGGTCGACTTTGATCGGAGCAAACTCTTCATTCTCAGCATGCAGCAGCACCTCACGGCCGCGTTTCTCAAGTCGCTTCACGGTGACATCTTCGTCAACCCGCGCCACCACAACCTGACCGTTGTGCACGTCAGTGGTGCGATGCACCGCAAGCAGGTCTCCATCCATGATGCCAATGTCTTTCATGCTCATGCCGTTCACCCGTAACAGAAAATCTGCGTGCGGATGGAACAGCTCGGGATCGACTTTGTAATGCGCCTCAATGTGTTCCTGTGCAAGGATGGGTTCACCAGCGGCAACACGCCCGATTAACGGCAGCCCCTGTTCTTCTTCCACATCGGTGTCCAGTTCCATATTCAGACGAATACCACGCGAACGACCGGGCATCATTTCAATTACCCCTTTGCGTGCCAGCGCCTTCAGATGCTCTTCGGCAGCATTGGCTGACTTAAAGCCAAGCTGACGGGCAATTTCAGCACGGGTTGGCGGCATGCCAGTTTCCTGCATGGTGGTTTTGATCAGCTCGAGTACTTCAGTTTGACGGGGGGTAAGTGGACGCATAAACAGCCTGTTTTTCTATACAGTTACTGCGCAGTATAGCGAGGGCAGCGAAAATGGCAAGCGCTTGTCACTGACAAACTAAGATTCACTTTCTTACACACAAAGCGGTAGCGTAGGTACACAACATCATCAGTGTGAGAGTGGCAGTGAAACGAGCGTTGTCGTTGTTATTACTGTTATTGCTTGCCTGCAGCGCGCCTTTCATGGCCGGCGCAGCAACCAAGGTGCGCTTTTATGGCGAAGTGTCGGCCCCCTTTTACTGGGTTGATGAGCAGGGCAGAGAACAGGGCGCCAGTATCGATCTCGTCAATGCCCTGATTGCCGATGCCGGACTGGACGCGACCATTGAGCATCTACCCTGGGCACGCGCCTATTATGAGGCAACACAGCATCCGAATGTCATCCTGATGTCGGTACTGCGCACGCCACTGCGTGAAACCGAGTTCCAGTGGCTGGGTAAAATTCAGGATGTTCGCGCGTCGCTCATTTCTCTGTCTTCACGCCACGATCTGATAATTCAACATCTTGATGATGCCCGCCGCTACCGGGTTGGCACCATTCGCGGCTATGGCTCAGCGCGTTACCTGCTGGAACAGGGCTTCACCGAAAACAACAACCTGGTCCTGGCACACAGCACCGAGCAGTTATGGACATTGTTGTTCACAGGCCGGATTGACATGGTGCTGGCGAATCTGATGACCGAGCGGTATGAAATCCAGTCCATAGGCTTTGATCCGAACCAGGTAAGAGAAGTTTACAATGTTGTGCCGCTCAATCTGACTCTGGATATGGCCACCGGTCACCTCACGACACCACAAATGGTGAAACACATCACCGACAGTCTGGCAGCGATTAAGGCCAGTGGCCGCTTCGATGCCATTATGCAAAAATGGGGGCTGTCTTCAGCTCGTTCTGACCCGACAAAAAAGTGATCGAATTCGCTTACTGACTGATACGCAACTGAGCCCTAAAAAAATTACAACGAGGATATTTGTTATGCCTGTTCGCTGTCGTCTGGCCTGTGAAGCAGATTTGCCCGTTCTGAATGGGTTTCAGCGGGGAATTATCCGAGCAGAGGAGTGCTATATACCGCGCCGGAAACAAACCGATTATCAGTATTATGACCTTGCACTGCTGCTGAACGATCCCGACACGCGCATTGTGGTTGCGGAACATGACGCCACGCTGATCGGCTCGGGCTACGTGCAAAAGCGTGCGTCCAAAGCCTATCTGGAACATGCGTTTCACGGCTATGTGGGCTTCATCTTTACCCGCCCCGAGTTCCGCGGACAAGGCGTGGCCAGCGCCGTACTTGACGCCCTCGCAGACCAGGCGCGCAATATGGGCCTGGACGAACTGCGCCTGGACGTCTTTGCAGACAACGACACCGCCATCCGCACCTATGAACGCGCCGGGTATCAGAGAAATACACTGGAAATGCGACGCCCGTTATGAGCAAACGTTACCTTAAGGCTTACCTGGCCGTGCTGTTTATGTTCGCCCTGCTTGATGGCGTTTGGCTTGGCGTTGTCGCGATGGACTGGTACCGCGATGCGTTCAGTACGCTGCTGCGCGACCCGTTTATTACCTGGCCGTGGGTTGTGTTTTATCTGGGTTACAGCGCCGCTGTCGTGGGACTGGCGGTGAATCCTGAACGTCAGGAGACCTCGCTGACCTGCCTGGGCCGTGGCGCTCTGCTTGGTGCCGCAGCATACGGCACGTACAACCTGACCGGCTATGCCATCATCAGTGACTGGCCTCTGGGCATGACACTGGTCGATTTGGCCTGGGGTACGGTGGCAACCGCATTACTGGCTGTCAGTGGGCATATCGCTGCGAGATGATATATCCGGGCGCCGAGTGTGCTACACTTTGCCGGTTTTAACTGCACAGGAATTTGTCTTTCATGTCGTGGATGCGAAAAACCCTGCTGTCGCTGTTCCATTACCCGGTCAGGTGGCTGGTCCGAGCCCACAGTATACCGGTGAATGTTGAATCAGAACTGGGAATCGATAAATCCAAACCGATCATTTATTTGCTGGCGAATAACTCGATCACGGATCAGCTGGCACTGAAAATGTCGACCTCAGCACTGGGACTCCCCAGCCCGACCGATTCACTGATGCTGGCGGGGAAATCGTACCCGTCAACACTGTTTTTACGTAAAACCCAGCCACTGTTCCGACAGTCTTCCGGCACCACGGGGATTGAGGATATCTTCAGTGAATTGTTTCACCTGCACCGCGATAATGAGTCGCTTGAGCTGCAGGTGGTACCGGTGTTTGTTTCGTGGGGGCGGGCCCCCGGTAAAGGCAAGCCCGGTTTTGGCGATTTGCTGGCAGACCGTGCAGCCCCAAGCTGGCTACGAAAATTCTTTATCGTGCTGTTTTTAGGTCGTGACAACTTTATCAGCTATAGCAAGGCCGTTTCCGCACGCACGATGGCCAGATTACGTGGTAGCGACGAGCAAATTGCCCACAAACTGGTACGCGTAGCAAGCACTCACTTTCACCGTAAACGCCAGAGTCTGACGGGCCCCACTTTGCTTGAACGTCAGGAACTGAATAACAGCGTGCTGGGTTCGGATGCGGTTCGCCGTGCGCTGGCAGAAGAGGTTCGAAGCAAAAAAATCAGTCAGGACGAAGCCCGCGCAAGAGCCCAGGAATACATTGAAGAAATTGCGGCTGACTACCGTGAAGGCCTTATCCGTTTTGGCGATCGCCTGCTCACCCGCATCTGGAATAAAATTTATAACGGGATCAGTGTGGGCCATGCAGAACGGGTGCGCGAACTGGCGGCGAATGGACATGAAATTGTCTATGTACCCTGCCACCGCAGCCACATGGACTATCTGCTGCTGACTTACGTGATTTACCACGAGGGCATGGTTACACCGCATATTGCCGCCGGCATCAACCTGAATTTCTGGCCGGTTGGCAAAATGTTCCGCCGCGGCGGGGCCTTCTTCCTGCGCCGCAGTTTTGCCGGCAACAAGCTGTATACCGCAGTGTTTCGCGAGTACCTTGAACTGCTGTTTAATAAGGGCTACTCGGTAAAATATTACCCTGAGGGTGGACGCAGCCGCACCGGACGACTGATCCCGCCAAAAACCGGTATGCTGGCCATGACCGTCCAGGCCATGCTGAAAGGCATTCATCGTCCGGTCAGCATTGTGCCAGTCTATATTGGTTATGAGAACGTGATGGAAGTGAAAAGCTACCTGAGTGAACTCAAAGGATCGGTGAAAAAGAAAGAGTCAAACTGGCAGGTGTTTTCGGCCATCAGAAAACTGAAAAATTACGGCCACGGTTACGTTAACTTTGGTGAGCCGTTGCCACTGGCGCAGTTTCTTGACCAGCAGGTGCCTGACTGGCGTGACAGCCGCGAGGGAGATCCTGACAAAAAGCCCGGCTGGCTGACCCCGGTGGTCAACGAACTGGCCAACAATGTGATGACCCGCATTAACCGCTCTGCCGCCATCAACGGTATGGCGCTGACCTCGCTGTGTCTGTTGTCATCAAAAACCCAGACCATGAGTGAAGGTGAGTTAAAGCAGGCGTTGGCCGATTTTCTTCATCTGCTGCGCGCTGTTCCTTTCAGCGATGACGCCACGGTACCCGATCTGTCTGCCCGGCAGATGCTCGATGAAACGCTTCGCCTGAACCGTTTTGACGTAGAAAAAGACGACTATGGCAGCATCATCAGCCCGCAGGCAAAGTCCGCGGTGTTCCTGACGTACTACCGTAACAATATTCTGCACATGTTTGCCCTGCCAGGTCTGGTGATGGCGGCGGTGTTTGCACACCGCACCATTGAGAAAAACCAGATCCTGCAGCTGGTTGCGGCGCTGTACCCGCTGCTGCAGCGTGAACTGTTTTTGCACATGACACAGGATCAGGCGCTGGCCTACAGCGAATCACTGATTGCGGCGCTGAAAGAGCGCGGCTTGCTGCAGCAACGCGGTCGCTACATTACGCCGCCGGATGCGCACGCCAGAACCTTCCATTCCGCCTGGCTACTAAGCCGCTGTATGCAGGAAACTTTCCAGCGATATGCGGTGGTTCTGACCATCCTGGATAATGAAAAACTGATCAGCCGGGCCACGCTGGAAAAAACCAGCCGTCAGGTTGCCGAGCGTTTGTCGTCGCTGTTTGGCCTGAATTCACCCGAGTTTTACGACAAAAACGTGCTGTCGAGCTTTATCAATGCGCTACGTGAGAACCACTGGATTGATACCGCGGCCGACGGCAGTCTGAAATATTCGGAAGAGTGTGAAGCACTGCGCAAAGATGTTCGGGCCCTGGTGTGGCCGGAAATTACCCAGCATCTTGAAAACGTGGTGCTGCACCACGCTGCCGAGTAAGTGCACTTTGTCCCGGCATTACGCCGGGACAGCGTCAGCCCCGATTTAACCGCACGTTACCCTAATCGTATTGCTGACGAAACAGGCCTTGTCGCGCGCTTCCTCTACGCTGCTGCCTGTTGCCAGCGCCACGCCCATGCGTCGCCGCCCACTCACCTCGGGTTTACCAAACAGCCTGAGATCGGTCCCCGGCTTACTGAGAGCCTCGGGCAGCGCATCATAAGTCACCTGTGTTGATTTTCCCTCCACCAGCAGCACCGACGAGGCACTCGGTCCGTAACTGTCAACTGATGGTACCGGCAGTCCCAGGATCGCACGGGCATGCAGCGCAAACTCAGACAGCGACTGGGAAATCAGTGTCACCAGCCCGGTATCATGGGGGCGCGGAGACACCTCGCTAAAAATCACCTCGTCACCTTTGACGAACAGCTCTACCCCAAACAGTCCCCAGCCACCGAGCGCCTTGGTCACCTCATCTGCGATGATCTTTGCCCTTTCCAGTGCCAGTGGCGACATCGCCTGAGGCTGCCATGATTCGCGGTAATCTCCATCTTCCTGACGATGCCCAATCGCATCGCAAAAGGTCACACCATCGCGGTGCTGCACCGTCAGTAAAGTAATTTCAAAATCAAAATCCACCTGCTTTTCGACAATGACCCGGCCACGACCGGCGCGTCCGCCCTGCTGGGCATAGTCCCAGGCACTGGCTATCTGCGACGCATCGGTAACACGCGACTGGCCCTTGCCGGAGGAACTCATGATGGGTTTGACAAAACAGGGCAGCCCAACGTCCTCAATCGCACGCGTAAAATCGTCAAGCGTGTCAGCAAAGCGGTAGTCTGACGTTGTCAGGCCCAGGGTTTCACTGGCCAGTCGCCGTATGCCTTCCCGGTTCATGGTGGTGTGTGCTGCGTTGGCGCTGGGTACCACTTTAAACCCCTCACGTTCCAGCGCCAGCAGTTCAGCCGTCGCGATGGCTTCAATTTCCGGCACAATCAGTGCGGGCTGCTCCTGCTCGACAACCTGACGCAACGCTTGCGCATCCAGCATCGAAAAAACATGCGCGCGATCGGCAACCTGCATCGCCGGCGCGTTAGCATAGCGATCACAGGCGATGACCTCACAGCCCAGGCGCTTTAGTTCAATGGCGACTTCTTTACCCAGTTCGCCCGCGCCCAGCAGCATCACGCGGGTTGCCGACGCTGAAAAAGGGGTACCTATGGCTGTCATAACTTCTCCTGTTGGCTGTCATCATGTGACAAGTCTGTCCGTTCAGACGGATAGACTTGTGTATGCCTAGTACCATAGTCACTTTTTGCCCATCAGGAAAGCGTCGTCTGGCTGACCGGAAGACGTTCACCATGCGCCCCAATAAAAAAACGCGCCGAAGCGCGCTTTTTGCTGTAGCGGTAAGGTTATTCCGCGGCTTGTGGCCCCAGACGAAAGTCCAGCTGGACCAGCAGACCGGTCTGACGCAGTGCCTGCCCACCCTGGATCCGCGGTTTGTACTGCCATTGTGCCAGTGCCGCCTGTGCGCTTTCATCAAACACGCCAGCCGGATCTGATGACACCACTTCAATGTTGTCGGTTGCGCCGGTCTCGGTAATATCAAATCGCAGAGTCACCGAGCCTTCCAGGTTGTCACTGACCGCCTGCTCCGGATAAGTCGGGTCAACCCGTACTACGGGTGTGGCTTCGTTCACTTTGGCCTGAGGAGCGGCCGTTGCCGGCTGTGTTGCCAGGGCAGTATTCACGGTGAATAGCGCGGCAACAAGCAATGTGGCGGCGCCTGCCAGACGATGGGTCGTAACCGGGCGCTTAATGGTGTTGAGTCGTTTTAACATAGTGCTTTTTTCTCCAAACGGGGCGTACAGGTGGTGTGAAAGTGATGCCTGCTCAGCACAGCTGACCAGCGCGGTGGCATAGCGAAGCTTGTCAGCCTCGCCGGCGCTTTTCATTACGGCGTGATCGCAGGCCATTTCCTGACTACAGCGGAACGCACGCAAACTTATCCAGACCAGTGGGTTAAACCAGAATACGAGCGTGATACACAGGGCCAGCGTATTCCATAAATGATCGCCGTGCCGATAGTGCGTTTGCTCATGTTGTAACACCAGTTTTTGCTGGGCTGGCGTGAGCAGCGAGGTAAAGTTAGCTGGCACCAGAATGGTTGGGGCAACAAAACCAAACAGCACGGGCGATGAAACGGCCGAGGAATAACAGACGTTGTCAGCCTCGGAATAGCTGGCACCAACCGATAGCCGCAGCCGTACATACTGCGCCGCATAGAAGGCTGTCAGCACCAGTGCGCCGGCAGCCCAGAGTAGTATCGGCAGGCTGGTTTGGCTGACCGACAGGGTCGGGGTGATACCGACCACATAGCGGGTCACGCCGGCCGATGACAGCGCCGTGGCACTAAAAGTGCAGATTGTTTAGCAGCAGGGTTAGCGGTACCAGCAACCACAACCGATAGCTGAATACCGCCCCGAGTTGCCCGGTTAACCGGCGGTCTGTAACAAGCAGCAGTATCAGTGCAACAGACAGCACGCCCTGCTGCTGAATAAGCCAGTCAGTCATTGTCCTGCTCCCACGCTTTAATCAGCGCCTTAAGTTCGTCGACATCCTGTTTAGACAGACTGTTCCGATTGGCAAAGCCAGCCACCATAGGCGCCACCTTCCCCTTGAACAACCGGCTGACGAAGTGTTCGGTTTCCTCGCGGGTATACTCTTCGCGCGCAATCAGCGGATGGTAAAGGTATTGCCGCTGCTGTTTGTCATATGCCAGTACACCTTTTTTTACCAGCCGGCCAAGCAGGGTTTTCACGGTTTTTTCGTGCCAGTCTTTGTGCTGCTTCAGGCGCTTAACAATCTCGGCAGAGGTTGCCGGGTAGTCATCCCACAGTACATCGAGCACTTCAAACTCCGCATTGGAGATGTCTTTGGTGGCTTGTTTGCTCATTCCATCGCCTTTTTCATTAAAGATTACATTTGTAGTCTAAATAAAAGATTACACCTGTAATCCAATTGTGCAAGTTTCTTATTAACATTATTTAAACTTTTCTCACCGGCCCCTCGACATACCCATAGTCTCACTGATTAAGGGAATACCCTGTTATGCCTATTGCTGACACCAGCGGCCAGGATACGCTGTTAGCCGCCCCCCGCCCTGCCTGGCGCAAACCCGTTATATGGCTGATCCCGGTTGTGCTGGTCATGCTGCTGATTTTTGTCATGCCTGCGCTGAGTAAGTGGAGTGCCAGTGAAGCCTCTGTGCCCCGCGATCGCATTCGCGTTGCTGAGGTCATCGTGGGCGACCTGGTGCGTGATCTCTCGGTGGAAGGCAGGGTAGTTGCCGCTGCCAGTCCTCGCGTGTACAGCCCCGCCCAGGGCGTGGTGGATTTACGTGTGGAAGCCGGAGAGGAAGTGATACGCGGCGATGTGCTGGCGGTCATCGACAGTCCGCTGCTGACCAATGAGCTGGAGCAGGAGCAGGCCCGGTTCGAGCAGCTTGCCGTCGCCGTTGAGCGTCAGCGTATTCAGGCCAAAAAGCTGATGCTGGAGGATCAGAAAGCGGTGGATATGGCCCAGGTCACGCTGACCGCCGCCGATCGTGAAAAGCGCCGGGCCGACAAAGCCTACGCCAGTAACGCCATCAGCAACATTGACTTTGAAAAGGCGCAGGATGATCTGCACAACGCCAGACTGGTTCACGCCCACGCGGTGAAAGATGCCGAGCTCAATAAGGAAAGCCTGCTATTTGAGATTAAAAGCAGTGAACACGAGCGTAATCGCCAGGAGCTCAAAGTCAAAGAGCTGCAACGCCAGGTTGATGCACTGGTGCTGCGCTCACCGGTTACCGGCATCGTCGGCAACCTGAGTGTCGAGCAGCGTAACCAGGTAGACAAAAATGCACCGCTGATGAGCGTGGTGGATCTGACCGAGCTCGAACTGGAAGTGGGTATCCCCGAAAGCTACGCCGATGATCTCGCCATTGGCATGCCCGCCCAGGTCAGCTTTAACGGCGACCTGTATCCTGCGACGCTAATCAGCATTTCTCCGGAAATTGAAAACAATCAGGTCACCGGACGGGTACGTTTTGATGCTGACGGCGAGGCCATCAGCAGTATTCCGGTGGGCCTGCGCCAGAATCAACGGCTAACCACCCGTATTCTGATGGAAAACAAACCGGGCGTGCTGATGGTGCAACGCGGCCAGTTTCTGGAAAGTGGTGCCGGGCGCATTGCTTATCGCGTAGACGGCGATATGGCCTACCGGATCCCAATTAAAACCGGCGCACGCAGTTTGGCCGCCGTGGAAATTACTGAAGGCTTACAGCCCGGCGATCGCATTATCGTCTCGGGAACCGGCCAGTTTGACGGCGCTGATGCCGTATCTATTACCCAATAACGACGATAAGGAACGCCCATGTTAACCATGACCAATCTGACCAAGGTATTTCGTACTGATTTGGTAGAAACCCATGCCCTGCGCGACTTTAATCTGCAGGTGGACGAAGGAGACTTTCTTTCGGTGACCGGCCCGTCCGGTTCCGGCAAAACCACGTTTCTGAATATAGCCGGCCTGCTGGAAACCTACACCGGCGGAACCTATACACTGGACGGGCAGGACGTGTCCGGTCTGTCGGACAGCGCCCGTAGTCAGCTACGCAATGAAAAAATCGGATTTATCTTTCAGAGCTTCAACCTGATCCCGGACCTGAACCTGTACGATAACGTGGATGTCCCGCTGCGCTATCGTGGCCTGTCCTCAAAAGAGCGGGACCGGCGCATCAGGGAAAGCCTGGAACAGGTAGGGCTGGCGAACCGCATGAAGCACCTGCCGTCTCAGCTCTCCGGTGGACAGCAGCAACGCGTGGCAATTGCCCGCGCGCTGGCCGGTGAGCCGCGCTTCCTGCTGGCCGATGAGCCAACCGGAAACCTCGACAGTAAAATGGCCGCCAGCGTCATGGAGCTGCTTAAAGACATTAACCGCCAGGGCACCACCATTATTATGGTTACGCACGACCCTGAGATGGCCGCGCAAACCTCCCACAATGTGTTTGTCAGAGACGGTCAGGTATGCCGTGACGACGACGCACAACCTATCCGTGCTGTCGCCGGTCAGTAAAAGGGAGCTCACCATGTTTGCCTACTATTTGCGACTGGCATTAAAAAGCCTGCAGCGAAATCCGTGGCTGAGTGCCCTGATGATGCTGGCAATTGCGCTGGGAATTGGCGCGTCGATGACCACGATTACGGTAAATTACGTTATGGCGTCCGACCCCATCCCTACCAAGAGTGACCAGCTTTACTATGTGCAGTTAGATAACTGGGATCCATACTCGCCGTTTGAAGAGCCGAATCAGCCACCGGATCAGCTGACCTGGACGGATGCCACTAACCTGATGAAAGCCAGACGCGCAAGCCGTCAGACCGCGATGGCGACCACCGGTGCCGTTGTCGAGCCGGCCGATGCGGATATCAATCCGTTTATGGCACAGATTCGTCTGAGTTTTGCTGACTTCTTTCCTATGTTCAATGCTCCCTTTCTGTATGGCAGTGGCTGGGGCAGTCAGGATGATGCCGACCCCGCGTATGTGGTGGTCCTCAGTAAGGCGACCAATGATCGGGTCTTCGGGGGTGAAAACTCGGTCGGGCGGTCACTGACCGTAGCCGGGCAGACATTCCGGGTAGTCGGTGTGCTGGATGACTGGGTTCTGGTACCGCGTTTTTATGATGTGGTGAACGGGGCCTTCCAGGAAACCGAGGATGTGTTCATGCCGTTTTACATGAAACGTGAGCTCGAACTGCCCAACGGCGGTAACACCAACTGCTGGAAATCGCCCGAAGGGGAAGGTTTCACCGCATTCCTGCAGTCAGAGTGTGTGAACTTCCAGATGTGGGTTGAATTGCCGGGCAATGGCGACAGAGCGGCGTATCTCGACTTCCTGAACAGCTACGTGACAGAACAAAAAGCACTGGGCCGTTTCGAGCGTCCGATGAACAACCGCCTCAGCAATGTCATGGAATGGATGGAATACCAGCAGGTTGTCGCCGACGACGCACAAATCATGATGTGGGTTGCACTGCTGTTTCTGCTGGTGTGCATCCTCAATACCATTGGTCTGCTGCTGTCGAAGTTCTCACAGCGCACCGGCGACATTGCGCTTCGCCGGGCAGTCGGTGCCACCCGCGGCGCCATTTTTTCACAATATCTGGTAGAAACCGGCCTGATTGGACTGGGCGGTGGCCTTGCCGGGCTGGGTCTGACATTGCTGGGGCTGCAGGGCATTAAAGTACTGTACGGCGACTTCGTGAAAAATATGGTGCATCTGGACGTCACTATGGTCGTCATGGCTATTGTCCTGTCTATCACCGCCAGCATTCTCGCTGGTTGCTATCCGGCATGGCGGGCAACCCTGATCGCCCCTGCCACCCAGCTGAAAACACAATAAGGAGTGCAGCATGAAAACTAACTGGGAAATTGGCCCTATCGTGCGTGCGCTGTTGCGCAACAAGGTTGGCGCACTGCTGATCGCGCTGCAAATTGCCATCACTATGACCATTGTCATTAATGCCATTTTCATTATTGTGGAGCGGGCCGCACTGATGGACAGAGCGTCCGGTGTCGATGAAGCAAACAGCTTCTATCTCACCTCCACCGGATTTGGCAGTCAGTTCGCGCCCAAAGCCGTGATTGAGGAAGATTTACGTCTCATTCGCAGCACGCCAGGGGTGATTGACGCGATTCAGATTAACGCCATCCCCATCAGCGGCGGCGGCTGGTCGATGAGTCTTGCCACCGAAACCGGTGACGACATCGAAGGCATCGGCACCGCGAATTATCTGGTCGATGATCACGCTGTGCGCGCGCTGGATGTTGAGGTGATTGCGGGTAAAAACTTTACCCCTGGCGATATTCGCTGGCGCGAGCAAAACCAAAGCGACTGGCCACCGGTTGCAATGATCACGCGCGCACTGGCAGAGGCCTTGTTTGAGGATATTCCGTATGCCGACGCTGTTGGGAAAACGGTGTATATCGGTAACGATGAACCGGTCATCATTACTGGCATCATCGATAAACTGCAGGCGCCGTGGATCGGCTGGGATCGCCTTGAACATGCCATGCTGACCCCCGAGAAAATGGCCACACCGTCGTACCGTTACTATATCCGTACCGAGCCGGGTATGCGGGATACACTGATGGCCAGCCTGGAGCAGACTCTGGCCGATGCTTACCCCAACCGCATTATCCGGAATGTGCATACACTGACCGATACGCGTGAACGCAGCTATCGCCGTCACAGTGCCATGATTAACCTGCTGACGATTGTGATGGTTCTGCTGTGCACCATTACCGCACTGGGGATCGTCGGTCTGACGAGCTTTAACGTCAACCGTCGCAGAAAGCAGATTGGCACGCGCAGGGCGCTTGGCGCGAGCCGACAGGCTATCATGCGGTATTTTATGCTGGAGAACCTGATTATCTGTGTCGCCGGCATTACCGTGGGCAGCGCCCTGACGATTGCACTTAACATGGCGATGGTGGAACTGTTCAGCCAGAACGCGCTGGACTGGTACTACATTCCGGTTGGTATCGCCGTATTACTGGTGATTGGACAGACGGCGGTACTTGCGCCCGCCTGGCGCGCCGCACAGACACCACCGGCACTGGCTACCCGCACGGTATAAGGTTCAGCCAGCCCAGAGACAGACGGCGAGCAAGACAGGCAGTGTCAGCGTCAGCAGTACATTCATCCCCATCGCCGTCAAAAAGTGCGGCGTGGTCTCTTCGAAACGCAATGCCCGCATAAAAATAACGGCGGCAGGGACGCCGGCAAGCGCGGCCAGCTGCAGACTGAGTGGTAGTCCGCCCTGCGTCGTCAGCATAAACAGCATGGCAATCAGGACGACCCACTGCAGCGCATAGATAACTGCCGCACCGCGGTAACCATACACCACCACAGCGTGACGCCGGCCATGCTGTTTGTCGGCCTCGCGGTCAGGAAACTGATTGAGCAGCAGCAGGTTATTGACCAGCAGTGCAGGGATGACCGACACTGCCAGCATGGTCTGGTCCGCCATGCCCGTCAGCGCCAGATAAGCGCCAAACCCCATTATCAGACCGAACCCCAGCCCGGGCGCCATCAGACACAACAGGGGCGAGCGGTTAATGTACGGGGTATAGGTCACCACAATTCCCACGCCCGCCAGGCCAAGCAGCGATAACATCAGGCTTTGACCGGGCTGCAGCGCTATCAGGATCAGGCCGCATATGACAGTCAGCGAGACAAACAGCCATGCCGTCCACCACACGGTACGCAATCGGCCGGGCGCATCAATCAGTGCACCACTGCCTCCGCTGAACGGCGTTTTGATGGTATGTATGTCAAGCTGACTGCAGAAATCCTGGTACTCGTTGAGCATATTGACAGCGATATGTGCACTTAGCGATGCCAGTACAATCAGTAGCAGGGACAGCGGGGACCAGTCGCTGCCGGTATAGTGCGCATAGGCCACAGGCAATGACAAACAACTGGCCACCAGCAGCAAAAATGGCGGCCGCATAGTCCTGATAACGGTGGCCGTTGTCATCGTCTTCAGTGTGACAGGAAGAAACGGTAGGCCGGGTCGCTGGTCACGTCAACAAACGTGTATTCCAGTCGTGCCAGATGATCATCAAAATCAGCCCGGCTGTCAGGCGGTATATCAAACCCGGCCAGCACCAGTCCCTCGGCGGCCCCGTGATTACGGTAATGGAACAGGGTAATGTTCCAGTGCTCACCCAGCGTGTTAAGGAAGTTAAGCAGCGCCCCGGGACGCTCCGGAAACTCAAACGCAAACACCTGTTCGTTCAGGATAGTGGGTGGGCGCCCACCTACCATGTGTCGTACGTGCAGCTTCGCCAGTTCATTGTCAGACAGGTTGAAACAGGCATAGCCGCGTGACTCCAGGTCGGCCTGTAATTCGGCAAACTCGGCCTGACCGCCCTTCAGCTTCACGCCAACAAAAATATGCGCTTCACTTTCGTTGGCGTAGCGATAATTGAATTCGGTGATGGCTTTGTTCCCCACGCACTCACAAAACTGTTTAAACGCCCCCGGCCGTTCCGGGATTTTCACGGCAAACACCGCTTCTTTCTGCTCGCCCAGTTCACAGCGTTCAGACACATAGCGCAGGGTATGGAAATTAATATTGGCCCCGCACAATATACCGGCCAGTTTTCTGCCCTGCACATTATGGGTTTTCACATACTTTCTGATGGCGGCCACCGACAGTGCCCCGGCCGGCTCTGCGATCACCCGGGTATCGTCGAAAATATCCTTGATAGCACCACAAATCTCGTCGTTATTGACAGTAATGATGTCATCAATAAGGCGGTTGCACAGGCGAAACGTTTCTTCTCCCATGGTCCGCACTGCCACGCCATCGGCGAAAATACCCACGGTGGGCAGGGTCACCGGTTTGCCGGCCTCGCGCGCAGCCTTAAAGCAGGCTGATTCGTCCGACTCAACAGCAATGATCTTAATATCCGGCTTTAATTGCTTCAGATACACCGCGATACCAGCTGCCAGTCCTCCGCCTCCGACAGCCACAAACAACGTGTCGATATGCGGGTTCTGCTCGAGCAGTTCACGTGCCACCGTACCCTGACCCGCAATCACGTCGGGATTATCAAACGGTGGTACATAGGTATAACCGTGGGTGTCACACAAGGCTTTGGCATGATCGTTAGCGGCATCAAAACTGGTGCCATGCAGTACGATAGTGACGTGGTTGCCGCCAAACCGGCGTACCGCTTCGACTTTAATGTCCGGGGTGGTTTCCGGCATGACGATGGTGGCGTTGATGCCCCGCATATGAGCACTGTAGGCCAGTCCCTGCGCGTGGTTACCCGCCGATGCCGCAATCACACCAGCAGCCAGCTGCTCGTCGCTCAACGAACAGATACGGTTATAGGCACCACGTAATTTAAACGACTTAACCGGTTGCTGATCTTCCCGTTTCAGAAAAATCTCGTTACCCAGCTCGGCTGACAAACGCGACAGCGTCACCAGATCACTGTTCACAGCAACGTCATAGACCGGCGCAAGCAGGATCTTTTTCAGGTAATCGTGATCACTGATGGTCATAGTGCATCCAGCTTAGATGCGTCACGTACCGCGCCTTTATCTGCACTGGTGGCCAGCGCCGCAAAGGTTTTCAGGGCCAGCGATACCTGGCGGTCACGTTGTTTGGGCTGCCATGGTCTGGCAGAACGTTCCATCGCCTCGCGACGCGCGGCCAGCTCGGCATCGCTGATCGCAATATTAATCGTACGATTCGGAATATCGATATCAATCCGGTCGCCATCCTCCACCAGCGCGATACCACCGCCACTGGCCGCTTCGGGTGAGCAGTGACCAATTGACAATCCGCTGGTTCCGCCCGAGAAGCGGCCGTCGGTGACCAGCGCACAGGCCTTACCCAGCCCTTTGGATTTTAAGTACGAGGTGGGATACAGCATTTCCTGCATGCCGGGACCGCCTTTGGGCCCTTCATAACGAATGATGACCACGTCACCGGCCTGCACCTCATCACCCAGGATTGCGGCAACCGCGTCATCCTGGCTTTCATAAATACGTGCCCGGCCACTAAAGGTCAGAATGGAGGCATCAACACCCGCCGTTTTAACGATACATCCGTTTTCAGCCAGGTTACCGTACAGCACTGCCAGCCCGCCGTCCTGGCTGTAAGCATGAGCCATATCGCGAATACAGCCTGTTTGACGATCATCGTCTACGGTGTCCCAGCGACAGTCCTGACTGAATGCCTGGGTGGTGCGGATCCCCGCCGGACCGGCGCGATAAAACTCACGCGCACGTTCATTATCCTTGCGAGTCACATCCCATGCCGCAATCACATCGACCAGCGGCTTACCCAGCACATGATGTACTGACTCGTTAAGCAACCCGCCTTTACGCAGTTCACTTAAGATCCCAAGCACGCCGCCCGCCCGGTGCACATCTTCCATGTGATACTGCGGCGTCGACGGCGCCACCTTACACAGATGCGGCACCTTGCGCGAGAGTCGATCAATATCGCTCATTGAGAACGGCACATCCCCTTCCATGGCAGCTGCCAGCAGGTGCAAAATGGTATTGGTCGAACCGCCCATGGCGATATCCAGACTCATGGCATTTTCAAATGCCTCGAAGCTGGCAATATTACGGGGCAGGGCAGAGGCGTCATCATTGCCATACCAGCGCTGACACAGGTCAACAATCACCTTACCAGCCTGAATAAACAACTGCTCACGGTCCGCGTGGGTCGCCAGCAACGAGCCGTTACCCGGCAGCGACAGCCCGAGCGCTTCCGTCAGACAGTTCATGGAATTCGCCGTGAACATCCCTGAGCACGAGCCGCAGGTCGGGCAGGCTGAACGTTCAATTTCATTACTGTCACTTTCGCTGACTTTATCGTCGGCGGCAGCCACCATGGCATCGACCAGATCGAGTTTAATCAGCTTATCTGACAGTTTGGTTTTGCCGGCTTCCATTGGCCCGCCTGAGACAAACACCACAGGAATGTTCAGGCGCATTGCCGCCATCAGCATGCCCGGGGTGATTTTGTCGCAGTTGGAAATACACACCAGCGCATCCGCGCAGTGGGCATTCACCATATATTCAACCGAGTCGGCGATAATTTCGCGCGACGGCAGACTGTACAGCATGCCGCTGTGCCCCATGGCGATACCGTCGTCCACCGCAATGGTGTTGAACTCTTTGGCCACACCACCGGCGTCTTCAATGCTGCGGGCCACCAGTTGACCGAGGTCTTTAAGATGAACATGCCCGGGAACGAACTGCGTGAAAGAGTTGGCAACGGCAATAATCGGCTTACCAAAGTCGGCATCTTTCATACCGGTGGCGCGCCAGAGGGCACGCGCCCCTGCCATATTTCTTCCCTGTGTTGTGGTTGCAGAACGTAACTTGGGCATAATCTCTGACCTGTTTGTTTAAAGGTTATTCATACACTGGCGTTAACCAGTTCCATTTATCTTCTGTGCTGCCGTTGAACAGGCCGAAGAACATATCCTGAACCTGCTTGGTGATTGGGCCGCGGCCGCCATTACCCACATCGATGCCATCCACACTGCGTACCGGGGTGACTTCTGCGGCCGTACCACACATAAACACTTCATCCGCCAGGTACATGGCTTCACGCGGAATATTTTCCTCGCGCACTTCGTAGCCCATTTCACGCAGCAGTGTCATACAGGTATCGCGGGTAATCCCTGGCAGAATGGCCGCTGTGCGCGGGGTCGTGCTGACCACGCCATTACGGATAACAAAGATGTTCTCACCGGCACCTTCACTGATGTAGCCGTTACGATCCAGCGCGATACCTTCGCCATAACCATGACGACGGGCTTCCATAGAAATCAGCTGTGATGACAGGTAGTTACCGCCCGCCTTCGCGCCGGTTGGCATGGTATTGGCCGCCAGACGGTTCCATGAAGAAATTCCGGCATCCACGCCATTCTGAAGGGCTTCCTCACCGAGATAGGCCCCCCACTCAAACGCGGCAATCGCAAGTTCGGTCTCCGTGCCAAACGGCACCTGCAGACCCATACCGATGTCACCGTAGTAAGCAATCGGACGAATATAGGCAGACTGCAGATTATTTTTACGAATGATATCCAGCGTTGCCTGATTAACCTGTTCCAGTGTGTAAGGAATGGTCATGCGATAGATTTTTGCTGAGTCGAACAGGCGACGATTGTGTTCGTGAAGACGGAATACGCAGGTACCTTTATCCGGCGTATTATATGCACGTACACCTTCAAATACCGATGACCCGTAGTGGATCGCATGGGTCATTACGTGAACCGTTGCGTCTTTCCAGTCAATAATGTCACCGTTAAACCAAATGTATTGTGCAGGTTGCTTAGCCATGTTTATTCCTTTCTTGTAGGGATTTTTTACCCAAAGACCGCACGATGCAGTCATTTGCTGAGACGAATAATACATGACCGCGACAAACCGCCCAACTTAATGGCGGTCCAATCAGCGTGACGGACACAATACTTTACAGTAGATGTAACGACACACGTGCATTCGTCTGCAGGACCAATACAGTGTGAGAAGACGTGGGCACCACCCGTGGTGCTGACATTGTAAGTTCGGTAGTGAGCACAGGCTCATATCGGCGGTGGTGGCTACTCCACCGGCCAACGGACAGAGAAATAGCATGAAACTCGGCGCAGGATCAAGTAATTTGCATTGGCAGAACGGCAGGACAGGGGCATTAAGGAGTCTACATGATTGATTGGTTTCACTGGCTGAACCTTGCAGGTGTGGCAGTCTGTGCAATATCCGGCACCCTGATGGCGTATCAGAAGCGCATGGACGGGTTTGGTGTGGTGGTACTGGCCAGCGCGACCGCCATTGGCGGCGGTACGCTGCGTGATGTAATGCTGGATGTGCCGGTTTTCTGGATTGCTGACACAGACTACCTGTATACCACACTGATTGCCGCCCTGATCCCGGTTATCTGGCTGCGTATCAGTCCACGTTTCCCGTACCATTATCTGCTGGTTGCCGATGCGTTCGGACTTGCGCTGTTTAATGTTGTCGGTATCGAAAAAGCCCTTGCCGGTGATACCTCGATGGCTGTTGCCATTGCCATGGGTACCATTACCGGCGTGTTCGGCGGCCTGCTGCGCGATGTCATTTGTCGCGAAGTACCATTGGTGCTTAACGGCGAACTCTATGCCATTACCTGCATCGCAGGCGGCATTGTTTATGGCATCGGCGTGAATACAGGTCTCACCACTGAAATGTGTGGTCTGGCAGCACTGGTCACGACCGTCCTTCTGCGCCTGGGCGCGTTGCGCTGGCACTGGCATCTGCCGGTATTCGATAATGAGCAGACATAACCTGCTTAGAGACTGGCTGGTGCGCCGTCACGCTTCTCCCTCTCATCTTACCGCCAGCGCATAAACACGTCGTCCGGCCAGTCGTCCCTCGCATCTAACGCCGGTAAGATTACCGGCAATGATGCAGGAGGAAGCATGGGACTGGCCGTAGTTAACACGTTTGCCGGGCAGGGCATAGACGCCACACCGGTAACGGTAGAAGTGCATCTGGCTAACGGTTTACCGGCATTTCAGATGGTCGGCATGGCCGAGGCCAGCGCAAAGGCGGCACGAGAAAGGGTGCGCAGTGCGCTGATCATGAGCGGCTTTGAGTTTCCGGCCAAACGGATCACGGTCAGCCTGGCACCGGCGGATATTCCGAAAGCCGGCGGACGGTTTGATCTCCCGATTGCCGTCGGCATCCTGTCGGCAGCGGGCTACCTTGACGAGAATGCACTCGATAACCTGGCTTTTGTTGGCGAACTTGGCCTGAATGGTGATATCAAGCCGGTAACCGGGCTGATCCCGGCGTTGCTGAGCGCAAAACACCAGTCCACCGCACTGATTTATCCCGGTGACAATGACATTGAGGCGTCGCTGGTAGAGGAGGCCACACGCTACCCGGCTTTTGATCTGGGCAGCGTGTTTCAGCACCTTAATAAAGAGCATTTGATACCGCCGGGGCGCGCAATGCCGCCCGGCTATGCGCAGTTGCCAGCGCCACACTGGGATGACATCCTAGGTCAGGACCAGGCTAAGCGGGCACTGCAGATTGCAGCAGCCGGCTCGCATAACCTGCTGATGGTTGGGCCTCAGGGCACCGGTAAAAGTCTGCTTGCCTCACGCCTGCATATGCTGATGCCGCCCCTCTCGCGACATGAGGCACTCGAAGTCGCAGCGATTCATTCGGTCCGCGGTGAACCGGTTGATCCTGCCCGCTTTTTGTCACGACCGTTCAGAAGCCCGCATCACACCAGTTCGGCCGTTGCGCTGACCGGTGGCGGCAGCGTGCCGCTGCCCGGCGAAGTGTCACTGGCCCACCATGGCGTGCTGTTTCTGGATGAACTGCCGGAATTTGGCCGCCGGGCGCTGGATGTATTGCGTGAACCGCTGGAAACCGGTGATGTGCACCTGTCACGGGCACAAGGGCAGGCCCGATTTCCTGCGCGCTTTCAGCTTATTGCGGCCATGAATCCAAGCCCGACCGGTGACATTGATGACCGGCGCCTGTCACCCCAACAGCAGTTACACTACCTGAACCGGCTATCCGGGCCGCTGCTCGACAGAATTGATATTCAGATTGATGTACCCCGCCTGCGCGATTACGCCCTGACGTCGTCTCCGGTCAGTCATACCGACTCGATGGTGACCGCCAGAGACACGGTAACCCGTGCCAGGTCCCGACAACATGAGAGACAGGGAAAAGCCAACGCCCACCTTAGCGTGTCCGAACTCACCGCAGTGTGTTCGCTTGCGCCGGACGACCTGTGTTTTTTGCAGCAGGCCGCCAAAAAGCTGAACCTGTCGATGCGCGTGTTCCACCGTGTGCTTAAAGTTGCACGCACACTGGCCGACCTTGACGACACTGACACGATTGCGCGCGCCCACCTTGCAGAGGCGCTTGGCTATCGCGCGCTGGATACACTTATTCGTCAGCTGAGCGCAACCTGAAGAAACGCATTCACCAGCGGGTTTTGTCGCGTAGCCTGCTGACAGCAGACACCCAGCGCATAAGGCTCAATGTCATCCACCTGAATTTGCGACACCTGAGGTGACATGGTCGAGTGATCCAGCACCACCCGCGGCACAAAGCCGACACCACATTCCAGCGCGACCATGCTGACAATCGCCTCGTTCCCGCCCACATAGGCATAAACATTGGGACGAATGCCGTGCTCGGCAAACCAGTGATACACCGTCCGGCGGGTCGGACCATGCTCCGGCATGATCACCTGATGACGCGTCCAGTCAATCTGCGAGAGCTGGGTAATACGCCAGTCCTTCGGAGCAATCAGCACCAGTGGTACCGGCTCCATGGGCGTAAAGTGCAAGTCTGTCGGAAAGTCCGGCGTATGAATGGCAATCGACAGGTCACACTCACCCTGTTTCACTTTTTCTATCGCGAGCGCGGGATCACCGGTCAGCAGCCGGATATCCACTCCCGGATAATGCTGACGGAATCGACGCAACAGGGCTGGCAGGTGGCTCTGACTTGCCGTGACCGAGCAAAACAGACTGAGTTCGCCCTGCAGCGTTTCGCTGTCTTCGCGCAATTCGTCCTTCAGCAGTTGCCATTGCTTCAGCACATCGGTGCTGAAAGCAAGTAACTTGTGTCCTGCATGCGTGAGTGCAACCTTTCGGTTATCACGCTTGAACAGAACGCACCCGCACTCCTCTTCCAGACGCTGGATAACGCGACTTAGGGTAGAAGGAGACACGTACATAGCGTCGGCCGTAACGCCAAAATGAAGGCTGTTGGCAAGGTGATTGAAGAGCTGGAGGCTTCTGAAATCCATAACGTTTCACAAAATGAAATATTCTCTTGCAAATATATCATTTTCCAAAATAAAAGAAATCTTCTAGTCTCATTGAAAACGTCATCAATGCAAATTGTGAGACGACGTCGGTGTCACGCGGTTGTGATACCTGACAATGTGTAGTTCGGAAATTTTTATGGCTAATTATTTCAATACCCTTTCACTTCGCCAGCAGCTTGACCAGTTAGGTCGCTGCCGGTTTATGAGTCGCGATGAATTCGCTGACGGCTGCAACGCACTGAAAGGGAAAAAAATCGTCATTGTCGGCTGTGGCGCACAGGGCCTCAACCAGGGCCTCAACATGCGTGACTCCGGTCTGGATGTCACCTACGCGTTGCGACAGGCTGCCATCGATGAAAAGCGGGATTCTTATCAGCGCGCTACCGGCAATGGTTTTACTGTTGGCACCTATCAGGAACTGATCCCGGATGCCGATCTGGTCTACAACCTGACACCGGATAAGCAGCATGCCAGTGTGGTTGAAGCGGTGATGCCACTGATGAAAAAGGGTGCCACGCTGGGCTATTCCCACGGCTTCAATATTGTCGAGGAAGGTCAGCAAATTCGTGCCGACATTACGGTTGTGATGTGTGCGCCGAAGTGTCCGGGTACCGAGGTGCGTGAAGAATATAAACGCGGTTTTGGTGTACCCACACTGATTGCCGTGCACCCTGAGAATGATCCCGAGCAAAAAGGCTGGGAGATAGCCAAAGCCCTGGCCAGTGCGACAGGTGGTGATCGCGCCGGCGTGCTTGCGTCGTCGTTCGTCGCCGAAGTGAAATCGGATCTGATGGGCGAGCAAACCATCCTGTGTGGTATGCAGCAGGTGGCGGCAGTCCTGGCGTACGAAAAAATGGTCGCCGACGGTATTGATGAAGCATATGCCGGCGCATTGATTCAGTATGGCCTGGAAACCATTACCGAAGCGCTGAAAATCGGCGGCGTGACCAATATGATGGACCGGCTGTCAAACCCGGCCAAACTTAAAGCATTTGAGCTGTCCGAACAGTTAACAGCACTGTTACGACCGCTGTTTGAGAAGCATCAGGATGACATCATCAGCGGCGAATTTTCGCGCACCATGATGGAAGACTGGGCAAACGGTGATGCCAACCTGCTCAAATGGCGTGAAGAAACTGCCCAGACCGCCTTTGAAAATGCGCCGGTATTTGACGGCACGATTGATGAACAGGAATTTTTCGATCACGGTATTTTGCTGGTTGCCATGATCAAATGTGGTGTTGAGCTGGCATTTGATGTGATGGTTGAGGCCGGCATCCTGCCAGAGTCAGCGTATTATGAATCGCTGCATGAAACGCCATTAATTTCTAACACGATTGCCAGAAAGCGCCTGTATGAAATGAATGTGGTTATTTCTGATACTGCAGAATACGGCAACTACCTGTTCGCGAATGCGGCTATCCCGCTGCTGCGTGAGAAATTCATGCCGCTTGTGGATACCCAGGTCATTGGCAAAGGTCTGGCTGCACCCTCCAATAAGGTCGAAAACAAGCGACTGGTTGAGGTGAATAAAGCCATTCGCTCTCATGGTGTAGAGCAAATAGGTGAAGTACTGCGTGGCTATATGACAGATATGAAAGCCATCATTAATTAATTTGTGTGTGTCCCTTTCTGTCGTTAGGTGCTTAAAACTAAGCCCTTTTGCCCGGTCAGTTTGACCGGGCTTTTTTATGGCAGTGAACCACTGACGTCGATTAGCAACAGATTACCCATCACTTCCGCTCATCCTCTCTGGCCCTACCGGCATTTTTCCGCAATAACGCGCCGTTTTTCCGCCGATATTACGTCAATCTCCACACCCGCCGCTTTTTTACGTCCTATTTTTCTCTTTCCAGGCAGTTCCGTTGCTCATTCACGACACCTGCGTTGCGCCTGAAAACATAACTCACTGTAATTATTGAAAAATGTAAATTGGCACATTGTTTGATAACGGAATAATCAAGCGCGAGCTAAGGACAACGCTACCAGGACGGGTGTGTTTTTAACGAATCAATGTGAGGCAGCAGCATGCAAAACCCGACGTCGAGACTGACAAAAATAGGTGACTGGTTGTTTGAGGTAAAAATGGTGAGGGCGCTCAAAGCTTCTCATTTCGGAGACCCCTATGCGTCGGTTGCGATGCTCACCGTTAATGGCGAGCATGCCTATATTGATACCCAGATGTC
Source organism: Alteromonas nitratireducens (assembly GCF_040812025.1). Classification (NCBI taxonomy): domain Bacteria; kingdom Pseudomonadati; phylum Pseudomonadota; class Gammaproteobacteria; order Alteromonadales; family Alteromonadaceae; genus Alteromonas; species Alteromonas nitratireducens. The sequence continues at coordinate 121,741 of NZ_JBFNPK010000005.1, forward strand.
TCGTCAGGACGCGGAATTTAACCGCAAGGATTTCATGACGTTTTATCAGTTTTGTCAGCAACTGGAGCTCAAACAGGTGCACTATGACAAAATCAGTCAGGGTATTCGAATTCCGCGCGTCGTAGACATCGCTCCGGCCGGGCCGCAGCGCGCCACCATTCATCGTATCCGCTGATACCCGCCTGACAGGCGGGCCGGCCCACGTGAAAAATTAGCGGCGCTCCGCCAGGTATACGAAGCCGGTAGCCAGCGAGAAAAATACCAAAAACCCCAGCCCGATAGGGTAAAGGTTGTTGGTCAGGAAGCTGTCGACAAACAGCGCAATAGGCACTGAAAACAGGCTAGACAAGGAACCGATGATCGCGGCGCCAAGTCCCGCCATGTCACCTAAGGGCTGCATCGCCATGGCGTTCAGATTGCCAAACAAGATACCGATAAAGAAAAAGCCGGTGAACATGGTCGACACCGTCAGCCACAGCGGCGGCAGACCATCAAATGCCAGTAACAGCGCGTTGTAAACCAGTGAAAACGCGATGGTGCCCACCAGCGCCACGCGACACAATTTACGCATCCCGAACCGCATGACCATTTTGCCGTTGAAAAAAGACGCCAGGCCGATAGAAAAAGCCAGCGTGGCAAAGATGAGCGGGAACAGCGCCCCGGCATCATAGAAGCCTTCAAAAATCGTTTGCGAGGCGCTCAGGTATGCCAGGAAACCGCCAAAGATACAGCCCATGGCCAGCGTGTATCCCATTACCTCAACGTGGGTCAGGATGTAGCCGGCTGATTTAAAAAAGGCACGAAAGGTAAACCGGCGACGACGCGCGCGCGGCAGGGTTTCAGCCTGTCTGGCAAAAAACCAGCTGCCGGACAACAGCGCGACCAGCAGAAATAACGTAAAAATATGCTGCCAGGAAAACATGAGCATGACGGTCTGCCCAATGATGGGTGCCAGCATGGGCACCAGGATGAATACCATCATGATAAAAGACATGACTTTGGCCATAGCATCGCCGACATGCAAATCGCGAATAATCGCCATGGCAGCAATGCGCGGGCCGGACACCCCGAATGCCTGAATAATGCGCCCGGCCAGCATCACTTCCATCGAGTCGGCGAGCATACACACCAGCGTACCGCCAATAAAAATGATCAGTCCCACCAGTATCGCAAGACGACGTCCCCGCGCATCAGCGAACGGACCAAAAAACATCTGACCAAACGCCATGCCAATAAAGAAATAGGTGACTATCAGGTGAACATCGTTAGGATCGCTGGCATGCAGTGCAAGCCCGATGTCTGTCAGCGCAGGCAGCATCGCATCGATACTTAACGCAACCAGCGACGTCATGGTCGCCATCAGCGCCACAAACTCAACCAGACCAAGGCGTTTTTCTGCCAGCGGGGAAACTGCGTGTTCGGGGTCCATGTCACTCCTGAAAAAATCGATATCAGCGGCTATTCAACGCCAGGTCTTGTCAGTACTGACCTGATAGCCGCTACAGCGGGGTCAGCCGCTTAGTATACTGTAGTTTTACACCATGGCGTGAACTGACTGTCGCTGCCTGTCCTGCTTAATCAGCATTTCCCCCCGTTGTCACTGCCGGAGCTATGGCTTCGCTTTTGCGTTAAACATCCATATAGCGTGATATTCTTCAGCCCTCACTCTACGTGCTGTGTGGTATAGTTGTTGCTGCAGCATATGACCCCGGCCGGCTTTTTGACGGCGATGTTGGAAGGGTTCACTTTACCAGGACAGAGAAGTCGATACTGAATGCGTTGTTTTTTTCCTGCCATGTTTCATAGCCTGACCCGATGGTCCTGCGCCATCGCGCTACTGCTTATCGTGCTGGCAGCACCGGCCTGGTCTGTGACGTTCACCATTAACGGGGTGGACGAGACTCGCATAAAAGAAAACATCCGGCTGCACCTGAATAACCTCAAAGTGGAGCCCGCGCTGCTGGTTGATCCGTTCTGGCAGGATGAACTCAAAGCCGTGGTGTCCAAAGCGGTTGAACCCTACGGCTATTACAATTCCAACACCGATATCTCAGTAGTTGACGGCGAAAACGTGGTGTTGGCGGTGAGTCTGGACACGCCCTTAACGGTCTCTCATGTAACCCGCGAAATCATTGGTGCAGGTCGTGACGACCCGGCATTTCGGGCCAAATTTAATGCGTTTCCGCTGAGCAAAGGCGATGTGCTGGTGCAACCGGTCTACGAGACGTTCAAGTCAGCCATGTTCAATTACGCGCTGTCAAATGGCTATTTTGACTACTACTGGCAGGCCACCCGCCTTGACCTGGTCAGGGAGCAGCGTGAAGCCAATATTCTGCTGATTGCCCAAAGCGGTCCACGCTATCGCTTTGGCAAATTGCGCATTATCGGGGAAGACAAATCACTGCCTATTCTGGAGCGGCTGCGCACGTTTGAAGAAGGTGAGCCGTATACCGCCGCCAAACTTACCGCGTTTAACCGTGAACTCAACCAATCAGGCTATTTTACGCGGGTTATTGCCCGCCCTGTGGTCAGCGATGCCGATGGTCTGAATGTTCCCATTGAAGTGTCCGTTCAGCATCGTCCACGCGACACGTTCGATGTGGGTGTCGGCGCGGCAACCGATACTGGTCCGCGTATCCGGCTTGGCTGGGACCGACCATGGGTAAACTCGCGCGGACATTCGGTCAGTGCCGACCTGTTTCTGTCTGCGCCGGAACAGTCGGTTGCCGCAGATTACCGTATTCCGATGAAAAACATTACCCACGACTACCTGAGTTTCCAGGCTGGTTATCAGTTTGTTGAATACAGTAATACCGCAACAGAAAGTGAAACCCTGTCGCTGTCTGCACACCGCTACTGGCAAAAGCAGGCCTCACCGTGGCAGCAGGACGCGTCGGTGACCTACCTGCGTGAAGACTATTTACAGGGGCTTAACCCGCGCACCACAACGACCCTGATCATGCCCGGTTACGGTATTCGCTACCGTCAGAAAGACAATGACCTGAGTATTGATAACGGCGAGTACATTGCGCTGCTGGCGCAGGTAGGTCGCGACAACCTGGGATCTGACATTAACATCCTTAAAGGGGTAGCAGAAGGTGCATTTATCCGCACGTTTAACGACGTTCATCGCATTTCCCTGCGCGGGGAGCTCGGTGCAATAAAAACCAGTGACTTTGACAGGGTACCCGCTTCCATACGCTTTTTTGCCGGCGGTGATCGCAGTATCAGGGGGTTCGCGTACCGCGACATTGCCCCCAAGGATACCATTATTAATCCGGCAACCGGGGAGACGAGTCTGGATCCTATCGGCGGCAAGTACCTGACAACGGCAAGCATCGAATACGCCTACCGCTTTGCCGACAACTGGCGCATTGCGGCGTTTACCGACGCGGGGACGGCCAGCGACAGCCTGTCGGCCGATTTTAGTTACGGTGTAGGAACAGGCGTCCACTGGTTATCACCGATTGGACCGGTGCGCATTTATATTGCACGGGGCTTTCCGGCTGACGGCGACAAAACCTGGCGACTACACCTGATCCTGGGTCCGGAGATACTATGAGAAAACGGATCCTGTCACTGTGGGTAGTGTTCCCGTTTATTTTGGTTACTCTGCTGGTGGGTCTGCTGTTTACGCCACTGGGGACGCCGGCACTTCGATTCGCCGCCGTTAAACTGATACCGGGGCTGACCATTAACGATGTCAGTGGCAGCCTCGCCCACGACCTCACCGTGCATGGCGTTCACTGGCAACAGGACCGGCTGACCGTCAATGCAGAGCGGGCCAGCGTTAATATCTCCTGGCGCTGCCTGGTGGCCTCGCGCGTGTGTCTGGAGAAAGTCCATCTGGACGGGGTCAGCGTAACGCAGAAAGCAGGCGACGATGCCCCGGAAGAAACCCCGGCAGACGATACGCTGATCACCCTGCCGGTGCCTGTGATTGTCGATGATGTCCGTCTTTCGAACCTGGCTGTCACCCTGCCTGAGCAGACGATAACGCTGGCGCAGGCAACCCTGTCAGCAAATGCCTACAAGCATATCTATTTGTTGTCACCCCGGCTTAAAGGTTTGGACATTACCCTGCCAGCCAGCCAGTCGCCGCGTACTGAAGCCGCATTACCCAACCGCTATGCGCTGTCGTACACAGCCCCGAAACTGCCCGCAGTCAGCGTCCCACTGGCACTCACAATCAAAGATTTTCTGCTTGAAAACAGCGTGCTGAACCAGGGTACAGAGTCGCAGTCGCTGGCCCGACTGGCCTTTACAGAATTCAGTACAAAACGCAGTGCGTTCGAGATTAATGGACTGGATGTGGTACATGCTCAGGGTGAGCTGAGTGGTTCGGCGTCGCTTTCCCTGCAAGATAACTACCCCTTGTCTGCCCGTCTTCAGGCCCGCGCCGACGTGGACAACATTTCCCAGACCCTGAGTCTGGATGCAGACGGGGCGCTGGATGACCTGACGCTGTCATTACGTGGCGAAGGCATCGCCGCGCTTCAGGCCGGGATCCACGTCAACCTGCTTGACGATTCGTTGCCTCTGACAGTGTCTGCCGAGTGGCCGTCTCAGTCGCTTTATGGTGTGGCACAGGGCCGCCTGGATCCCGGCACGCTCAATCTCAGCGGTCAGATGGGCGACTACCTGCTGACCCTGGATGGCGGTGCCTCACTGCCCGATATTGGCGATGTCCCGGTGGCCGGGCAAGTGACCCTGCATCGTAATGCGATTGAAGTGAACAGCCTTACCGCCCGCATACTGCAGGGTGAGATCACCAATCACGGTACCCTTTACCTGAATGAGCGCATATCCTGGACGGGGCGCACAGAGCTCGCAGGCATTACCGGCACGGCTTTTCATACACTGGCTCCTACAGACCTGAAGGGCGGCTTCACCAGCATCATGCAGCTGACCGATAAAGGGCCGGATGTCAGTGTCACCGACATGGAGATTAGCGGCATGCTGCAGTCGGTACCGCTCAGTGTCAAAGGCGCCCTGGTGTACTCACAACCCAGCAACATTGTGGTGGGTAATCTGACGCTGGAGCAAAGCACTAACCGCATCATCGTGGCCGGACAAGTGTTTAACCAGCGTTACCTGAATGCCGATATCCGCACCAGCGTCAATGACGCAGCCTTGCTGTATCCCGGCATAAGCGGCCAGACCAGCGGTACAATTAAGGTCACGGGGCCATGGCAAAATCCAACGGCCAAGGGCACGCTCACGCTGTCGGATCTTGCCGTGGACGAGACGGTCAGTCAGGAACTCGCCGCACAGGGGCCGCTGAACGGATCACTGGATATCGCCGGCACGCTCGAGCAGCACACGCTGAACACCACACTGACGCTACCGCAGTATCAGGCCACCCTCACAGCGGAGGGTAATTTCACGTCGCCACGCTGGCAGGGCACAGTGAGAAATACGCATCTGGTTGTGCAAAATACCCAATGGAGCCAGGTCGCCCCCTTCGCGCTAAGCCTGAATTCACAGACCGGTGCGGCCCGGGCAGAGGCACACTGCTGGTTGTCGCGTCGCGAGGGCGAACTGTGCATACAGGATCTCACCTATACCGGCAAGCGGGCAGACTGGGATATTGAAGCCAGACAGTTACCGGTTGGCTTATGGGCGCGTGAACGTCTCCCCGGCCAGATTGCAGCAGCGTCAGATGCCACCCTGACTTTGCGCAGTCAGGGCGCGTATGAAGCCGGTAAGCCAGTCAGCGCGAGTTTTCAGGCACAGCTTACTCCGGCAGCCTGGTCGGTAGGTAACACGACGCCAATCACCGTAAACCTTGATGATGTGTCGGTGACCGGAACGTTTAAAAACAATACGCTCGACGCCACCTCCCGAATTCACAGTCCGGAGCTGGGACTGGCAACGGTCAGACTGGTTACCGCACCGCTGGCAGAGCAGGGAGATATCAACGGGCACATTCGTCTGACCGACATCGATGTTGCGCCACTCAAACCGCTGTCGCCGGCGATACGCGAACTCAGTGGGACCCTCAATGGCGACCTGCGTTTTGCCTACCAGCAGGGTAAGCCCTCGCTGTTTGGTCAGTTACGTGTAGAAAACGGGGCTGCCGACATCAAGGATACACCGCTGGCACTGGGAGACTGGCACCAGACTCTGCTGTTTAATGACAGGCACGCCACCTTTGATGGCGCGTTTAAACTAGGGGGTGGGGACGGCACCCTGTCAGGCTCGGCAAACTGGGCAGACAGTCCTGAGGTCATGCTGAAACTGAAGGGCAAACGGTTTGAAGTCAGACAACCCAATATGCGCTTCCAGGTGTCGCCCGATCTTGAGGTACAGGCCAGTCAGGAGGCGTTAATCGCAACCGGTTCGATTGGCGTACCGTGGGCCCGCATTGAAATTGAACAGTTGCCGGAAAGTGCTGTGTCGCCATCTAAGGATGTGCACCTGCGCGGTGAACCACCGCCTCAGGATCCGCTGGATAAGGTCAACGCCGCCATTCTGGTGAATATTGATAAAAATAAACACGGTGAAGTCCGGCTGACCGCCTTTGGCCTGAAAGCCAATCTGCATGGCGGCATTCACGTCAATACACAGCCTGCGCTGGTCGGCTATGGCGACCTCCAGATCATGGATGGGACCTACGCCGCGTACGGTCAGAACCTGGTGATTAAAACCGGCGAAGTGCAGTTTAACGGACCGCTTGACCAGCCATTCCTGCTGGTGGAAGCCGTCCGTGCGCCGGAAAAAACCGATAACGGCGTCATTGCCGGGATCCGGATTGAAGGGCCGGCAGATTATCCGTCGGTGAATTTGTTTTCCGAGCCCGCCATGGATCAGCAGGCGGTGCTGTCTTACCTGCTTACCGGCAAAGGCCCCAACAGCGATACCCAGGCACCGAATTACGAGGCCATACTGCTGGGCTTCGGCTTGTCGAATACCAAGTCGCTGACCGGTCAGGTTGGCGATGCGCTGGGTATTGATGACTTTACCCTGAGCACCAACGAGTCCCGCCTGTCTGTCAGTGGACAAATTAATGAGCGACTGTCAGTACAATATAATGTCGATGTCGGGCTGAGTAACAATGATGCCACCAGCCGCAATCTGCGCCGTCGTCAGGAACCGCCTGATCTTGCTGTGCGTTACAAGCTGCTCCCTAAACTGTTCCTGGAAGCCGTACAAACAACCATTGAGGATCAGTCAGAATTTGCCATCGATTTGTATTATGAATTTTTCCTTGGCAAACCCCGGGAACAGGCCGCGGCAGACGATGACGACTAGTCCGCCGATGAGTGTCCGTCATCATGCACCTGCTCGGCAAGTCGTTTTAGTTCTTCATAGCGGCGGCTGAACCGTTTTTCCCGCCTGCCTGCCCAGACATAAAAGCCAGCCATCGACAGGCAAATAACCACAAACGACGTCATCACCGACGACACTTTTTGCGCCGCGATTTCACCATTTGCATACAGCAGCACATAGAATACGGCGATAAATACCGGTGTAACCCACGCTGAGTGTCGGGTCAGCCAGGCAATACGTACATTATTTTTCATTTGCCGCACCAGCTGATTAAGGTGATCCCGGGTGTGTTCAGAACGGGAAAACGCCGCAATACGGCGTAGCCAGACCAGATAACCCAGACACGGCAGCAACACTACACCAAGCCCCACCAGCAAGCCGGCGGCAAGCGGAGAAAACTCATCCCAGCCAAGCCATACAAGGATGATGGCCGGCAGCGCGCTGAGCAAATCTATCGCAAGATACAGACGCTGCTGACGGGTCTGGCGCCGGTATGCCCGCTTAATCTCATTAAGGTCAAGGGTAGCTACGGGTTGCGACTGCCACAGTGCTCCCAGATCATTTTCAGGCTTCGTCATAGGTCTTCCCTCCGGTTACTGCAGCTTTCGCGCGGTTCAGCAACACCCCGACATGGTTTTTGTTAATACCGCATACCGTGGCAATCTCGTCATAGCTCAACCCTTCTAAAGACAGCGTTAGTACCTGTCGCTGTGGCAGTGGCAGGTCACGCACCGCCATCAGCAGGGCGTCGAGGGCCTGCGAGTGAACTGACGCCTGTTCGGGTGATGCACTCAGATCAGGGGCGTCGGCCGTTAGCGCGTCGTTCACCGTCACCTGCTGATGCCGCACCTGGGTGGCAACGTGGCTGACGCCACGGTTATGCGCAATTTTGAGAATATAGGTTTTCAGACTGGCATTACCGTTGAACCGTGCCAGCCCCTGCCAAACCGCCACGGCAATATCCTGCAGTAACTCCTGCCGTAGTGCGTCATTGGCTTCATAGGCGCTGGCCACACGGCTCAGTAAGCCACTGTACTCGCTGAATACCGCGTCAAAGTCCTGGGTCACAGGGTGTCTCAGTTAGGGTGAATATGACAGGTAGTCTGCCTGCTCTGAAAAATATTACAGTGGGCTGTAAGTTTTTTCTTTTTCGTCAGACTACAGCAGGTAACCACGGGTCACAATCAAAGAGGATATGTCATGGAAACCTTAAATATTACATTACTGATTATCGCGCTGGTGGTGGGTGGTCTTATTGTCAGCTATCTGGATGCCCGCTTTCACTGGCGTCTTGCTGACTGGCTGAACGGACGTTGCACCAATCCGTTTATCCCGGCACAACCCGCATCAGGCGTCACCAGAGCAGTGGAGCGTGACAGCGAAATAGCTGCACTGAAGGAACGGGTGGCAGCCCTCGAAGCGATTGTCACCGAGCCTGCGTATGATATTAAGCAGCAAATAGACCGGCTGCGTTAGCCACGTACTGACGATGCACGATGGGCACGACTGCCAGGGATCGGCAGCTTGCCCATGGCAACTGCATTGCCAACCAGCACAATAGCCACCCCCACAGCAGACAGTACGGTCCAAGTGTAGCCTTCAAAGAACGTGGAAATAGCCAGCGCTACGATGGGATATACCAGCACCACATAGGCCGCTTTATCGGCCCCCATTTGCATGACCAGTTTCATGTAGGCACCAAATGCGAGCACCGAGCCAACAATGCCCAGATAGCCAAGTGCCAGATAAAAGGAAACGTCGGTCGGCAGGGTAAATGACGCGCCCTGGATCAGGGCGGCAAGGTACAGAAAACCAATACCGTAGCTCATCGCATAAAAGTTCATCTGCACAACCGGCGTGCCAGAAGTGAGAATGCGTTCCGAAATCACATTGCCGATAGCGGCACACAAAAACGAGACCATGGCTATCGCCAGACCAATCGCCAGCGCACTGTCTACCCTGACTTTCGAGAATTCCGGAATAAAGATACAACAAATTCCTGCGGTACCAAGTGTTGCACCAACGACGACCTCAAGCCGCACAGGCTGCTTCAGCCAGAGCCGGCGAAGTACCACATTGAAGTAGATAATACAGGAGCTCATGAGCGCCAGCAGCGCACTAACAATATGTTGCTGAGCAACATACAGCAGGGTGTAGTCCAGGGTGTACAGCGCCAGCCCCACCGCTGCCATTTTGATATGAATATGCAGCGGCAGCCGCATCGGCAGGCGGCGGACAAGACAATAGAGCCCCAGCGTCACGGCCGCCAGGGTAAAGCGCCAGGCTACTGCAACCAGTTCAGGTGCGTGCCCGACCTGAAACGTAATCGCTATCCAGGTCGAGCCCCAGATCAGACAACAAATGCCAAACAACACCGCATTAGTCATGCTGCTGCGCCAGCCAGTCAGCCAGATTGCTGACTACCCCATCAAGTAAGCGCTGTCGCGATGCCCGTGCTACCCAGGCATTGTGAGGGGTAATGATCAGATTATCGTTGTCATACTGAAGCAGCGGGTGAGATGCCGGTGGCGGCTCCTGAGAAAGCACGTCCAGCGCGGCCCCGCCCAGAAGGCCATGATGCAGGGCATCGAGCAGCGCCGATTCATCAATCAGCCCGCCACGCGCCGTATTAATCAGTAAACAGCCGGACTTCATCAGCGCAAAGCGCTCTGCGTTCATCATCTGCGCAGTATCCTCGCTCAACTGGCAGTGCAGGCTGACAACATCGGCATCAGGCAGCAGGGCCTCCAGCGCCGGACGCGGATCATCACGTTTTCCGGGACGAGCCGCCACTGTCACCGTCATTCCCAGTGCCTGATAAAGCGCTGCGACACGCTGTCCAAGTGTGCCATAGCCGACAATCACCGCCTGCTTGCCGGCCAGTTCGGTGACCGGATGACCAAGCAGGCAAAAGTGTGGCGAGCTGCTCCATGCGCCGGCCTTCACATCGCGCCGGTAGGCGTCATAGCGGGCGGCAAGGTTAAGTAACAACATCAGGGTGTGCTGGGCAACCGCATCGGTGCCGTAGCCCGCGACATTCGTCACACTAACCCCGGCACGCCGGCACCAGGCAAGGTCAACGTTGTTCATGCCCGTTGCAGTAATACCAATATACCGGCAGCGCGGCGCCTGACGCAGTACCGCTTCAGTCAGCATCACTTTATTGGTAATGACGATGTCAGCATGGTTTATCCGGGCTGCAACCTCAGCAGGAGGCGTGTCGTCATAACAGGTCAGCGCAACCGGCAATGCGTAAAGAGAAGCCGTGTCCAGATCGTCCGGGTTCAGTGACCCCGCATCGAGAAACACGGCCTGCATTATAGTTCGGTGTCCGCGATGGTCGTCAGCGTGTCACGCAGCGCCGCAGGAATTTCCACCGCACGGTCGGTTTTGCGGTCAACAAACACATGCACAAATGTTCCGTGGGCAACGCGGCGGCGATCTTCACCGGCGAACACAGACAACCCATAGGTCACAGAGCTTCTGCCCATTTTCACCACCCGCAGGCCCACATAGATGATCTCCGGATAAGCGGCGGGCGCCACGTACTGGCATTGTGAACTGACCACATAGGCTACAACCTGTCCCTGATGAATATCGAGTTTGCCCTCTTCAATCAAAAAGCGATTCACCGCGGTATCGAAGAAGCTGTAATACACCACATTGTTGATATGGCCGTACGCGTCGTTATCTTCCCATCGCGTGGCAATCTCAACCGTGTAGGGATAATCTTTTAATGAAGGGATAAGTTCAGTCATAGCAATTACAGGTTAACAGCATTTAAAGGATGTCCAGCATACGCGTGTTTACTGAGGTTTTCTATGTCAGCAAACCCGCCTGATCAGCCATTCAGAATGACAAGATCGTCCCGGTGTACCACTTCGTCGCCATTGACATATCCCAGTATGTCGCGCACTTCACCGGATTTGTGCCCTTTGATCTGTGCCAGTTCGCGATCGTCGTACTGGGACAGCCCTTTGGCAATGACCTGCCCCTGATGCCGTATCTCAATCGCATCGCCCGATGTGAAGTGACCACTTACTGACACTACACCACCGGGCAAAAGTGATGCACCCTTTTGAGTCAGCGCCAGTTTTGCGCCGTCATCAATCTCAACGGCGCCGCGGGTTTTCAGCGTATGTGTCAGCCACAGTCGCCGGGCCCGGGTAGCAGAGCCGGTAGCGGAAAAGACCGTACCTTTCACCTCACCGGTTAACAGCGCATCAAAAACCTCACTGCGCCTGCCGTTGACGATCACTGTCTGAATACCGCTGTGGGTGCAGGTTTTCGCTGCCTCTATCTTGGTGCGCATACCACCTGTTCCCATCGCAGTGCCGGCGCCGCCGGCCAGTGCAAAGGTCTGGTCGCTGATTTCCGGTACATGAGGGATAAGTGTGGCGTTGGGATCCCGACGCGGATCGGCGGTGTAAAGACCATCAATGTCTGAACAGATAATCAGGGTATCGGCCTGCGCCACCAGCGCCGTGTAGGCGGCAAGATTGTCGTTATCGCCCACTTTCAGCTCGTCTACCGCGACGGTGTCATTTTCATTCACCACCGGCAGCGCCTGGTTGCTGAGCAACTCACGTAAGGTATTTTTGATGTTCACATAGCGTTTGCGGTCTCGCAAATCGTCAGACGTCAGCAGAATTTGTGCGCATGGAAAGTCAAAGAAGCGCTGCCAGTTTGCCATCATTTGCATTTGACCAATGGCGGCCATTGCCTGTTTCTCTGCTATTGAGGCGCGCTGTTTGTGAGCGATGGCACGCCGCCCGGCTGCCACACTGCCCGAGGAGACCACAATAATTTCTTTCCCCGCCTCGCGGCTGGCTGTGATAAACCGGGCAAGCGCCAACAGGTACGTGGCACTGCACGTTACTCCGTCAGGCGCAATAAGCGCACTGCCTACTTTAATAACGGCACGTTGCCATTCGATGGTTTGCATGAAGATACAGCAACAGACTATGGATGCTGGCTAGCATATTACAGCTTCTGCCTGAAACAAAAGGCAAATCACATGACAAACGCGCAATTAGCGCGGCTAAATCGACACGTTGATCATCGTCAAAACACCGCATATTTGCGGTCAATACTGGGCAATTTGCGCCCAAAACGCTGGAATTAACGTAATACCCAGCGATAGAATCGAAAACTTTATTACACTACTACAAGGACTGCCCATGACGATGCACAAACGCCGCTCCGGCTGGCTGGCCTCAGTCATTGCTTTACCGGTTGTCACCCTGATGGCGACACTGCCGGTTGCCAATGCCGCCATCAAGCAGACAAAAGGCGATTTTGAAGATAAATTCAGACAGCTCGATGAAGTACTGCCCACGCCCAATGTTTACCGCAATGCCGCCGGTGAGCCGGGTCATCAGTACTGGCAGCAGAAAGTGGATTACGATATTGATGTCACGCTGATTGAAGATACCCGTCGCATCGAAGCCAGTGAAACCATCACGTACCACAACAATTCGCCGGATACCCTGAAATACCTGTGGATCCAGCTGGACCAGAACAAATTCCGTGATGACTCAATGTCTGCCCTGACCACCACGTTTGGTGGCATCGGCAACCGCGGTCCTGCAACCCAGTCAGCCGATGGCGACAAGCCCGCCCGTTTAAGCATGGGTGCACTGCGCCGTCAGCAGTTTGTTGACGATCATGAACTCGGTTACACCATTTCCCGCGTTGAAGACGCCAGTGGTAACGATTTGCATCATGTGATTGTCGGCACCCTCATGCGTGTAGACCTGGCCAAAGCGCTGAAGCCGGGTGACAAGGTTACCTTCGATATCGACTTCGCCTTTAACATTGTTGAAGAAGACGCCGTATCCGCCCGCGCAGGCTACGAGCACTTCCCGGACGACGAGCGCGAAGGCGGTAACGACATTTTCCTGCTGGCACAATGGTTCCCACGCCTTGCAGCCTATACCGACTATGAAGCCTGGACTAACAAAGAGTTTATTGGTCGCGGTGAATTCACACTGGAATTCGGTGACTATGACGTAGAAATCACCGTACCGGCTGATCACATCGTGTCGGCGACCGGTGTGCTGCAAAACCCGAAAAAAGTGCTGACCTCAGAGCAGCGTAAGCGACTTGAGAAAGCCAGGACCGCTGACCGCACCGTCTTTATCGTTACGCCGGAAGAAGCCCTGGAAAACGAAAAAGACGGCACTGACAAGGTTAAAACCTGGCACTTTAAAGCCGACAATGTGCGCGACTTTGCCTGGGCGTCTTCACGTAAATTTATGTGGGATGCTCGCGGTTACCAGCAGGGCGGTGATGTACAGCCACTGGTAATGGCGATGTCGTTCTACCCGAAAGAAGGCGGTGATCTGTGGAAGAAGTATTCAACGGAAGCCATCATCCACACCATGGATGTCTACAGCCGTTTCAGTTTTGACTATCCGTACCCGGTGGCACAGTCGGTCAATGGTCCGGTTGGCGGCATGGAATACCCAATGATTACCTTCAACGGTCCGCGTACTGAGCTGCGTGATGACGGTACCCGCACCTATTCACTGGCCGAAAAACGCTTCCTGATTGGCGTGGTTATTCACGAAGTGGGTCACATCTATTTCCCCATGACGGTTAACTCTGATGAGCGTCAGTGGACCTGGATGGACGAGGGTCTGAACAGCTTCCTGGACGGCGTTGCCGGTCGTGAGTGGGATCCAAACATCCCGTGGGGTGTTGAGCCACGCGATGTAGTTGGCTACATGAAGTCACAAACTCAGGTGCCGGTAATGACACAGTCAGACTCGGTGCTGCGTCTGGGTCCCAATGCCTACACCAAACCGGCTGTAGCGCTGAACATCCTGCGCGAAACCATTCTGGGTCGCGAGCTGTTCGACTTTGCGTTTAAAGAGTACGCACAGCGCTGGATGTTTAAGCGTCCTACGCCGTCAGATTTCTTCCGTACCATGGAAGAAGCATCGGGTGTTGATCTGGACTGGTTCTGGCGTGGCTGGTTCTACACCACAGACCATGTTGATATCAGCATCGACCGTGTTTACAAGCTGCGACTGAATACAGAAGATCCGGACATTGACTTTGCCCGAGAGCGCCAGGCTGAACAGGAAAAACCGCAGTCTCTGACCGTCATTCGCAACCGTGAAGAAGGGCGTAAACTGTGGGTAGAGCGCTTTGAGGACATCAAAGACTTCTACGACGAGAACGACCGCTACACCGTGACCAACAAAGAGCGCAACAAGTACCGCAGCTTCCTCGACAAGCTTGAGCCGTGGGAACGTAAAGCCTTTGAGCGTGCTGTACGTGAAGATAAAAACTATTACGTCATGGACTTCTCAAACAAGGGCGGTCTGGTCATGCCCATTATCCTTGAACTGGAATTCAAGGACGGCAGCAAGCGAGAAATGCGCATCCCGGCAGAGATCTGGCGTCGTACGCCGAAGGCAGTCAGTAAGCTGATTGTGACCGAAAAAGACGAGGAGCTGGTCAGCGTCACGGTTGATCCGCACTGGGAAACGGCCGATGTTGACGTGGAAAACAACCATTATCCTCGTCAGATCATTCCTTCGCGTATCGAAGCTTACAAGTCGAAGAAGCGTGACAGCTATGAGTATCGTGACATCATGCACGATGTAAAAACCAAGCTGAAAACCGATGATGAGGACAACGATGACGACAATAAATAATCGTCATTCGCGGATGTGTCAGTGGGGCCTGGCGGCCCTGCTGTTCATCGCATCCGGTGTTGCTCAGGCACATCAGATTAAAGCAGCGATTACTACGGTGCTGTTTAACCCGCGCACCGAAAATATTGAGGTAATGCACCGCTTTAACCTGCATGATGCTGAGCATGCGGTAAAAGCACTGTTCGAAAAGTCCGCCGACATTCTGGAAGACAACGCCACTCAACAGGCCTTTGCCGACTATGTGGCGACACATTTTGCTATTCTGGATGCCAGCGATGAGCCGCTGTCGCTCAAGCCCGTAGGGTTTGAAAGTGAGGGTAAATTTTTCTGGGTGTACCAGGAAACCGAGCAGCCGCCGGCGCTGGACGGCCTGAAAATTCGTCATGATGCACTGCGCGACCTGTGGCCGACGCAGGTGAACACCCTGAATGTAGAAGGTAACGGTCCACTGAAGACACTCACCTTCACGGACAATGTCACCCTGCTGGAAGTGTCATTCGACGGCGCCCACCACTAATCATGCCTATCATGACGGCCTGCTCAGGCCGTCGTGTTGCCTACCACCTAAGTCTTATCTTAAATCCGTTGATTTGCACCGCGGCTGACGACACACTATTCACGGAATTATCAATAACGGGATCCCGGCATGAGCGAAAACACCAGCAATAACGCATTTGCCAACAAGAAAAACATCATGTGGGTGCTGCTGAGCGGCGCCATGGCGCTCACCTTTGTCGTAATGCTGTTCTTACCTGACAGCGGTACGGGCTCCGGCACGCTGTCAATGTATGCTGCAATGCTGTGGTGCGGCCTGTTCGGCGCCGCCTGCGCGCGCTATGCCGGTAAAAGTGGCTGGTTCGGCTTTCTCACCGGCAGTGTAGCGGGCATGGTGATCCAGATTGGCTCGCAACTGGTTTAAGAAGCAGGTCCACACCACCGGCAACGGGGATGTCAAAAAAATCTACCGGTAAAACTGTACCTTCAGGTCGTCTCGTTCGTGCCGGCCGTCTCGGCGCAATGGCGGGACGCGTAGCCACCAGCATGCTGACAGAGGGCGCCGGGCAATGGCTCAAAGGCAAGCGCCCGTCATGGTCATCACTACTGCTGACACCCGCCAACCTGTCGCGCATTACCGAGCAGCTTGCCACCATGCGGGGCGCCGCCATGAAACTGGGGCAACTGATCTCCATGGACAGTGGCGACTTTCTGCCAGAAGAGCTCAGCACCATTTTAGGCCGGCTGCGCGAAGACGCCCACCCGATGCCACGAGAGCAGTTGCAAGCTGTGCTGGATGACGCATGGGGAGCCGGCTGGCAGGACAACCTGCTGTATTTTTCCTTTGCGCCCATTGCGGCGGCGTCCATTGGTCAGGTGCACAAAGCGATTACAATGGACGGTGAAACTCTGGCCATCAAAGTGCAGTATCCGGGCGTACGGGACAGCATCAGCAGCGACGTTGATAATGTCGCAACGCTTATCCGGCTGAGCGGGCTTGTGCCCGGCCGGGTCGATTTGGCCCCCTTACTCGGTGAAGCCAAAACCCAGCTGGAGCAGGAAGCGGATTACCTGCGTGAGGCCGCGATGCTGCGCCGTTATCAGGCCCTTATCGACGATGAACCCTCACTGGTGATGCCCGATGTGTATGACACACTGACGACCGATACCGTGCTGGCCATGCGCTTTTTGAAAAGTGAACCACTGGATGTACTGCAGGGACTTCCCCAGGCAGACCGTGATAGCCTGATGAGCACGCTGATGCGGCTGTTCTTTAAAGAAGTGTTCGATGCCGGGCTGATTCAGAGCGATCCGAATCTGGCCAATTACCGGCTGGACACTGAGAACACCCGTATTGCACTGCTTGATTTTGGCGCAACCCGGGAGCTCAGCAATACTATCAGTAACGGCTACCGGGAACTGCTGAACGCAGCCGCCACAAGCGATCGTGAACGTATGCGTTCAGCAGCACTGGCAATTGGCCTGATCCATGATGAGCACAGTGAGGCCCAACAGGAAGCCGTGCTTGATATTGGTATGCTGGCCTGCGAGTCAATCCGGCAGGAGGGCGTCTATGATTTTGGTCAAAGCACGCTGATTTCCCGGCTGCAGCCCATGGGCATGGCGCTAACCTTTGACCTCGACTTCTGGCACACGCCACCTGCCGATGCGTTGTTTATTCACCGTAAACTGGGCGGGCTTTTTCTGTTAGCCAAACGTTTCCGGGCACGGATTAATATGCGGGACACAGCGCGCCCCTGGCTCGACCAGACCTAAAACCGAGCGCGGTGTGCAAGGCCACCGACGGCGCGCAACAGCGCCTCGCTTAGTACGGCAAATCCATGGTGAAAGGCAGGGCCATCTGCTCTTTGCTTTTTGGCGGGTTACCAATCATCTCATCATACGGTGAGTCATGTTTCATCACCGCTTTATCAACCTGACAGTGTGCAAACACTTCCCGTATCTGACCGGTACTGTTAAAGCGCTTTGGCACATATTTTTTTCTGTCGTAGACCATCCCGCTTTTGCCACCGGATGACAGGTAAACCAGATAAACATTCATTTCATAAGACTGCACTTCGAGGTATTCGATGTGCATTGACAACTCAGTGACGTCGTCAAAGTAGAACTTATGCATTGACTTACAACCCGTGCTGTTTGACTGCACTAGTTACGCGACGGGGTTGCCCCTGGTTCACTCTCTGCACCAGGCTCTTCCGGCAGCAGTAATGCCTTGGACGGAAACGCCTGACGAACCGCCAGCGTCAGAAAAATCAGGCTGATAACACTGGCCACCGCCAGCGTAAGTACGATGTTTTTCTCAAAGCCGGCAGTAAGAAACAAAACGGGCATCGACAGCAGCCGCGGCGCCTCCAGTGCGATAGCCAGTTTCACCTGCTGCAGAATCAGCCCGGTCTGGACAGCCGTGACCAGGATAGCAACGGATAATATGGCCTGTGATACCCCCGATAATTCAGCCTGGCGGACCAGCAGATACAGTGTCATCCCCAGCAGGCCAATATGTTGTATCAGACAATAACGCGACAACCAGGGTGACAGCTTCGGGTCAAAGCGGGTAAATTCGGAAAGCGGACGTTTGTTCAGCGGAAACTTTTCGGTCACATCAGCGGGGCGCCATCCTGTACGTCCAAACCAGACCTTAAACTTATCTTTCCAGGACGCCGTGTGATAACTGTCTTTGGCCAACTGAGAGTAGACCTGCAGATTTGCCCACACCGGATTAAAGCTCTTCAGTGCCCCGCGAATCCCAAACACCACAGGCTCTTCATCCAGCTCGGGCATAAACGTACCAAACAAGCGATCCCAGATGATGAAAACCCCACCGTAATTTTTATCAATGTAAACGCGGTTTTGCGCATGGTGAACCCGGTGGTTCGACGGCGTAACAAAAATTGCCTCCATCCAGCCCAGCGTTTTGATATGGCGGGTGTGTACCCAGAACTGATAAACCAGATTAAGCGCGGCCACCGTAACCAGCATTACAGGCTCAACCCCCATCACGGCCATGGGCAGGAAGAAGATCCAGGTGAACACAGCCCCGCTGGTCTGGCGCAGTGCGGTGGTCAGGTTGTAGTCTTCGCTGGAATGATGCACGACGTGTGATGCCCACAGGACACTCATCTCGTGACCCATACGGTGTTTCCAGTAGTAAAAGAAGTCATAGATGATGAACGCCCCAACCCACACCCACGGGCTTTCAGGCAGGGTAAACATCGCCAGCTTGTCGTACACCAGCGCGTAAAACGTAAAAGGAATGAGCTGATGCACGATAGTCATCAGGCGGGACAGAATACCGATGTTCAGACTGGTAATCGCATCATTAGTGCGATAGTAGCCGGTTCCTTTGCGCCAGTCAGTCAGCAATTCCAGTGCAATCAGCACCAGAAAAATCGGAATTGCATACAAAATGACTTCCATGGGGTGTTCCAACAATTAACAGATGATTAACAACCCGTACAAATAGCACAATTTGCGCACTGAAGAAATGGTTATGCGCAATCTGTTTGTTGCTGCGAAGCGATCAGAACCAGAGGCCAGTGCGTAACCATGACGTGACACCGGCAGGTTATTTACTGCTACATCAATGCACTAAGTACTATTGAAATTGCGGATAAAGGTGTTATCTCTGATAGTATTAAAGTCATGCGGTTAGACAGACAGGTTAAACATTATGAGCGAAGCGCCGGAAAAGAAATCATTAACTCCTCACATCATCATTATTGCTGCCATTGTTGTGGTGATTGTGGCAGTGGTTATGTGGCCGGAAGAAGAACCTGCGCCGCCGCAGCCTGTTCAGCCCGCTGTGGAAGAAACGGTAATTGAAGAACCGGCGATGACTGAACCGGAAGAATTCCAGCCTGCACCGACCCCGGAGGCCGTTGAGATTGATCCTGCTGCAGAGCCTGAACCCATGCCCGAGCCGATGCCGGAACCAGAGCCTGAGCCATTGGATATCAGTGATACCGCAGTTAAGGCAGCGCTGACAGATATCTCTGGCGCCAGTCAGGAGGTAAACCGTATTCTGGTCAATGACGGCCTGCTACAGCGCTTTGTTGTCACGGTAACCAATCTGGCGAACGATGAAATTGCGCCTAATCATCGCCTGGTGACACCTCCTGACCAGTCATTCCGGGTTTACACCCAGGCAGGGAAACAGTGGATTGATGCAGCCAGTTACAAGCGTTATACACCTTACGTAGACATGCTGGAGTCCTTTGACAACAAAGCACTGCTTGACGTGTACGCAACCTACCGCACGGACATTCAGCAAAAGTATGCAGAAATTGGCGATCCGGATCGTCCGTTTGAACGTGTCATGGTTGACGCCATTAATCAGCTGCTCGATACGCCGGAGGTTCCTGTGCCGGTAGAGGTGTATACCGACTCGGTAACCTACAAGTACGCCGACAGCCGCCTTGAAAACCTGAGCGGCCCGCAGAAACAGTTACTGCGCACCGGCCCGGACAACATGCGCCGAATCAAAGCCAAGCTGCGCGAGTTAAAAGCCCTGCTCGAAGCCGATGGATCTGAATAAACTCAGCCAGCAACTAAGCGGCACCGCCCAGTCGGCGTTACCGCCGGTGGAAAAATGGGATCCGCCGTTTTGTGGCGACCTCAATATGGAGATTGCCCTGGATGGCCGCTGGTACTATGAAAATTCTCCGATTGGCCGCGCCTCGCTGGTAAGGCTTTTCTCCACTGTACTAAAAAAAGAAGGCGACAAGTATTTTCTGGTAACACCGGTCGAGAAAGTCGGCCTGCGTGTTGCCGATGTGCCGTTTGTGTTTACTGACTGGCGACGTGAAGGTGACACCCTTACTTTTACCACTCAGACCGGCGATGAAGTGGTTCTGACCGACACCGACCAGTTCACCCTCAGACCACCGCCGGCCGACCTGGCTGACGAGGATGCCACACCCATTCCGTATATCCGAGTCCGGCGTAATTTGTGGGGCAGGCTTAATCAGAGCGCCTACTACCGCCTGATTGATGCCGCAACGCAGCATGAATCGGCGTCAGGTGACATCTCGCTGAGTATCGACAGCGCTGGCACGACATTTACGGTAGGCCGGTTGTCAGCCTGATCTTTCCGACCACTTCCCCGGTCACCGCGGCAAACAACCTTTGCTAAGCCTGCTGTCCTGCCCTACAGTAATTGTTCGTCGACTACGCAGGAAAACACACAATGAGAATAACTACCCTCGCGGCCCTGACCTTTTCAGCCCTGGTCAGCACACAGGCTGCTGCTGCGACACTCATCCATGCCGGTAACTTATTCACCGGAAAAGACGACACCCTCGAAAGCAAAATGACCGTGGTTGTCGAAGGCAATACCATTACCCGTATCCAGTCAGGCTATATGACGCCTGGCAGTGACGACACCGTTATCGACCTGAAAAATGCCACGGTGATGCCAGGGCTGATGGACATGCATGTGCATTTGTCCTACCAGCAGGGCGGCACCAAATCCTACATGGAACGCTATTCGCTGAATGAAGCAGACATGGCTATCCGCGCAGCCTATTATGCCGAGAAAACCCTGAATGCCGGTTTCACCACAGTCAGAAACTTAGGTGATAATTTTTACGAGACCCTTGCCCTGCGTGATGCGATAGCCCGCGGCTTTGCAGTTGGTCCCCGTATTTATACCGCAGGCAAATCCATTGCTACCACTGGTGGCCATGCCGATCCCAGCAACGGCCTGTCGCACCTGTTGCGCCCGCAGGTAGATCCGCGCGGCGGTGTGGTAAATGGCCCGATTGAAGCCCGTGAGGCTATCCGCTCACGCTATCAGGAAGGCGTGGATGTGATTAAAATCACGGCTACCGGAGGGGTCCTGAGCGTCGCCAAAAGTGGCCAGAACCCACAGTTTATGGACGATGAGCTGACCGCGATTGTGGATACCGCCAATGATTATGGCCTGACCGTTGCCGTGCACGCCCATGGCAAAGAAGGGATGAAACGCGCGATCGAAGCGGGTGTCGACTCCATCGAGCATGGCACCTATATGGACGAGGACATCATGGCACTGATGAAGCAGCATGGTACCTACTATGTCCCCACCATCATGGCCGGTGAGTTTGTTGCCGAGAAGGCAAAAATTGACGGCTACTTCCCAGAGGTTGTCAGACCGAAAGCGGCGCAAATTGGCCCTTTGATCCAGCAGACCTTTGCCCGTGCCCATCAGGCTGGGGTCAACATCGCGTTTGGTACCGACAGCGGTGTATCGGCCCATGGTGACAATGCACGCGAATTTGAACTGATGGTGGAAGCGGGAATGCCTGCTGCAGACGCGCTTAAAAGCGCAATGGTCAATACCGCACGCTTGCTGCATATTGACGATAAGCTGGGCACGCTCGAACCGGGCAAGCTGGCAGACATTGTTGCTGTACAAGGCAACCCGCTTGAAGACATCAGCGTAATGAAGTCGGTCCGCTTTGTCATGAAAGATGGCCAGGTGTTTAAAGCACAGTAGCCTGTGTCCCTCCGCAAAAAGCTGACGCGTTCCACCAGGCGGTGGGTCGCGTCAGATCACATGCTCTCTGGCCTCACGCTGGCCTCATTTCTTGAATCGACGATTGTCCCGGTTCCCCTTGAAGCCGTCCTTATCCCGTTAATGCAGGCTCGCCGGGATGTGCTGTGGCAACTCGCGCTAATGGCAACACTCGGGTGCCTGCTGGGGGCGGTTTTTGGCTATGCGTTTGGCTAGTACCTGTTTGATCTTGTTGGTGACTGGCTGATAAGCACGTTTTTCTCTGACGCACAGTATGAACAGGTCAGGCACAGCATGGAAACCCAGGGCTTTTGGTTTGTCATCACGCTGGGTATTGCCCCCATTCCGTTTCAGGTGGCTATGCTGGCAGCCGGCGCCACAAAATATTCCCTTGGTTTGTTTGTTATCGCCACGGTCATCGCGCGTGCAATTTGTTATTTCGGGCTGGCGCTGGTGGTCTGGCTGGCGGGTAATCGCGCAGAAGCACTGATAAAACGTTATCGTAGCCGCGTCGTATTTGCTGTGACCGCGCTGGTTGTGATGTTGTGGTGGCTGAGTAATATGTTGACCATCTAGCACTTTATTGATAATAATTCTCATTTTCACTATTGTGATGATGAGAATGTACTTTATCTCTTCCAGTGACTCACACAACCGACATCAGGGAGGCCGTTATGCAGCAAAAGCAACATGCCCATGGCTCTGACTATATCTGGGTAAATGTACGACGCTCAGCACTCAGAAAAACGCTGGCCAGTGAAATGCTGCATGTCAGCGACATTCAGTGTGACTGTGCAGAAACCAAGAAGCAGCTGCAAACACTGCTGATGCAGGCCCTGTGTAAGTGTAAGGCCTGACTCAGCGACCTTTCTGAATAACGAACTGATAGGGCAGGTGGTCTGTCTGCGACGCCACCAGGGTATGCTCCATAAACCGACAGAACGCCGGGATGTCACGTTCGGTTGACGGGTCATCGGCGGCGATACTCAGCGTATCGCCATCGTCCATTTTACGAATCGCCAGGCGCACCATCATCACAGGCTCCGGACAGCGCAGCCCCGTCGCGTCGAGATGCTGGGAGGCGTTATCGTAGGCCTCGGTAAACGACGTGTCAGATGCCATATTGCTCACGATATGCACGAATTGCGTCTATCGCGTCCTGATGTTCGCCTTGCTCCTCCAGATAGGTAAGCACATCCGTTAATGTCACAATGGCAATCACGGTGGTCGAAAAATCCCGCTCAACTTCCTGAATGGCCGACAATTCGCCCTGGCCCCGCTCCTGTCGGTCAAGCGCAATCAGTACTCCGGACAACGTTGCGCCGTTACTTTCAATCAGCTGCATTGACTCTCGGATGGCTGTGCCTGCGGTGATTACATCATCCACCAGCATCACGTTACCGGTAAGCGGGCTGCCTACCAGGTTGCCCCCCTCACCATGCGTTTTGGCTTCTTTGCGGTTGAAGCAGTAGGGCACGTCTCTGTTGTGATGATCCGCCAGCGCCACTGCCGTTGTCGTGGCAATCGGGATCCCTTTGTATGCCGGACCGAATAAGACGTCGAATGCCACGCCAGCATCAGCCAGAGCACTGGCATAAAAACGGCCGAGTTTGGCCAGATCAGCCCCTGTGTTAAACAAGCCGGCATTGAAAAAGTACGGGCTCTTACGTCCTGATTTCAGGGTGAATTCGCCAAATTTCAGTACACCCCGTGCAATCGCAAATTCGATAAACTCGCGTTGGTACGCTTTCATGTCTGCTCCTTATGCCAGTGCGGCTTTCTGGATATCAAACAGCTCGCGCAGGCCGTGTTTGCCGAGTTCCAGCATTTCCTGCATTTCATCAAACGAGAACGGTTCACCCTCTGCCGTACCCTGCACTTCAATCAGGTGGCCGGTTTCGGTCATCACGATGTTCATGTCAGTCTCGGCGTCCGAATCTTCAAGGTATTCCAGGTCAGCAATCGGCGTACCTTTGTAAATACCTACCGACAGCGCGGCAATCATATGTTTCAGCGGATTTGCTTTGATCATGCCCTTGCTGCGCATGTGTGTCAGCGCATCTACCAGCGCGACACAGGCTCCGGTAATTGACGCCGTGCGCGTACCGCCATCCGCCTGCAGCACATCACAGTCCAGCGTAATGGTGTTTTCACCCAATAATTTCAGGTCAACTGCCGCACGCAGTGAGCGCGCGATAAGACGCTGAATTTCAAGCGTACGTCCGCCCTGCTTGCCCCGCGCTGCTTCGCGCGCGCTGCGGGTGTGGGTAGAACGCGGAAGCATGCTGTATTCCGCCGTGATCCAGCCTTTACCCTGGCCTTTCATAAAACGTGGCACGCCTTCTTCTACTGTCGCATTACACAGCACCTTGGTATTGCCGAATTCAACCAGTACGGACCCTTCTGCATGACAGGTGTATTGACGGGTTAGGGTGACCGGACGGATCTGGCTTGCGGTTCTGCCGCTTGGACGCATAGTAATCTCCTGAAAGTTGGTTTGGACAGTATTTGCCTGCAGTTCAGCGGCAAGTATAACGCACCAGACAGGACGGGTAGAAGGGAATGTGTGAAAATAGCCTGCTGCAACCGGCCTGATAGCCAGATTGCAGCAGAGAAAGAAAGGTTACTTCAGATGCGCAGACAGGAAGCTGGCAACCCGATCATAATAGGCCGCACGATTAGCTTCATCCCGAAAACCGTGAGATTCGGTTTCCTTGTAAAAGGTTTCATACCGTTTGTCTGCGGCCTGGAGCGCCTGCTCCAGTCGCTGTGCCTGCTCAAAAGGCACCCGGCGATCCTGCTTACCATGGGCTATCAGTACCGGCGCCTTGAGACTGCTTACGCGGTTTACCGGTGAAAACGCATTCAGGCGTTCATCATCGTCACCCAGCACCTTGTTCAGATACGCCGGCCCATACAGCATGTCAGGAATGTCACCAAGACGCTTCATCAGCGCCAGGTCATACACGCCGACATTGGCAATGACGCATTTGTACAGGTCAGGGGCCAGTGTGGCAGACATGACCGAGGCATAGCCACCGTAGCTGCCACCCATGATGCAAACCTTATCAGCGTCGATGTTTGGCTGAGCGGCCGCCCAGCGCGTGCCATCGATCACGTCGAACTGCATGGTATCGCCCCAGTGCTGATAACCGGCACGCTGGTAATTATCACCGTAGCCTGCAGAGCCGCGGTAATTCACGCGCAGTACGGCGTAGCCCTGTGATGCCAGCAGTTGCACCTCACGATCAAACAACCAGTAGTCACGCTGACCGTGCGGACCACCGTGTACCAGCGTCACCAGCGGCACTTTGTCAGTTTCAGTCATATCAACCGGATAGGTGATATAACCATGAATCATCATGCCATCACGCGCTTCAAAGCTCACCGGCACGGACTCAGCCATCAGGTTGATATCAAGGTGCTGCAGATTGGCAAACAGTTGTGTCAGGTGCTGCTTTTTACTGTCAAACAGGTAGAAGCTGCCGGCATCAATGTCGTTGCTGACATACACAATCCACTTGTCACCGTCATCTGAGCTGCTCGTCAGACTGACCCGATATCCTTCAAAGGTCGACAGGAGCGCTTTGAACAGCCCGGCTTCTTTGCCACTGTCATTGAACATCATGTACGACGGATAGCCGTCATCCACCCGCAGTGCATACACCGAGCTCTTATCCGGCGTGAAGTTGATACCGGAAATATCGACATTTTTGTCGGTGTAAATTTCCTTACGTTCGCCGGAGGTCAAATCGAGCGTATACAGGCCAAGCTTGTCACTGTCTTTGTTATCGAGGAAATATAACCTGGTCTCGTCATCATTTAACGCCAGTGGCGAAAAACGGCTGCCGAAGTCAGCAGACACTTCTTCCCAGGTATCACCAGTATAGCGATAGGTACGTTGCTGGTTATTCTCATCTTCACCGGTTGCCATTTTAAGCTCGCCGGCACGGTCGGTAATAAAAGCGGCGTCCTGAATAGGGGCCGTAGTAATTTTGCGCGACATGCGGCCGTTATAAATATTCAGACGATGAACGCGCGGAAGGTTCGAATGATCTTCGCTCATGGGCGTAGAGGAAATCAGGATATGATCAGGATCATCAGGCAGAACGTGAATAATGTCGCCCCAGCCATACTCTGCAACGGTCTTTTTCGTCAGTGACCCCGTTTGCATTTCGTCCCGGCCAGCCCTGGCGCCATAGATAATCTCAGGGCGCCCGCCATCATAGTCGACAGCAAACAGCTCGCCATAATCTTCCGGTTCTTCTTTCCATGGACGCCGGACCAGCATTTCCATTACCAGACGTTCATTGGTCGCCCAGTAGTAATTGCCGACTTCATTTCTGTCGCCCAGACTGACGCCACCGATATTTTTAAAGGTATTTACATCGAAAATGACCAGTTTACGGACACCTTCAACCATCACACCAACCGCCAGTTTCTTACCGTCAGGTGACAGTTTGGCTTCACTATAAAGGCTGGTTTTTGCCAGATCGGCAGGATTGAGAGCGACATCTGCGTTAACGCAGTGACTAACAAACAAGAAAAGTACAATAAATGCAGCGCGCATCATTATTATATCCCTATAACATTTTTCATTATTGGTGTGGGCTCCATGTCCCGATAGCATTAAATCATAAAATAAACAGAAAAAACCACTACTGTGCGACAGCACGAGTTTTTTCGTCTCCCATGCACACTGTTAGCCAGGTTATGGTAGTCTTAACCGTCCAGTCAGTTAATTCGGAAACGCACATGATCCATAGCATGACAGCCTTTGCCCGCCACGAAGAAAAACACCAATGGGGCACCGTCACCTGGGAAGTCAGGTCAGTTAACCAGCGCTTTTTGGAAACCTATTTCCGCCTGCCAGAGCAGTTCCGTGCGCTTGAGCCGGTATTACGCGAGCGGTTTAAAAAGCGGCTGACCCGGGGCAAAGTGGAATGTGCGCTGCGCTTTACCACCAATGAAGGCGCGGTGACCAAACTGAACCTGAATGAAGCACTGGCTAAGCAGGTTTTGCATGCCGCTGACTGGGTTCAGTCGCATGGCCAGTCTACCGGCGTGAACCCGCTGGATGTATTGCGCTGGCCGGGGGTCATTGCTGCCGAAGAAACCGATATGGATGCGATCCAGGCCGACATGCTGGAGGCTTTTGATAAAGCACTGACCGATTTCATCAGTGCCCGCGCCAGCGAAGGGGCATCACTGAAAACACTGATTGAGCAGCGCCTTGACGCCATCGTGGCCGAAGTAGACAAAGTCTCCGCGCTGATGCCGGACGTGCTCACCTGGCAACGAGAGAAAATTCAGGCTCGCTTTGAAGAAGCCAGGGTTGAACTGGATCCGGGTCGCTTCGAGCAGGAAATGATTTTGCTGGCACAAAAGGTGGACGTGGCGGAAGAACTGGACCGTCTGACCACCCACGTCAAAGAAACCCGTAACATCCTCAATAAAGGTGGCGCGTGCGGACGTCGGCTGGATTTCATGATGCAGGAGTTTAATCGCGAGTCGAATACGCTGGGGTCAAAGTCGATTAACCCGGAGATCACCCAGTCAGCGGTGGAGCTTAAAGTACTCATAGAGCAAATGCGTGAACAAATTCAGAATATTGAGTAATCCTTTGTCCGGCGTATGCCGGGTGCTGGTGGCGTTAGCCTGTCTGGCCGGAATGCCCGCGCAGGCACAGTCAGAGCAAGTCGGTCAGGTGCTGGATACGCTGCATGAGGCCGCTGCCAGGGCTGACGCAAGCCAGTATTTTTCGCTGTTTGCGAAGAATGCCACCTTCATCGGTACTGATGTCAGTGAGGTGTGGTCGGTAGAGGAATTTAAAGCCTACGCGATGCCGTATTTTGAGCAGGGCAAAGGCTGGACATACCATCCGAAAACCCGGCACATCTACTTTTCTGACGACGGACTCACAGCCTGGTTTGATGAAGTGCTCGAACATGCTACCTACGGAATAACCCGGGGTACCGGTGTCCTGCTGCGTCAGCAGGGTAACTGGAAGCTGGTGCAGTATCATCTGACCATTCCCATTCCTAATGCGCTGGCGCGCGATATCAGCGCTGAGATTAATGCCTATAGAAATGCGATGCCGTGACGTCCTGATCGCACATTCATCCGTATAATACCGCTAAACCATCTGTTCACTCTGTGTCTGTCTGCCGCAAGCGACAGGCCCGCTCCGTAGTAAAGAGGACTCCATGACATTGCGTGATGACCGCCATCTTCGTTGTTCTTCACTTTCACTCATCACGGCGATAAGCAGCATCAGTCTGTATGCCTGCCTGTCCGGTTCAGCAACAGCACAATCCGATGTCAGCGACATTGAGCGTATTACCACTATAGGATCCCGGCTTGAGGCGTCCGCCACCAGCATACCGCTGACTATCAGTGAGATTGACGAAGACGACATTGTTCGTGTATCACCGGCACACATTGAAGAAGTCCTGAAGTTTATTGCCGGCGCCGGCGTGCAGCGGGGTAACGGGCAGGAATATTTACCCGCGTTACGTTCACAGGTGTTCACCGGCGCTGGTGCCTGTGGCGGCTTGCTGACAGCAGAAGACGGGATCCCGCTGCGGGCTGCCGGCTTCTGTAACATTAACGAACTGTTTGAAGCCCATAGTGAAATGGCCCAGCGGATAGACGTTCTGAAAGGCCCCGGCACGGTACTTTATGGCTCAAACGCCGTCCATGGTGTGATTAATGTGGTAACGCCTGACACCACCCGCGACAGCGGCTTTGCCGGCATTGACTATGGATCGTACGGGTACACCCGGGCAAAGTTCCGCCAGGGCAAAGATTTTGGCAACCAGGGGATCGGCATCAATGCCAGTATCACCCGCGACAACGGTTACCGCGTGGATGAGGGCGTTGATCAGGAAAAGGTGAATCTGCGTTACCGCTATGACGCTGACAATGTGTCGGTAACCAGCGGGCTCACCTATACACACCTTGATCAGGATACCGCGGGCTATATTACCGGCTTTGAGAGCTATAAAGATGAACAGCTTGCACAGGGTAACGAAAACCCGGAGGCCTTCAGGAAAAACCGTGCGCTGCGACTGTGGAGCAACATTGCGTGGACGCTGAGCGACACCCAGCAGCTGTCGGTCACGCCATATTATCGCAATCAGGATATGACCTTTCTGATGCACTTTTTACCCGGTACCCCGCTGGAAACCAATGACCAGCACGGGGTAGGGATTCAGTCGCAATACCAACAGCAGTTGTCACAACACTGGCAACTTGAGGTGGGGCTGGATGCAGAAATGACCCGTGGCGGTCTTCGGCAGTTTCAGGAAAACCCGGTCAGCGGGTCAGCCTTCCTTGCCGAGACGGTGCCACAGGGGTTGCAGTATGATTACGATGTCGATGCAACACAGATTGCGCCCTTTGCATCACTTGCCTGGCAGCAGTCGGCCTGGACGGTCACCGTCGGTGCACGTTATGAGACCATGCACTATGACTACACCAATAATATGCTGGACGGTCGCACCCGCGATGACGGTTCGGCATGTGGTTTTGGGGGCTGTCGCTATTCCAGACCGCCGAGCGGTGAAAATCGTTACCATAACCTGAGTCCCAAGCTGGGTGTGTCTTACCGCTATTCAGCCTCGACCCGTCTCTATGCCAATCTTTCAAAGGGGTACCGGGCGCCACAGGCCACCGAATTATATCGTCTGCAACGCGAACAGCAGGTGGCGGACTTAGACAGTGAGAAAGCGACCAACCTGGAGATTGGCCTGAAAGGACACCATGCGGCGCTGCGTTACGGCATTGCCCTGTACAGCATGTATAAAGACAATGTGATTTTCCGTGACAGTGACTTTTTCAATGTAGACAACGGCAAGAGCCGCCATCGCGGCATTGAGGTGGAAGCCCGCTACCAGATGTCAGCGGCCTGGGATCTCACCGTTGCCGCTACCCACGCCAGGCATACCTACGACTATGACGACGTGCTGAACGGTATCAACATTCGTGGCAATGATATTGACACGGCCCCGCGTAACCTTGCCAATCTGCGTGTCGGCTGGAACATCACCAGCACCTCACGGGCTGAACTGGAATGGCAGCATGTGGGTAACTACTACACGGATCCTGAAAACCTGCATCGCTATGCCGGCCACGATGTCTTCAACCTGCGCACCTCAGCCAGTCTGACCGATGCACTGACCGTGTACGCGAGGGTTCTGAACCTGACCGATACCCGCTATGCAGAACGCGCTGACTTTACGGGCTTTACCGGTGACCGTTATTTTCCGGGATTACCCCGCCGGATAATGATTAGCCTGAATTACGACTGGTAATAAAAAAGGGCATCACAGGATGCCCTTTTTTTACGTTTTGATTCAGACATCGCTTTCACGAATAGGCTGGATCTCAAGCTCCACCCGACGGTTCATTTGCCGGTTGGCCGGCGTGTCATTTGGCACCTTGGGCTGGTATTCACCCATCCCCACAGACGTAATGCGCTGTGGATTCACACTGTAAGTGATAAGCACACTCTCAACGGCTTTGGCACGGCGCTCTGACAGTGCCTGGTTGTACTGCTCACTGCCGGTATCATCCGTGTGTCCTTTGATCATCAGGATGGTCTTTTCATATCGGTTCACAACGGTCGCCACATCGTTAAGCACCGGGTTGAAATTCGGGCTGACGGCTGCGCTGTCGGTGGCAAAGGTAATGTCGCCCGGCATGATCAGACGCAGATTGTCGCCCTCGCGGACAATATCCACACCGGTATCGGCCAGTTCTTCGCGCAGCGCTTCTTCCTGTTTGTCCATGTAACTGCCAATGGCACCACCCGCAATGGCACCGACCGCGGCACCCCAGACGTAGCGACTCTTATCATGATCGCCGGTTGCCTTACCCAGAATCGCTCCCACTACCGCGCCAATAGCAACGCCTTTTTGTGTGTTGGACGGGTTATTTGCGCAGCCGCCCAGTACCAGGGCAGAAGCAAGCGCGCCGACGAGTAATGTTGATTTCATAAATACCTCTTTATTCCTACGAGTTGTTCACCACGACCAGCAATTGTCATTCCATGTCATCGCATTGATAACACTATCCTTAGCATAGTCCAGCAAAGCTGAACGTAAGTTAAACAGCCAGCGTTTTTGTGCGGGAAATGGATGCCAGTGGAACCACTGGCATGTTGCCAAAAAGAGACAGGTTACGCTACCGCCACCGCGCGGTTGAAGAAGGCGTTAACATCGATGCGGTAATCACTGCCCAGTGCCGCTTTGACGATACGAAGCGCAGTGTCTGACGACAAATCGACGTCTTTGGGCTCCAGAAAGTGCCCGTTTCTCACCGAATAAAATACGCGAACGATCGGTGCAAGCGCAGATGCGGTCTGTTCAATCACCATCGCCAGACGCTCATTATTAAGCAGCACCAGGCTACCGACAGGATAAACCCCCATGCACTTAATAAACTGCTGAACGAGTTCTTTATCGAGCCGTTCGGGGCTGTCGGCCATCAGAATGGCAAACGCTTTCTGACTGGGCATACCGGCCTTGTAACAACGATCTGCGGTCAGCGCGTCATACATGTCAGCAACCGCCAGCATACGGCCCTGTCGGCTGATATTATCGCCCTTAACGCCTGCCGGATAACCCAGACCATCCAGACGTTCATGGTGCTCGCTTACAGTTCTGACCAGCGCGGCATCAATGTCCATCTCTTTAAGAAATTCGACACCATGTCTGACGTGGTCTTTCATGACCTGCATCTCTTCATCCGTCAGCCGGCCCGGCTTATGCAGAATTTCATCCGGGATCTGAATTTTGCCGATATCATGTAAAAAACCGGAATAGGCGAGATCTTCGACCTCCTGGTCACTCATTCCGAGATGACGCCCGAAATTCGCCAATAAAATAGCTACATTCAGTGAATGTTCCAGCAGATAGTCGTCTTTTTCCCGAATTTTAGTCAGGCAGAGCAGGGCATCAGGATTGCGATCAATCGAAGCCACCAGATTCTGCGAAAACTCACGGGGAATAGTGTCATCAAATGGCAGGCCATTTTGTACCGCCCGAAGCAGTTGTTTCTGAATATTCTTGCCCTGCGAATGCAGTTTTTTCGCGCGCGTAAGCTCTTCTTCAAGTGGCGGGCTTGGCTCTTCAGGCTCTGCCTGAGCAGGTTCAGCCTGAGCGACAACCGGGGCGGGCTCTTCGTCAGGGACAAACGCCCTGGAGGGGTCAATCACTACGGATTTCACCCCTTTGGCTTTTAATCCGGCAACGATAGCCTGTCGGGTAACGCGTCCTTTGCTTTTCACCTTGAGCTGACCCGACTGCTCAAGGATCTCCTGAACATACATACCGGGTTCGAGTTCATCAATGGTGATGACTTTAAGTGAAGTGTCCGTCATATTAATTAAACCTAAACTACTCAGGCTAAGCTACCCAAAAATATCCCGGCAGGCAAATAGTTTAGTAACGTAGTACGCCCAACAATTCATCCAGACGGGGCTGCCAGGCAAAGCGTGACATTGCTACACGATAGTGCATCACGACCACACCTTCTGCGGTCAGACGCGCTCGCTGTTCTTCGGCCGCATTACTGCCTGGGGCAAAGGCAATCTGACCGTTAGCACGCACGACCCGGTGCCAGGGAAGATCAGGCTCACCGGCTTGCCTTAGGCACCGCCCAACCAGACGTGCGCGGCCGGGCAACCCGGCGTAATCGGCCAGTTGTCCGTACCCCACCACATGGCCTGCAGGTACCAGTTTCAGTGTTTGTTTTATTTGATAACAGGGGTCCTGCTTGGGCATACTGCTCCTGTTTTAACGAGTTAAGTGCCTATGCGACGTTATTGTTCACATTGTGAATACCCGCTTTCTACCTGTGTCTGTGATGCCGTCCTGCCGCAGCACAGCCCGATAGACATTGTGGTCATTCAACACCCTAAAGAGCAGCAGCACGCGAAAAATACCGCACGGCTTCTGCCCCTTGCTTTACCGCAGGCTCACCTTATTGCCAGCGACGACAGCGAGACGTTAGCCGAATTCGCCGGGCAACTGACCGCTGGTAACAGTGTACTGATTTATCCGTCGGACGACAGTCGTCCTATTGAAAGCGTTTCACATGAAACATCCCGCCAGCTTACTCATCTGGTCCTCATCGATGGCAGCTGGCGACAGGCCTATGCCATTTTTCAGCAGCATCCATGGCTGGCGGCCCTGCCTGGCTATCACTTTACAACCGCACCTTCCTCACAGTACAGCATCCGTCATACGGCACGCGACGACAGCCTGTCTACGCTGGAGGCGGTTGCCTACAGCCTTGAGCAGCTTTTCTCCGTGGATACGGCACCACTGATACAGCTACAGAACGCCATGATAAAGAACTGGCAGGGCCCCGCTGCACACCGTCGTTAATGACCAAGCGGGACAAAGCCAGGAAGCGCCGAGATACGTTCCAGCCAGTGACGTACAGCAGGAAAGGCAGCCAAATCAAAGCCTCCCTCATGCGCCACGCTGGTATAGGCAAATAGCGAAATATCGGCAAGTGTGGGGCGGTCCGAGACGAAGAAACGATGGCTGGTAAGATGCTGCTCCATCACTTCCAGTGCCCGGTAACCCGCGGCAACTTTCTTTTCATATTCATCTCGGCGGGACGCCGGCAGCCCGAGGTAAACTTTGATAAAACGGGCTACCGCTATAGCCGGTTCATGACTGTATTGTTCGAAGTTCTGCCACTCCAGCATTTTGGCAAAATCATACCGCGATGCCGGGGTAAATATGGCCTTGTCGTCGAGGAAATAGAGGATCGCGTTAGATTCAGCGAGTACCCGGCCGTCGGGCAGCTCAATAATGGGTATCTTGCCGTTTGCTGACAGCGCCAGGAACGCCGGGTTCTGGGTTTCGCCCTTCATGATGTCGACGTCTGTCCACTCATACTCACGCTGCAACAGATGCAGCAGTAGTACCAGCTTGTAACAGTTACCGGAGCGCCGGTCGCCGTATATCCGCATTGTCAGGTTCCACTGTGAGAGTGTCGTTTCTGAACGTTACCGGCAGTTTGCCAATTAACCAAGCTTTTCAAGCAGGAAAATCAAAAACAATGACAGTGGCAACAGACTGAGGCTGAATACTAAGGTGCGCTTCTGCCGTCGCTTTATCACGTGTTTAGTCTGCTCACGCTGACACTGCAGCAACTCAAGCCGTTTGGAAGCGCTAAAACCCTGTCCCTCATGGCGGATCAGGGTATTGACTTTTTCATCGATGGCGGCGCGTGCCAGGCGTCCCAGCGCCCGTATTTTAACGTAACTACGGATTACCGGAATAAACAGATAAAGCACCAGCACGCCAGCGGTCATCACCACCAGCATAGAGTCGAGGGGGGTGATAGTGCGGTTGAACCAGAATATCGGAATAATCGCGATGACAATCAACGCAAAGTGCGTGTTTCTCAGTGCCATATCGAATACCGCGTTGTATATCGGCACGTCTTCGGGGGCCTGACGACTGCCTTTAAATGCCACAGAAAAGACGTAGTTTGTATTGGTGGTCACCTGTGTAATAAATAAAAGAAAAAACAGCCAGAAAGGAATTGCCACCAGTGTTATGCCAAAAACGGCCGCCTCGTCCATACGGGTAAACAGGCCTTCGCTGATGATGTAAAACAACGGCATCAACGGCGCGATAAATCCCACCACCAGCAGTTGAGAAACAAATTTTCGGCTTAAGGTTATTCGGTGATGCTCAAATTCCCCGCTCTGTTTTTGTAGCGTCAGAATATGTAGCAGCGTACTCGCAATGTTCTGGTGAACTGCCCGCACGCCGGCCCAGAAGACGCCGGTCAGCAGCGTCATCGCGATAGCAGTATTCATGTCGCGCTGTTGAGCTTCATTTTCGACTGGCCAGCGAATAGCATCTGTCCACAGGTGAAAGCAGAACGCCAGCAGCATAAAACAAACGGGGAACAGCCAGATATTCCCGGGGGTCAGGCGACCGTTGTAGTTACTGATACTCATCGATGTTTTGTTATCGAGCATAGTGCGTCGTGTAATCGTCTGAATCAGGCCGATAATGTTACCGAGTGTAGTGTGACACTATCAGAAAACCAAGCCGGCCGAAGGAGGCGTGGGAAAGAGAGTTGTAACAAAGTCTGTCATTGCAATAAAAAACCCGCCTGAAGGCGGGCTTTTTCGTGGCTATCTGACGCTTAACCGCGCAGCTTTTTAATAAGACGAAGCTGGGCAATTGCTTCGGCCAGCTCCTGAGCGGCTTCAGCATAGTTAAAGTCAGCGCCTGGATTGGCGATGTGCTCTTCGGCACGACGTTTGGCTTCTTCCGCGGCCTGCTCGTCAAGGTCATCTGCCCTGACTGCCGTATCAGCCAGCACGGTAACGGTGCCAGGCTGAACTTCTAAAAGTCCGCCAGCAACATAGATTAACTCTTCGTCACCAAACTGTTTTACCAAACGCACCATACCAGGCTTGATAGCAGAGATAAGTGGCGCGTGGCCCGGGTAGATACCCAGTTCACCTTCGCTGCCCGTCACCTGAATATGCTCTACGCGACCAGAGAAGATCTGCTTCTCTGCGCTTACCACATCCAGATGTACTGTCATTGCTGCCATAAGAACCTCCTGATTAGGTACCTAAGCGAGGGAAAAGGCTGGCGTTACACCAGCCGCTTCACACTTACGCTTTCTTGGCTTTTTCCACGGCTTCGTCGATTGAGCCAACCATGTAGAAGGCCTGCTCTGGCAGGTGATCGTACTCACCGTCCAGAATTGCTTTAAAGCCACCAATGGTGTCTTTCAGCGATACGTACTTACCAGGTGCACCGGTAAATACTTCAGCAACGAAGAACGGCTGAGACAGGAAGCGCTGGATCTTACGTGCACGGGATACGATCAGCTTATCGTCTTCTGACAGCTCGTCCATACCCAGGATAGCAATAATGTCTTTCAGCTCTTTATAGCGCTGAAGCACGGTTTGCACGCCACGTGCAACGTCATAGTGTTCCTGACCAATTACCAGCGGATCAAGCTGACGTGATGTAGAGTCCAGTGGATCTACCGCAGGGTAGATACCCAGAGACGCGATATCACGTGACAGTACAACCGTTGCATCAAGGTGAGCAAACGTGGTTGCTGGTGACGGGTCAGTCAGGTCGTCCGCAGGTACGTATACGGCCTGGATTGACGTGATAGAACCTGTCTTGGTTGAGGTAATACGTTCCTGAAGTACACCCATCTCTTCAGCCAGAGTAGGCTGATAACCTACCGCTGATGGCATACGACCAAGCAGTGCCGATACTTCGGTACCTGCCAGCGTATAACGATAAATGTTATCGACGAAGAACAGTACGTCACGGCCTTCATCACGGAACTTCTCAGCCATGGTCAGACCGGTCAGAGCAACACGCAGACGGTTACCCGGTGGTTCGTTCATCTGACCATAAACCAGAGATACTTTATCCAGAACGTTTGATTCGTTCATTTCGTGATAGAAGTCGTTACCCTCACGAGTACGCTCACCAACACCTGCGAATACTGAATAACCGCTGTGCTCGATAGCGATGTTACGGATAAGCTCCATCATGTTTACGGTTTTACCAACACCGGCACCACCGAACAGACCAACTTTACCACCCTTCGCGAACGGGCAGATCAGGTCGATAACCTTGATGCCGGTTTCCAGCAGCTCAACGGCGTTAGACTGATCTTCATAGCTTGGCGCCTCACGGTGAATAGACATACGCTCTTCTTCACCAATCGGGCCTGCTTCATCAATCGGGTTACCCAGTACGTCCATGATACGGCCCAGCGTTGCTGTACCGACCGGAACCATAATAGGCTCACCAGTATTTTCTACTGTCAGACCGCGACGCAGACCATCAGTAGTACCCAGAGCAATGGCACGAACAACGCCACCACCTAATTGCTGTTGCACTTCCAGGGTCAACCCGGCCAAGTCACCTTCGGTAACTTTCAGTGCGTCGTAAACTTTTGGTACCGCATCCTGTGGAAACTCGATGTCCACAACGGCGCCAATGATTTGGACGACCTTACCTTGACTCATAATTTGTCCTCGTTATCTCTTTTAAACCTTTGCCTACACCGCTGCGGCACCACCAACAATCTCACTGATTTCCTGTGTGATTGCGGCCTGACGTGCTTTGTTGTAAACCAGTTGCAACTCATCAATAAGGTTGCCGGCGTTATCGGTTGCTGCCTTCATGGCAACCATTCGCGCTGCCTGTTCTGCAGCCGCATTTTCTACAACACCCTGGTACACCTGAGACTCAATGTAACGAACCATCAGTGACTCGAGAATTTCTTTCGGGTCTGGCTCGTATATGTAGTCCCAGCGATGCTGATAGTCTTCGTCTTCTGACTTTGGCAAAGGCAATAACTGATTGATCACCGGTGACTGTGTCATGGTGTTCACAAAGTCGTTATAGACCAGGAAAACCCGATCCAGCTGACCTTCGTCGTATGCTTTCAGCATAACGCGAACAACCCCGA
The DNA here is from genome assembly GCF_040812025.1 of Alteromonas nitratireducens. Taxonomy (NCBI): domain Bacteria; kingdom Pseudomonadati; phylum Pseudomonadota; class Gammaproteobacteria; order Alteromonadales; family Alteromonadaceae; genus Alteromonas; species Alteromonas nitratireducens. The sequence goes on from NZ_JBFNPK010000005.1 coordinate 159,184, forward strand.
CCACATCGCTCACTGAAGGCGCATCACCTAATCCCGATTCAGCAGCAAGTAACTTACCGCCAAAACGATTAAAGAAGGCACATGCTTTCGCTCCCAGTGCGGCGAAATCCACTTCTACACCCTGGTCGCGCCATTTTTTGACGTCCTGGGTTACCAGTTTGAACTCGTTTGTGTTTAAACCACCACATAAGCCCCGGTCAGTGGAAATCACGATATAACCAACACGTTTTACCTCACGCTCTTCCAGATAAGGATGGCGGTATTCGAGGTTACCGTTGGCAATGTGACCAATCACTTTAAGCATATTTTGTGCGTACGGACGGCCAGAAGCCATGCGTTCCTGCGCCTTTTTCATTTTGGACGCAGCAACCATTTCCATCGCACTGGTAATCTTTTGAGTATTTTTAATACTCCCAATCTTACCTTTTATTTCTTTACCGCTGGCCATGACTATCTCTCCAATTACATACGTTGATGCCGGCAGTGTCTAAGACAATGCCGGCCCATCGATTACCACGTTTGCGTTTCTTTGAACTTCGTCAGAGCGTCGTTCAGTTGCGCAGCAATCTCGTCGTTGTAATTACCTGTTTCGTTGATAGTCTTCATCAGGTCAGCGTGTTCGCTGTTCATGTAAGCGTGCAGTGCTGATTCAAAGTCGAGAACCTTGTTCAGCTCAACACCTTTCAGGAAGCCTTTTTCAACTGCGAACAGGGATACACCCATGTCTGCAATAGACAGTGGCGTATACTGTTTCTGTTTCATCAGCTCGGTTACCGTCTGACCGTGCTCAAGCTGTTCACGCGTTGCTTCATCCAGGTCAGAAGCAAACTGCGAGAACGCTGCCAGTTCACGATACTGTGCAAGCGCAAGACGGATACCACCACCCAGCTTTTTGATGATCTTGGTCTGTGCAGCACCACCAACACGCGATACCGAGATACCAGCGTTAACCGCTGGACGGATACCGGCGTTAAACAGGTCAGTTTCCAGGAAGATCTGACCGTCAGTAATCGAAATTACGTTGGTCGGAACGAACGCAGAAACGTCACCTGCCTGAGTTTCAATGATTGGCAGTGCAGTCAGTGAACCCGTTTGTCCTTTCACTTCGCCTTTGGTGTAGTTCTCAACGTACTGTTCGTTTACACGGGCAGCACGCTCAAGCAGGCGTGAGTGGAGGTAGAATACGTCACCAGGATAGGCTTCACGGCCCGGCGGACGACGCAGCAGCAGTGAAATCTGACGGTATGCAACAGCCTGCTTAGACAGGTCATCGTACACGATCAGGGCATCTTCACCGCGGTCACGGAAGTATTCACCCATGGTACAGCCAGAGTAAGGCGCCAGGTACTGCAGTGCAGCAGATTCAGACGCAGAAGCCGCAACCACAATGGTATGTTCCATTGCGCCGTGCTCTTCCAGCTTACGTACTACGTTAGAAATGGTTGACGCTTTCTGACCAACTGCTACGTACACACACTTAATGCCTGTACCTTTCTGGTTGATGATGGCGTCAACAGCCATAGCGGTTTTACCGGTCTGACGGTCACCGATGATCAGCTCACGCTGGCCACGGCCGATTGGAATCATCGAATCAACCGACTTGTAACCGGTCTGCACTGGCTGATCAACTGACTGACGCTCGATTACGCCAGGGGCAATTTTCTCAACCGGCTCAAAGCCGTCCGCGTCAATCGCGCCTTTACCGTCAATCGGCTCACCCAGCGTGTTAACAACACGACCAAGCAGGGCACGACCAACCGGTACTTCAAGAATACGGCCTGTAGATTGTACTTTTACGCCTTCCTGCAGGTCAGCGTAAGGACCCATTACAACCGCACCAACCGAGTCACGCTCGAGGTTCAGTGCAATTGCGTAGCGTCCGCCAGGAAGCTCAATCATCTCACCCTGCATGACATCTGCAAGGCCATGAATACGAATAATACCGTCGGTTACTGCGACAATGGTACCTTCGTTGCGTGCTTCACTGGTTACATTGAACTGTTCAATTCTCTTTTTGATCAGTTCTGCAATTTCAGTGGAATTAAGTTGCATGCTCTTATCCCCGTTATGCTTGCAACGCGTCTGATAGACGGTTCAGTTTCGACTTCACGGAACCATCAATCACTGTGTCACCGGCTTTGACAATCATGCCGGCAATCAGGTCAGGATCCACGTTACAATTAAGCTTCACTTTACGTGCCAAACGTTTTTCCAGCGCGCTGCTCAGTTCATTTTGCTGCGCGTCGGTCAGCGCTGACGCTGACGTCACTGTGACATCCACTGTTTTGTCGTAGTCGGCCTTGAAGGCGTCAAACAACGAGCAAATAGCGGGCAGTGCGGCTAAACGTTTATTTTCAGCCAGTACCTTAATCAGGTTCTGACCATGTTCATCGAGTTCTTCACCACAAACTTTGATGAAAATCTCAGCCAGTGACTCAGCGGCAATTGCACCGGTCAGTAGGTTATGGATTTCCTCATTGCTTGCGACAGCGCCGGCGAAGGTCAGCATGTGCTGCCATTTGTCTACGGCGCTGTGCTCGACGGCAAAATCGAAAGCAGCTTTAGCATAGGGACGAGCGACGGTTGTCAGTTCAGACATGGCTCATCTCCTTTATTAAAGCTCAGCGACAAGTTTTTCAACAATGTCGTTTTGTGCATTGGCATCGATTTCGCGCTGAAGAATCTGCTGTGCACCAGCCACCGCCAGAGCGGCAACCTGCTTACGCAGTTCTTCTTTGGCACGATTGCGTTCAGCTTCAATCTCGGCATAACCGGACGCGATAATTTTCTCGCGTTCCGCATGGCCTTTCTGCGTTTCTTCGTCAACCAGTTGGTTGGCGCGCTTTTTGGCCTGCTCGATAATTTCAGCTGCTTGCGCTTTCGCATCTTTCAGTTGCTCGGTGGCTTTCGCCTGTGCGAGCTCAAGATCTTTCTCAGCACGTTCAGAAGCTTCCAGCCCATCGGCGATTTTCTTCTGACGTTCTTCAATCGCTGCAATCAGCGGTGGCCACACATATTTCATGCAGAACACCACGAAAACAACGAAGGCGATCAATTGACCTATAAAAGTGGCATTGAAGTTCACAATCGCCCCTCCTCAATAAAGTTCGCAGTTATGGTTGTCAGGTTTATGCACCAACAGCGAACAAGAGGTACAGAGCGATACCAACACCGATCATCGCGATGGCGTCGATCAGACCCGCTACGATGAACATTTTAACTTGCAGTTGAGGGGCCAGTTCTGGTTGACGAGCAGCAGATTCCAGGAATTTACCACCCAGCAGACCGAAACCAATAGCGGTACCCAGGGCACCCAGACCAATCAGTAGTGCAGCAGCGATGTATAACATTTACGTCTCCGATTTAAGTTATTAATAGTTAAAGTTAAAAGGGTAACTCGTTAAAAAGCAGCGTAGGTCATTTCCAGGTCTGACTTACGCTGCCAGTACTTCTTAATGGTCCTCGCTGGCCAGGCTCAGATACACGATGGTCAGCATCATGAAAATGAACGCCTGCAGCGGCAGAACCAGAATATGGAACACAGCCCACATGAAATGCAGTGGCAGCTGCGCCAGTCCGATTGTCGCAATCAGAATAAAAATCAGTTCACTGGCGTACAGGTTACCGAACAAACGCAGTGCAAGAGACAACGGGCGAGCCAGTAACGTAACCGTTTCCAGAATAAAGTTGACCGGGATAAATACCGGGTGACCGAAAGGCTGCATGGTCAGTTCTTTGGTGAAACCGCCAATGCCTTTCATCTTGATTGAATAGTACAGGATCAGAATAAATACGCCTGCAGCCAGAGCAAATGTCAGGTTCAGGTCAGTAGTAGGTACCGCTTTGTTATAAACATCATGCGGATCCATACCAAATGCCAGCGATCCAATCTGGCCAGAAATCCATGGGATCAAATCGACAGGAACCAAATCCATCAGGTTCATCAGCAGCACCCACATGAAAATGGTCAGTGCCAGCGGCGCAATCAGTCCGCTCTTGCCGTGATAGGTACTTTTAACGTTGTCGTCAACGAACTCAATGATCATTTCGACAAACGCCTGCATTTTACCCGGTACGCCGGTGGTTGCTTTTTTAGCAACACGCCCGAACAGCCACAGGAAAAGAATGCCTAAACCCACAGACCAGCCCAGTGTATCGATGTGTAATGCCCAGAAACCGGCATCAGCACAGTTGCTGTTAAACGCAACGCCGCTGTCGGTTGAGCACATCGTGGCATTGGTCAAGTGGTGCTTGATATATTCTGAGGTAGTGTATTCAGATGCCATTGTTAAACCCAAGTTGTAAAGTGTAATTCGTTTTTTGTTCCGGCGACGCAACGTTTGTGTCGTGCCTTTTTGGCGCTATGGTTTTATTCCGTTCTGTCGGAACCATACCGGAACAGCGCAAACACCTGGCTTGCGGTTGTCAGCGCGAATGCAATAAATACCTCGACCGGCGATGCTTTTAATCCGGCAAACGCGATGATAAATAATACGATTGTCAGCGCCAGTTTTACCCTGACGCCCTGGCCGAAACTCTTGTTGACCAGGTTATTTTGTGTTGCACCGGCATAGCGAAACGCGAAGCCTGCAAAAATAAATGACGGCAGTATGCTGATTACCGCCCCGGCAGCGACCGACGTCGCACTGTGCCAGGACCCTGAACCTGCGGCCACCAGAACAAGAAATACAGCTGTAAAAACTTGAATAATAAGGCATTTTTTAGCAAGGTTTCGCCCCGGCTGAGCTAACTTATTATTCACGGTGGATCACTGCGTATTCTCGTCCAATAAAAAGCGTCAGAAGTATACTGTTTTACCGATTATTTTCAACAACCCAACGCTTTTTGAAAGTTATCCTGAAAATTTTCTGTTCTGATAACGAATTAAGTCTGCGCTAGTGTACCTGAAAAAGCGTGCCCTGTAACCATAAGAAGGACACGCCTTAGCGGTCGATGAGGAAGATTGTAACCTACTGAATTTTAGAAATAATTCCATCCAGTTGGTCGAGGTCATTGAAGCTGATGACCATTTTGCCTTTGCCTTTTGCATTATGGTCAATAGTGACCTGTGCGCCCAGCGTTTCTGACAAACGGTTAATCAGACTTTTTACATCCGGGTCGATGTGTTTTTCAGGCTTTTCTTTTGGCGGCTCAAGCAGCTTTTTTACCAATTTTTCGGTGTCACGCACGGTCAGTCCCTTGCCGGATACTGTTTGTGCTGCCTGTGACTGCAAATCACCTTCCAGGGCAAGCAGTGCTCGCGCATGACCCATTTCAATATCACCATGCTCAACCAGCAGCTTTACGTCATCGTTGAGGTTATTCAGACGCAGCAGGTTGGTTACCGTGGTGCGGGATTTCCCCACCGCCTCAGCCACCTGGGCGTGAGTGAGTTCGAACTCGTTCATCAGGCGGTCCAGTGCGGTGGCTTCTTCCATCGCATTAAGGTCTTCACGCTGAATGTTTTCTATCAGCGCAATGGCCACCGCCGCTTCATCCGCGACGTTCTTAATCAGACACGGGACATCATCGAGCTGGGCAAGCTGAGCAGCACGCCAGCGACGCTCACCAGCGATAATTTCATACCGGTGGTGGTCTGTCTGACGCACTACGATGGGCTGAATCACACCTTGAGAGCGAATCGATGATGCCAGTTCCTCAAGGGCTTCCGGGGACATATCCTTTCGCGGCTGGTATTTACCGGGAACCAGATACTCAATAGGCAGCTTGCTCAGTTCACTGCGACTGTCACCGGCGGTATCGCCGTCTGCCCGTGATGATGACTGACTGGTGGCCAGAAGCGCGTCCAGACCCCGTCCTAATCCACGTTTTTTTGCTGACATCGTTTCCTCTATGACACTGACGTTAGCGTCGGCTGCTCGTGATTTTTGTTATTAGCTGGCTTTGGCTGGCGGAGGTGACGCTTTGTCACGCCGCCGTAATATTTCACCTGCCAGGGACAGATACGCTTTGGCACCGGTTGATGACTTGTCGTAGTACATGGCGGGTGCACCAAAACTTGGCGCTTCGGCCAGTCTCACATTACGCGGAATTACCGTGCGGTAGACCTGTTCACCAAAATGCCGTTTAAGTTGCTCTGAGACATCGTTGGCAAGGCGATTGCGTGGATCATACATGGTTCGCAGCACGCCTTCTATCTTCAATTGCGGGTTCACCACAGAAGCCAGTTTCTGGATAGTATCCATCAGCGCGGTCAGTCCTTCCAGCGCGTAGTATTCACATTGCATAGGCACCATGACCGAATCGGCTGCGGCCAGTGCATTTACAGTGAGCTGGTTCAGCGACGGCGGGCAGTCGATAAAAATAAAATCGTAATAATCAAGCACAGGCTGTAATGCGTTTCGCAGCCGGACCTCGCGGGCGAACATTTCCATCAGCTTGATTTCTGCGGCGGTCACATCGCCATTCGCGGGGATAAGATCATATTTTCCGGTCGTGCCGGACACGACCACGTCCTTGACCGGCATTTCTTCTATCAGCAACTCGTACGCGGTGGCGTCTACGTCATACTTGTCAACGCCGCTTCCCATGGTTGCATTACCCTGTGGGTCCAGATCAATCAGCAGGACTTTTCGCTTGGTCGCTGCCATCGATGCGGCAACGTTGACTGCCGTCGTGGTTTTTCCCACGCCACCTTTCTGATTCGCAATTGCGATTACCTTTGCCACGTTGAATCCCGTTACGCTTTACTGATAAAAACCAGGTGTCTTTCCCCTTCGAGTCCAGGGACTTTCAAATCTTCTGTGCCGTTGATCCGAAAGTGATCGCTCACTTCGTCAATTTCTTCCTGCGGAAACTGACCTTTCAGCGCGAAAAACTGCCCTTTTGAATCTACCAGATGCTCACACCAGTGCAACATATCTTTTAGCGAAGCGAAAGCGCGACTGATCACAATGTCGTAGGGTGGGGTTGCCGGGTGCTGCTCAACACGCGCCTGCACCGGCGTGACGTTTTTAATACCCAGACTGAATACCGTCTGCTTAAGAAAACGTACCCGTTTTCCCAGGCTATCGAGCAAAGTAAAGTCACGATCAGGCAAGGCAATCGCCAGCGGAATGCCCGGCAAACCCGGACCGGTGCCAACGTCAATAACACGCTGACCGTCGATGAAGGGGACGACTGCGAGTGAGTCAAGAATGTGTTTTACCATCATGTCCTTTGGATCGCGGACCGATGTCAGATTATATGCCTTGTTCCACTTATCGATAAGCAGCACATAGTCTGTCAGTTGCTGCTTCTGGGTGTCGCTTAGCGACAGGGCGAGGGCTTCACAGCCCTCATCCAGTAAACGTCGTAACTCAGAGTTCATAGCGGTTGGACTACTCACGCGCTCAGTGACTCCTGTTTTCTCAGCATGCCATGCTTTTTCAGATACACCAGCAACAGCGATATCGCAGCGGGTGTGATACCGGAGATACGCGACGCCTTGCCAATCGTTTCCGGTCGCGCGTCGGTAAGTTTATTCACCACTTCGTTCGACAGCCCGGAGATTTTGCTGTAATCCATATCCGCCGGCAGCAGGGTATTTTCATGTCGCTGCGCTTTGGCTATTTCATCCAGTTGTCGCGCAATATACCCCGCATACTTGATCTGGATTTCCACCTGTTGCGCGGCAACGGGATCTGCCAGACCCGGTCCGATCCCTTCAATCGACATCAACTTCTCGTACGTCATTTCCGGACGACGAATAAGCTCTTCGAGAGAATGCTCGCGGCTGACTGGTGTTTTCAGCATGTCATTGAGGCTGGCTGTCGCGGTATGGTCCGGGTGGATCCATTCAGCGCGCAGACGCTGCGTTTCCTGCTCAACCAGCTCCATTTTGGTGTTAAACGCCTGCCAGCGCGCATCATCAACCAGGCCGATCTCCCGGCCCAGTGCCGTCAGCCGCATGTCAGCGTTATCTTCACGCAGTAACAGCCGGTATTCAGCCCGGCTGGTAAACATCCGGTAAGGCTCTTTGGTCCCCATGGTGGCCAGATCGTCTATCAGAACACCTGCGTATGCCTGATCACGACGTAAGATGAGCGGCGATTTATCCTGCACCTGAAGCGCAGCATTGGCACCGGCGACCAGCCCTTGTGCACCAGCCTCTTCATAGCCTGTGGTGCCATTAATCTGGCCAGCAAAGAACAGACCGTCGATAAATTTCGTTTCCAGCGTTTGTTTCAGATCGCGCGGATCAAAAAAGTCATACTCAATCGCATAACCGGGTCGCACGATATGCGCGTTTTCAAAACCACGGATTGAACGAACCAATGCCATCTGTACATCAAACGGCAGACTGGTGGAGATACCATTTGGGTATACCTCCATGCTGTTCAGCCCCTCAGGCTCAACAAAGATCTGGTGTGATGTTTTATCAGCGAAACGGGTAATTTTGTCTTCAATACTCGGACAGTAACGCGGTCCAACCCCTTCAATCACGCCGGTATACATGGGTGAGCGGTCCAATCCATTCCGGATGATCTCATGGGTTTGCTCGTTGGTATGCGTAATGTAACAAGGGATCTGCCGTGGCTGCATGTCGCGGCTGCCCATAAATGAAAATACAGGCGTGGGATCATCACCAGGCTGAGCCTGCATCACATCAAAGTTCAGTGAGCGTGCATCCAGTCGCGCTGGTGTACCGGTTTTCAGCCTGTCAACACGGAAAGGTAACTCGCGAAGACGTTTGGCCAGCGCAATCGCTGGCGGATCGCCGGCACGGCCGCCAGAAAAGTTTTCCAGGCCAATGTGAATAGTACCGCCAAGAAACGTCCCTACGGTCAGTACCACTGCTTTTGCACGGAATTTCAGCCCCATTTGTGTCACCACACCAGTAACACGATCGTTCTCAACGATCAGATCGTCGACACTTTGCTGAAACAACGTCAGATTCGGCTGTGACTCAACAATTTTACGAATCGCATTTTTATACAGGGTACGGTCTGCCTGCGCGCGCGTTGCTCTTACCGCCGGACCTTTACTTGCATTCAGTGTACGGAACTGGATCCCGCCCTGATCGGCTGCCAGTGCCATCGCTCCGCCGAGTGCATCAATTTCTTTTACCAGGTGACCTTTACCAATACCGCCGATCGCGGGGTTACAGGACATCTGCCCGATCGTGTCAATGTTGTGGGTGAGCAATAGTGTATTTACGCCCATCCTGGCCGATGCCAGTGCCGCTTCGGTACCAGCGTGACCACCACCGACAACAATCACATCAAAGGCTTGCTGATAAAACATAGTTAACCTCGTTAAACACTTAAACGCGCTGTTTCTTCATCAGGGCTGAAGAAAAAGGGCGCGTATTTTATCTGACTTATTGACTGATGAAAACGGTTAAATTTTCCTCAATTGGACAGGGCGATCGGGAATAACGATCTTAAGATCTCTTTTAGATCTTTTATATTTATCATTATTAGGATCGCGAAGATCTGTTGATAACAGCAATTTCCCTTTATTTTTCATGCCACTGGGAGATCAATAACTTCTGTATACCCCGATCCATAACCGCGATCGGATCTTGTGTATAACCGCCTGGGTTATCCACATTGGAACATGCCGAAATTTTCATGCTATGACTGATCAGAGCTTATACACAGTGCTCTGGGGGATCTTATTCACAGGACTGATCAAGATGTGATCGTGATGGGGATAACTTGTTCGCGATAGTGATCGCAGGATCGCAAAAAAGCCCGCTGTTCACGGGCTTGATCGCCGATCTGACTGTGGATTAGATCTTATCCACACTGACACTGCCACCAGAGGTCCGCAGCGTGATCTCAGGACCGCCGCCGTTCACTCGTCCGCGAATACTGCGTTTTTTTACGTTGCCATCAATATCAAATTCAGTCGATACCCGACCACCACTGGTTGAGGCGTCCAAATCCATTCGTACATCGGCAGGAAAACGGGCACGGATCGTTCCGCCGGATGTTTTCAGCGTCGCATCCTGTTCTGGTTGTCTGGCGAACGTCACGTTAATGCTGCCACCTGAGGTATGCGCATCAATTTCCCCGTAGATGTCATCTGTGCGTATCGAGCCGCCGGAGGTTTGCAGATCCACATCACCGGTAACGTTGCCAACACGGATAGAGCCGCCTGATGTTCTTGCGTCAATGTTACCTGTCAGGTCCGCGACACTGATGCTGCCGCCGGCGGTGTCGACATCGACGTTGTACTGGGCGGGCACGGTGACAGTGAACTCTGCCTTTGTCCAGTTGCCATTCCACCAGCCGGCGTCGTCATTGCGCTCTCCAATGATTGTCAGACCGTCACTGCCTTCTTCGAACCGTACGGTAATGTCGTCCTCGCCGTCACCTTCCAGCCTGATATCCACCAGGATTTCATCGCTGTTATGGGTTTCGACATCGATACTCCCGACCTGGGTGCGGATAACCAGTTGATCGCCGGGCGTTGCTGAAAAGCTTCGTTCAATACGTTTGGCCAGGGCGGCAGGGGTAATCAGTAAGCCTGCCAGCAAAAGCAGGCCGGTCGTGTGTTTAAATGCTGACATAGTGTGTTCCTTGTTAGGGTGTAATAACAGTATTACTGACTATGTCGCAAATGCAGTGAAAAGGGTTTAAACGGGCGGAATTATTTTACCTGATTAGGCTGATAGCCTGACACCGGCGCACTGGATTCGGTGGGATCGGCACTAATACCGGTGCGTCTGCTGGGTCCGGAAAAGCGCACTTTATAGGTGTCATATTCCTTTATTGACTCGAAACAGTATCGGCCCACGGCTGTTTCCAGCTCAGCCAGGTTATGATTGGTGATCAGAATGCAGTTTTTCTTGTTGACCAGGCGCTGACGTAACAGATTTCCCAGCCAGCTCTGCGTATTCTTCTTGAGCATCGTCTCATTGACACAGACTTCGTCCAGAATCAGTAAGTCGACATCCAGTAATTCCTGATTGGCTTCGCGAAACTTCTGGCCGATGTTGTCTTTTGCGCTGTAGTCGTATGAGAAGTAGCGCATTTCCAGTAGTGTAGACAGCTGACGGTACAGCACAGAAATTTCGTATTGTTCAATCAGCTGATGGGCAATGGCGCCGGCAATATGAGATTTTCCGCGCCCGTAATCGCCGTAAAACAGCATCATGTGCGATCCACTCTGACGCCACGCCGGATCGTCATGGGCAGCAATAAACGACTGCGCTATCGACACGGCTTCGATCACATCTTCACTGTCTTCAACCAGATTAGCGAATGTCCATTTTGGATTAAGATCAGAACGGCCGTGAATAGCCGCAATACGCTCCTGTTTGGTGCGCTGTTGCAGCCTGGCGATATCCTCATTCGCCTGCTTTTCGTACTGTTTACGCAAGGTGTCGTACGAAATATATTCGTCATTAACGTCAGCAGGCTTATTGAGTGCTCTGGCCAGGGCGGCGATACGATCTTTAATAGATTCCATCAGGGTGTCTTTGGTTTTTTATTGGCGTATTTTTCTACCAGCTTTCTTGCATTATCATCTGCTTCTACACCAGCTTCAACCTTAACCTGCTGTGAGCCGACACGTTTGACGGCGGCATACCCGCTGGCCAGGCGTTTTTTTCTGATGGAGTAGGCAAATTTCTGAGTCCACTGGAACAGGCTGAATACCGCGTCAGGGCGGCCCAGCCAGTAGGCAATAAACTCACCGACATCCTGTTCATCATAAGTGTTGTCAATCAGCCCTAACAGGCCGGTAATTTCGTCATACAGGGCGTCATCAGGACGCCAGCTGGTGTCTATGGCAATGTGCTGACGGTGGAGTTTTTCAAACGGCGTGGTGTTCATCACAGACAGCGGCAGAATAACCACTTCGCCGTTCAGGGAATGCTCAAAGTCGTTGGCCGGTAACAGGGATATCAGGCCGGCACCATGCAGTATTTTCAACAAACTGTTGATCTGGCGACCACGCTGATAGGGCGATGACTTATCATCGGCATTCAGCAGGGTCAGTAAAGCGCGGTAATCGAGTGGTGCTGTTTTTCCGGTTTGCTTATCTGCACCGGGTCGCAATCCCAGACAGTACAATACCCGCGCATCGTTAGATAACGGGCCTGATAGCGCGGTCAGTTCTGCGTCATTCATATCAGTCTGCGGCTACCTGTTGCTTGAACCAGGCCACCGCTTCGTCTTCGGGAATAGGGTGGTGCAATACATCAATGTGACATGGTGGTGCCAGCAAGGTCGCGCCGCGTTCCAGTAACAGCGACTCCATAGTAATTGCACCATGACAAAAGGTGTCGTAACTGCTGTCACCCAATCCAACAACATAGGCGTTAACAGAAGATAAATCGGCAGTCGCCAGCGCGTCAGCAAACGGCTGGATGTTATCGGGCAGTTCGCCGGCACCGTGTGTGGAAGTGCAAATGATCCAGGTACTTTGTGGGTCGATATCCTCCAGCACAGGGTCCAGATGAATTTTTGCGTTTCCGCCGCTGGCGTTGATGGTGTCGGCCAGCGCATCGGCCACGTATTCTGATGCACCCAGTACCGAGCCCACAATAATGGAATAATGTTGTTGCATATTATTTCCCGATACAGAATGAAGAAAAGATTTTGCCGAGTAAGTCGTCAGATGTAAATTCGCCGGTGATCTCTGTCAGCGACTGGTGTGCCAGCCTGAGCTCTTCTGCCAGTAATTCACCGGCCAGATTATCATCAAGTTGCTGCTGACCCTGACAGACATGCTGATACGCCTGCTCAAGAGCCTCAAGGTGTCGACGGCGGGCAATAAACTGACCTTCGGTGGTGGTATCCAGTCCCATCGTGCTCGCCAGATGGGTGCGCAGGACATCTATACCTTCACCCGATTGCGCCGACAGGCTGATAACACTGACGTCACCATGTGCGGTAGTTACCTGTTCATGACCAGCGGCAATGTCTGTTAAGTCGGTTTTATTGCGGATCACGGTTACCGGGATACCGTCGGGTAGTTTTTGCATAAACTCAGGCCAGATATCATACGGATCGATAGTCCGGGTTTGTGAGGCATCAACCACAAACAGAACCTGGTCGGCCTGATTGATGGCCTGCCAGGCCCGTTCTATACCAATTTGCTCAACTTTATCTGTGCTGTCGCGCAGACCCGCCGTATCGATGATATGAACCGGCATGCCGTTGATATCAATGTGTTCCTTAAGTACGTCGCGCGTGGTTCCGGCGATATCGGTAACGATTGCACTTTCGCGACCTGCCAGTGCATTCAGCAAACTGGACTTACCGGCATTCGGACGTCCTGCAATGACCACCTGCATGCCTTCACGCAGCAGCGAGCCCTGTTTTGCCTGGCTTCGGATTGTCTCGAGCTGGGTCAGAATAGCGGTAAGATCGCCACCAACCTTACCATCAGATAAAAAATCAATTTCTTCATCGGGGAAGTCGATAGCGGCTTCCACGTACATGCGTAAGTGGATGATTTGCTCTGACAGTTGGTTGATGCGTTTTGAAAAATCTCCCTGCAGAGAGCGCAGGGCACTGCGTGCCGCCTGGGTTGAACTGGCATCAATTAAGTCAGCAATCGCTTCCGCCTGTGCCAGATCCAGTTTGTCATTGAGGAAGGCCTGTTCGGAAAATTCCCCGGGCCGCGCCAGTCGTGCCAGTCGTGTTGCCAGAACAGCATTAAGCAGCAGATCCATGACCACTTGTCCGCCATGACCCTGTAACTCCAGTACATCTTCGCCGGTAAACGAGTGCGGCCCTGAGAAGAACAGCGCAATACCTTCATCAATGACCTCACCGTTGGCATCATAAAACGGCGTATAAACTGCACTTCGAACAGGCAGGGGCTGTTTGACTACCTGCTCGGCGATAGCGCGTGCAGCAGGTCCTGAGACGCGGATGATACCCACACCGCCACGGCCTGGCGCCGTGGCCTGTGCAGTGATCGTGTCAGACGTGGTAGGCAGCTGTTGCATGATTAGTCGCGGAAGTTTTTAAACTGGAAAGGCTGACCTAAGTCAGACTGCTTTTGTTTAACCAGGGCAATGGCTTCCTGCAGGTCGTCCCGTTTTTTGCCGGTTACACGCAATTCGTCGCCCTGAATGGCTGCCTGCACTTTCAGTTTGGCGTCCTTGATCATTTTGACAATTTTCTTAGCGACAGGCTGCTCAATCCCTTCTTTGAAGGCAATGGTCTGACGGTAGGTTTTACCATGATGATCAAAGGCTTTTACGTCCATAGCAGAGGTGTCTACGTTGCGTTTCGCACATGCACTGCGGAACATTGATTCCATCTGCTGAAGCTGAAATTCGGCTTCCGCTGTCATCAGAACGCTTTTATCTTTGTATTCAAAACTGGCATTAACACCACGAAAATCAAAACGGGTAGACAGTTCACGACTGGCATTTTCTGTCGCGTTTCTGACTTCTTCCATATTGATTTCAGACACAATATCAAATGATGGCATGAGGCACTCCTTCTAGACAAAACAGCCCGCAAGGTGCGGGCTGTTCAGGGTGATTTACTTGCTGTTCATTCCGCGCTTTTCCATCGAAGCATAAATCATCTTCGCCTGGACAAGGGTAATAATGTTACTGATTAACCAGTACAGCACCAGACCTGCAGGGAACCACAGGAAGAATATACTCATCATCACCGGCATCCACTGCATAATCTTTTGTTGCATCGGATCGGTAATGGTTGTCGGCTGCAGTTTCTGCAACAGATACATGCTGGCACCAGTCAGTACCGGCAGCACAAAGTAGGGATCTTTGACTGACAGATCGGTGATCCACAGCACAAAGTCCGCATGGCGTAACTCAACGCTTTCCATCAGCACCCAGTAAAGCGCCAGGAAAATTGGCATCTGCAGCAATAACGGCAAACAGCCACCCATAGGGTTTACTTTTTCCTTGCGGTACAGCTCCATCATTGCCTGCGACATTTTCTGACGGTCATCGCCAAAGCGGTCTTTGAGTTGCTGCATTTTCGGCGCAAGGTTACGCATTTTAGCCATTGATTCGTACTGTTTCTTGGTCAGCCAGTACATTGCCCCTTTCACAATGATGGTGATAAGGATAATAGCTACACCCCAGTTGCCTGCCAGGCTGTGCAGGAACTTAAGCAGGGCAAACAGAGGCTGTGAAATCCACCACAGCACACCATAGTCCACCGTCAGATCCAGTCCGCGGGCAATTTTAGCCAGTTCATCCTGGTTTTTCGGACCCATATAAAGGGTGCTGCTCAGGGTAGCAGTATCGCCAGCGGCAACGCTGACTGGCGTACCCATGAAGCCGATGACGGCATACTGGTTTGCGATAGTACGGCTGTAGATGGTGTTTTGTTGATCCTGCGGCGGAACCCAGGCTGATACAAAATAGTGTTCCAGCATGCCGGCCCAGCCACCTACCGTACGCTCGCGCAGATTCTCGTCTTCGATGTCGTCGAACGTGTACTTTTCATAACGCTGGTCTGCGGTTGAAAAAGCGGCGCCGCGATAGGTTGGCATGAACATGTTGCTGTCTTTTTCAACATGCATGCTTTGTTTGAGCTGCGCATATTGTTGTAGCGATGCGGCAGCATCCGTACCGTTAGTAATGTCATAACTGACATTCACATCGTACTTACCGCGGGTGAATGTAAAGCGCTTGGTGATGGTCAGCCCGGCATTGTTCTGCCAGGTCAGGGGAACCACCAGGGTGTCACCGTCCAGTTTGTAATATGACTGCGGAATTGTGTATACCGGACGTCCATCACGGCTACCGTCAGGCCCGTTTGTACCGACCAGTCCGCTTTGTGCTACATACAGTCCGTTTGATGAACGTAACAGGCTGTAGGGCTCATCCGAGTCCTGCGTTACTGTAAACTGCGGCAGATCTGCAACAATGACATCACCACCAAGCAGGTCAATTCGCACATCCAGCGTATCGGTTTTTACTTCGATAATCCGGGATGTTGCGACAGCTGAAACGTCAGGTGTATTGCCAGGCACGTCATCGGCCTGGGCACGGGGTACATCGGCTTCTACCGTGTCGGTGGTAAAAGAGGGTACGCCCTGGTCGGCAGCCGGCGCATCCGCCGACGCACTTACCGTATTATTTTCAACCGGCTGTGGACCGTAGTCCTGTTGCCATTGTTGCCATAACAGGAAACTGACTAGCGCCAGGCCGATTATCAGAAAACTTCGTTGCGATTCCATAGAGGTCTCTTTATTTCGGGGGTTTCTTTTGTTCTTCTTCCGGTACCGGATCAAATCCGCCGGCGTGCAAAGGGTGGCATTTTAATATGCGTTTAATCGATAACCAACCGCCATTTATTAATCCATGCCGTTTTAACGCTTCGATGGCGTAATAAGAACAGGTCGGGTGAAACCGACACCGTTGACCGAGCAAAGGAGAGATAAACCACTGATAAAATTTTATCAGTAAAAGTGGCACGGCAGTCGTTAATCTGCGCAGCGCTTTGCCAGCTTTTTCCATAATTTTTCCAGGGTGGTAAAGATTTCCTGATTGCTCAGCGTGTCTGCACCGGACTTGCCAATGACTACAATATCAATATTTGGGAGGTTGTGCCGCTTATGTCGGAAACTTTCTCGAATTAACCGCTTAAGACGGTTACGTTCATGCGCCCGTCTTACCCGTTTTTTAGACAATGTAATTCCCAGACGCGGATGATCCACATCATTTTTGCGGGCAAGTAAGGTAAACGTTGGAGATACAGCAGGAGTGGCGTCGTTAAAGACGTTGGTAAAGTGGGAGGGAGTTAACAGTCTTAACTCCCTGGAGAAGTGATTTTCACCCACTTTGGACGAGCGCAATTATGCAGACAGGCGAGCACGACCTTTTGCACGGCGAGCTGCCAGTACTTTACGACCGTTCTTTGTTGCCATGCGAGCACGGAAACCGTGAGAACGCTTGCGCTTTAAGTTGCTCGGTTGAAATGTTCTTTTCATGACCAAAGTCTCACTATCAGATTAAAACCAGGCTTTTTTCTTCAACTGCTTTAGCCACTGAATAATTCAAGCCCATCAAAAAGGACGCTGAATTCTAGAGATCCCGCGCCCTGATGTCAATGACTAGCTGCGATTAAAGCTAACATTTTTGCACAAAAAACACCCGCGAAGTGCACGGTTATGATGAAAAATTAATTTGCTTTTCCGATTAAGCTGTGAATAAAAAAGTTTCTGATAGGGTTTTATCCACAGTTTGAGATGAATGACTGTCAAAAAGGTATAAAAATTGCCGAATTTCGGGCGTGATCCTGGCGCGGATCCTGATTTTGATAACGCCAGGATCAATCAGTGAGTTACCGATATAGGTCTGTAAAAATTCTTTAAAAACATAGATATGAAAATACGATCTAAGCGATCATGGATGATCATCGTTTACATTTGATCACAGAGAGAGGATAATCCACAGACAAAACAAATAATAGAACAACTTCTCGCCAACGTGCGTCCTGTTACCACATTGTCGCCCTGCAACATGAATGCGCGGCAATGGCTTGTAAGCATGCGGCATACGCGAGAACTGGAGCACCCACTTCCATGTCACTCTGGAACCTTTGCATTGAGCGACTTCGTCAGGAGTTGCCGACTCAACAATTCAGCATGTGGATAAGGCCACTAAGCTGTGAAGAAGAAAACGGCACGATCGCTCTTTATGCACCCAACCGGTTTATTCTTGACTGGGTTCGCGATAAATATCTGGATAAGATCTCTCAGCTTTTGGGGGAATTCGCTGGCGCTGATGCCCCCAGCCTGAGACTGGATGTAGCAAGCCGCCAACCTACCCGTCAGCCGGTCAGCCAGCCTGCAAGGTCGGTAACAACCAGTCCGTTAGTGTCATCTTCATCGTCTGCCGCGGCGCCGTCAGTATTGAAAGATGAACAACGACCTGCGTCACAGAATAATGCCGCGCATGCCCCTGCTCATCAGAGCGCTAACGGCGGAATTTCGTCTTCGCAGCCAGCGGTTGTGCCTATTCCTG
Organism: Alteromonas nitratireducens; assembly: GCF_040812025.1. Classification (NCBI taxonomy): domain Bacteria; kingdom Pseudomonadati; phylum Pseudomonadota; class Gammaproteobacteria; order Alteromonadales; family Alteromonadaceae; genus Alteromonas; species Alteromonas nitratireducens. The sequence goes on from NZ_JBFNPK010000005.1 coordinate 177,107, forward strand.
AAGGCATGAAGCATAAAAGTAATATTAACCCGACGTATCAGTTCGAGAATTTTGTTGAGGGTAAGTCTAACCAGCTGGCACGTGCTGCTGCTACTCAGGTCGCGAACAACCCGGGTGGCTCGTACAACCCCTTGTTCATTTATGGTGGTACCGGTCTGGGTAAAACACACCTGTTGCACGCGGTAGGTAATGGGATCATTGCCAACCGTCCTGATGCCAAAATTGTCTATATGCATTCTGAGCGCTTTGTTCAGGATATGGTTAAAGCGCTCCAGAACAATGCCATTGAAGACTTTAAACGCTTTTACCGTTCTGTTGATGCACTGCTTATCGACGATATTCAGTTTTTTGCGAATAAAGAGCGTTCACAGGAAGAGTTCTTTCACACCTTTAATGCGTTGCTGGAGGGCAACCAGCAAATCATTCTGACGTCTGACCGCTACCCGAAAGAAATTGACGGGGTAGAGGACAGACTGAAATCGCGCTTTGGCTGGGGACTGACCATCGCCATTGAACCTCCTGAGCTGGAAACCCGGGTGGCAATTCTGATGCGAAAGGCGACTGAGAACCGCATTACCCTGCCCAATGAGGTGGCGTTCTTTATTGCTAAACGTCTTCGTTCCAATGTCCGGGAACTCGAAGGGGCGTTAAACCGCGTAATTGCTAATGCCAATTTTACCGGCAGACCGATTACCATCGACTTCGTACGTGAGGCGCTGCGTGACCTGCTGGCGCTTCAGGAAAAGCTGGTAACGGTGGATAACATCCAGAAAACTGTCGCCGATTACTACAAGATAAAAGTCGCTGACATTCTTTCAAAGCGCCGCAGCCGAAGTGTTGCGCGTCCTCGTCAGGTTGCGATGGCACTGGCCAAAGAACTGACCAATCACAGTTTACCGGAATTGGGTAATGCGTTTGGCGGTCGTGATCACACGACGGTTCTCCATGCGTGCAGAAAAATAGAGCAGCTTAGAGAAGAAAGTCATGATATAAAAGAAGACTACAAGAATCTGATACGGACATTGTCTTCTTAACTGTTGCGAGGCGAGAATACAGAGCGATGAAATTTACCATTAGCCGCGAAAAGTTTTTACAACCCCTTCAACTGGTTTCCGGAGCCGTTGAACGTCGTCACACGTTACCTATTCTTTCTAATGTGCTGATCAAGGTTAGCGAGGACGCACTATGGCTGACGGGTACAGACCTAGAGGTTGAATTAATCTCAAGCGTCAAACTGGAAGGTGATTATACTGAAGGCGAAATCACGGTACCGGCGAAAAAGCTGTTCGATATTATTCGCGGCCTTTCCGAGGGAACACACATCGATTTCTCGCTGGATGGTAATAAAGCCCTGATCCGGGCCGGTCGTGGGCGTTACACCTTATCGACGTTATCAGCTAATGATTATCCTAACCTGGAAGACTGGGAAGGTGAGGTAGAGTTTGAACTGTCGTGTTCAGACGTAAAACGACTGATAGATTCTACCGCGTTTTCAATGGCGCAGCAGGACGTCCGTTATTATCTTAACGGGATGTCACTGGAAACCGAAGACAATGTAATTCGTACTGTGGCGACTGACGGACATCGTCTGGCATTATGTCGCCTTACCTATGAAACCAGTCTGCCAGCACGCCAGGTTATTATTCCTCGCAAAGGCGTACTCGAAATTTCCCGCTTAATTGGTGAAGACGATAAGTCACTGAAAATTCAGATTGGTGCAAACCATCTTCGCATTTTCTCTTCGGATTTTATTTTCACCAGTAAACTTGTGGATGGTCGCTTCCCCGATTATCGTCGGGTGCTGCCAAAAGATGGTGATAAAGTGGTACTGGCAAGTAAAGCGGTTCTTAAAGAGGCGTTCTCACGCGCTGCAATTCTCTCTAATGAGAAGTTCCGCGGTGTTCGCCTTAATCTGTCCAATAATGAACTGAAAATCACCGCGAATAACCCGGAGCAGGAAGAAGCAGAAGAAATTGTTGATATTGATTATCAGGGTGAAGACCTCGAGATTGGTTTCAACGTTGCGTATCTTATCGATGTACTTAACGCCCTGGTGTCTGATAAAACCAAAATTAATTTGTCAGATTCGAATGCCAGTGCGCTCATCGAGGATGCAGATGATGACGCCGCGCTATATGTCATCATGCCCATGCGTCTGTAGTCTTCTCTTTTTTTTCACCAACGGCTGGTGTTTGCCAGCCGTCAGTCCATCCGAGTAGTGTTATGAAACTGGACACTGTCCAGCTCCAGAACTTCCGTAATATAGCCAAAACGACGATAGAGCCTGCGCGCGCGCTGACATTAATCTATGGTCGGAATGGCAGCGGTAAATCTTCCTTATTAGAATCGATTTATTATCTTGGGTTTGGCCGTTCGTTCAGAACCAAACGCCACCGGTCAGTAATTCAACATGATGCGGATGCGTTCAGCGTATTTGCCCGTTGTACAGCAGAGTCTAACGAGCGATTTCATGTCGGGCTGTCTCGCGGTGAGGGGAACCAGTTTACCTGCAGTATCAATGGTAACCACTCCCGCCGCCTTGCTGATCTGGTGAGTTTGTTGCCGATACAGCTTTTCACGCCGCAAAGTACCGATCTCATACTGGGGTCTCCGTCTGAGCGCCGACGCTTTATCGACTGGGGATTGTTTCACGTGGAACAGTCTTTTCATTCTTTGTCAGGGCAGTATCAAAAGCTGCTCCGTCACCGCAACGCATTACTTAAGCAACAGGCGAATTTGAGTGCGCCACAACATCAGTTTTGGGAACAGCAATTCATTGAACTTGGCAACGCGCTGACGACGATAAGAGAAGACTATGTAGAGAAACTCACATCACATTTTGCTAGGTTTGCGACAGAATTTTTACCGGAGTTCTCGGTGTCTCTGTCCTATTACAAAGGCTGGGAAAAAGACGCGTCTTTATTAGAAAGCTTGGTTAAAAAGCGTGAGTATGATGGTAAAATAGGACATTCATCTGTCGGGCCACATAAGGCGGATATTCGTCTTCGTATTGATGGTGTAAGTGCACAGGAGATTTTGTCCAGAGGACAGCTTAGAATGGCTGTAGCTGCGTTACAACTGGCGCAAACCTCGTTATTTACGCACTTGTCCGAAAGAAAAAGTATTTTTCTGCTCGATGATGTCGGTGCAGAATTAGACAGTGATAAGCGAGAGCGCTTTATAGACGGATTACTGAATATGGATACTCAGGTGTTCGTAACAGCGATTGAAAAGTCACAGCTCGAATTTATTCAAAAATATAAAGATAAAAAAATGTTTCACGTGGAACATGGAAACGTGAAAGAGGAGTAGAAGCTAGTATGTCAGAGCAGAACAGTTATGACTCGTCCAGTATCAAAGTACTGAAGGGTCTGGATGCGGTACGAAAGCGTCCGGGGATGTACATTGGCGACACGGATGATGGAACCGGTCTACATCACATGGTATTTGAGGTAGTAGATAATTCTATCGATGAAGCCCTTGCGGGTCATTGTTCTGAAATTATCGTACAAATTCATACTGATGGGTCTGTCTCAGTGTCTGACAACGGTCGTGGGATTCCGACGGAGCTTCACCCGGAAGAGGGTGTTTCAGCTGCCGAAGTCATCATGACGGTACTGCACGCTGGCGGTAAGTTTGACGACAATTCCTATAAAGTATCGGGTGGTCTGCACGGTGTAGGGGTGTCGGTTGTAAACGCGTTATCCAGCAAGCTCAAACTTCGCATTCGTCGCGGTGGTAAAACCCACGAACAGGAATATCAGCACGGTGTGCCTCAGGCTCCTCTGTCTGTAATTGGCGAGACTGATAAAACAGGTACCAGCGTACGTTTCTGGCCAAGTGACCAGACGTTCACAAACACCGAATTCCACTATGACATTCTGGCAAAACGTCTGCGCGAACTTTCATTCCTGAACTCTGGTGTATCAATTCGGCTAAAAGATGAACGCGATGGAAAAGAAGACCACTTCATGTATGAAGGTGGGATCCAGGCATTCGTTGAGTATCTGAACGATAAGAAAACGCCTATCCATCAGAAAGTGTTCCATTTTAGTAGTGAGCGTGAAGACGGCATATCGGTGGAAGTAGCAATGCAATGGAACGACAGCTTCCAGGAAAGCATTTTCTGTTTCACCAATAACATTCCGCAGCGCGATGGCGGAACGCATTTGGCGGGATTCAGAGGCGCACTGACACGAACACTGAATAACTACATGGAAACCGAAGGCCTGAATAAAAAGGCCAAGACAAATGCCAGCGGTGACGATGCTCGGGAAGGGTTAACCGCCGTCATTTCGGTAAAGGTTCCTGATCCGAAATTCTCCTCGCAGACCAAAGATAAGCTGGTTTCCTCTGAGGTTAAATCCGCAGTCGAGTCGGCGATGAACGAAAAGCTGTCTGAGTTTCTCATAGAAAACCCGGGTGACAGTAAGGTCATTGCAAACAAAATCATCGATGCAGCACGGGCACGGGAAGCTGCTCGCAAGGCACGCGAGATGACACGCCGGAAAGGCGCACTGGATTTAGCTGGTTTGCCTGGCAAACTCGCTGACTGTCAGGAAAAAGACCCGGCACTTTCTGAACTGTATATCGTGGAGGGTGACTCTGCAGGCGGATCTGCGAAGCAGGGTCGCAACCGTAAAAATCAGGCTATCCTGCCTCTGAAAGGAAAAATCCTGAACGTAGAAAAGGCGCGTTTTGACAAAATGTTGTCTTCACAGGAGGTCGCAACCCTTATTACTGCGCTCGGCTGTGGTATCGGACGAGATGAGTACAACCCGGACAAGCTGCGTTATCACAGCATCATTATTATGACCGATGCGGACGTGGATGGGTCGCATATCCGGACCCTGTTACTTACCTTCTTCTATCGTCAGATGCCGGAAATTATCGAACGCGGGTACGTCTATATCGCTCAGCCGCCGCTGTATAAAGTGAAGAAGGGTAAGCAGGAGCAATACCTCAAAGACGACGATGCACTGACAAACTACCTCACGTCTATCGCACTGGATGGCGCGTCACTGCACACCAGTGATGACGACCCGGGTATTAGTGGTGTCGCGCTGGAATCGTTGATTAAGCAGTATCAATCAGCTGAGAAGATGATTATGAGAATGCGTCGAGTAATGCCGGCTGCCATTCTGTATCGGATGATCTACACACCACCCATTAACCTGTCTGATCTTAAAGATGAGGCTATGCTGGACGGCATTGCGAAGAGCTTTGTTGAACAGTTGAGTGAACGTGAGAACGATGGGGCGACATATCGTTATGAAATTCGTCGTGACAATGAACTCAGTGAGTATTACATCACTATTATCATGCGTATGCATGGCATAGATTACGAGTACAATATTAATCACGACTTTATCGACTCAACGGAATATACGCGCCTCAGAGAGTTGAATAAAGCCATTAATAATATGATGGACAACGACGCATTTGTTCGCCGGAACGAGCGCCAGCAGGCTGTTACGTCATTCAAAGAAGCCCTTGACTGGCTGATGAGTGAGGCGAAGCGTGGTCAGTATATCCAGCGCTATAAAGGGCTGGGTGAGATGAACCCTGAGCAGCTGTGGGAAACGACGATGGATCCCGCAAGCCGCCGCATGTTGCAGGTGACTATCGAGGATGCGATTGCCTGTGATCAGTTGTTCACCACGTTGATGGGTGATCAGGTCGAGCCCCGTAGGGAGTTTATTGAAGCGAATGCGCTTAATGTAGAAAACCTTGACGTCTAAGACAGGGTGAAATTTTAAAAGCCGGGCACCGTTGTCCGGCTTTTTTATTGTTCCACGTGAAACATGAAGGAAGACCAAGCAATGCCCAGTGCTATCCAAAAACTGAGCTTCGCAATACTGATGTCGTTGACACTGTCGGTGTTGATGTCGGGGTGGGTGACATTTATTAATCTGGGAATAACCAGCGACTTCGTCAGTCGATGGATGCATGCGTTTGTTCTGGCATGGCCAGCAGCGTTTATTATCTCGTTTACGCTGGGAGGAAAGGTGAAGGTGATTTCAGATAAACTCAGCAGGGCTATTGAAGCCCGGCACGCAGCGGGCAAAGAGAAGCAGCGCTAGTATTTATCTAGCGCTGTCGTGATATTTGCAGGGCAACCTCGTTACCGCTGGCTGGTGATACAGTAAACCGGTAAACGCCGGTTGTAGAGGGGGTAAACTGGACATTCTGTTGCCCGGGATTACAGACTAAAAATACCGTTGAAGAGACAGAAACCGACTGCCCGGGATATTTAGCACCGCACGTTTGCTGTGGAGTCCAGCTGGCATCTGACAGTCTGAAATCATAGGGTTGGCCGTCAGCAATAAGCTCAACATCGACATACCAGCCGTCAGATGATTCAGAGAACTGAAAGGCGGGTGTTGCTTCCCACCAATTAAAGACGCCACGAAGGTAAAGATTTTTAAAATCAATATCAACGTCGTCATTCATCAGCCCGGGTACAGAAAACTGCCCGCTACTGGAACACGCCGTCAGCCAAACTGACAGCGTCAGAATCAAAACACGTTTAAACATGAAAGTCTCGTTCCTTAAAAAAGCCCATCAGCGGATGGGCTTTTACTCGTTTTAACGTACACGCAACACTCAGGCTTTTGCCAGAAGCGAAATGTCTGCAGTAGTTAAAAACAGTTGTCTTAAGGTCATCAACAAACCAAGACGATTATTACGTACTGCTTCATCGTCAGCCATTACCATAACGTTGTCAAAGAAATTATCGACGACGTCCCGTAACGTCGACAATCGCTCCAGAATCAACGAATAGTTGTGCCCGGCTGCAGCATCATCAATATCGCCTTTAACCTGTCTCAGCGCGTCATAAAGCGCTTTTTCCGCGGGCTCATTAATAATCGACGCATCTATATCAACGTGCTCTGTGATACCCTGTTTTGCAAGAATGTTGGCAACCCGCTTATTAGCTGCTGCCAGGGCCTCTGCCTGCTCCAGCGCTTTAAATGCGGAGACAGCCTTAATGCGCGCCGCATAATCTGCCGGGCGGGTAGGACGACGCGCAGCTACAGCCAGGATGACGTCGGTGCTCACACCCTGGTCCTGCAGCAGTGACACAAAGCGTCCGAGCACGAAGTCGATGACCTGTTCTTTGCAATCCTGATTGGTTAGTCTGGTGCCATACACCTCAACTGCGCGATCAACCAGTTCCTCCAAATCAAGGTCGAGGTTGCTTTCTGCAATAATACGCAATACACCAATAGCAGCGCGGCGAAGTGCAAAAGGATCTTTGTCACCTTTAGGCAGCTGGCCAATGCCAAATATACCCACCAGTGTGTCGAGCTTATCGGCGAGTGATACAGCTGCACTTACCGGCGAGGAGGGTAAACTATCTCCTGCGAAACGAGGCAGATACTGCTCATATAACGCATTAGCAACATCATCGGACTCATTGTCGTTGTGCGCATAATACTTGCCCATTACGCCCTGGACGTCCGGGAATTCCATCACCATCTCGGTCATCAGATCGGTCTTGGACAACAGGCCTGCACGTTGCGCTGCGTCAGTGTCAGCCCCGAGCTTGCCGGCAATAAATGCGGCCATATCTGCCATTCGCTCTGATTTGTCTTTGAGCGTACCCAACTGCTTCTGGAATAGCACGGTCTCAAGAGAGGCAAGGCGGCTTTCCAGTGTCTTTTTCTTGTCACTGTTAAAGAAAAACTCTGCGTCAGCAAGGCGAGGGCGGATGACCTTCTCGTTACCCTGAATTACCTGCGTCGGATCCAGACTTTCAATGTTACTGACAAACAGGAACGTATTCGACAAGCTGCCATCAGTATGTAGCAGCGGGACATACTTCTGATCATCCTTCATCGTATAGATGAGCGCTTCCTTGGGTACCTTGAGAAAACTTTCATCGAAAGACGCCTGGAGCACGACCGGCCACTCAACCAATGATGAAATCTCTTCAAGCAGGCTGTCATCAAAATCTGGCGTGAGTCCGAGCTTCGCTGCGGCGGCGGTCAGTTGCTCTTTGATGTAATCCTTACGGGCAACAAAGTCGGCGATGACATAGTGCTCACGCAGAGCCGTGGCATAATTATCGGCATGGTCAAGTTCAAAACGCGGTTCACCGTGGAATCGGTGACCCTGAACAACACGACCACTTGCCTGACCAAGTGCAGTCAGTGCAATAACCTCACTGCCATACAGCACTGCAAGAGTGTGAACCGGGCGAATAAATTGCGTTGCGTAATTACCCCAGCGCATCGGCTTTGGAATAGGCAGCTTACCGATCGCCTGGTTAAGCAGCGCTTCGAGTAACGCCGAAACAGACTGGCCAGGCACGGATGCTTTGTGGAGCAGCCATTCGCCTTTATCGGTAACCAGACGTTCTGCATCGGCAACGTCAATCCCGTTACCTTTCGCCCAGCCCAGCGCGGCTTTAGTCGGGTTGCCATCAGCATCAAATGCCGCAGAAACAGCGGGCCCACGCTTCTCAACCACCTTGTCCTGCTGACTTTCTTCCAGCGCAGTCACATACACTGCAAGGCGACGCGGTGCCGCAAACCAGCTTACAGTGTCATAGCCTAGTTCCGCCCCATCGAGCGCCTGGGTAAACAATTCGGCAAAACTTTCACCCAGTGTGCGTAATGCTTTTGGTGGTAATTCCTCGGTACCCAGTTCAATCAATAAATTTTCAGTACGCACGCTTATGCCTCCTTTTTGCACAACGGGAAGCCGAGCGCTTCACGGCTTTCGAAATAACGCTCAGCACAGGCTTTGGCAAGCGCTCTTACGCGCAGAATGTAGCGCTGACGCTCCGTCACGGAAATCGCATGACGTGCATCAAGCAGGTTGAATGCATGTGACGCTTTCATCACCTGTTCATATGCAGGTAAAGGCAGGTTCTGTTCAATCAGGGACTGGCTGGCCTGTTCACATTCATCAAATGTGCGGAACAAGGCATCAACTGACGCGTGTTCAAAGTTATAGGCAGACTGCTCAACCTCATTCTGATGGAAAACATCACCATAGGTAACTTTGCCCATCGGGCCGTCAGTCCACACCAAATCATAGATACTGTCCACGCCCTGAACGTACATTGCGAGGCGCTCAAGACCATAGGTAATCTCTCCGGTTACCGGCTTACATTCAAGCCCGCCGACCTGCTGGAAGTAAGTAAACTGCGTTACTTCCATGCCATTCAGCCAGACTTCCCAGCCCAGACCCCAGGCGCCTAACGTAGGCGACTCCCAGTTATCTTCTACAAAGCGAATGTCGTGAACCAATGGATCAAAACCGAGCTCTTTCAGTGAACCCAGATAGAGTTCCTGAATATTATCCGGAGAAGGCTTGAGCATTACCTGAAACTGATAATAGTGCTGAAGACGGTTCGGGTTTTCTCCGTAACGGCCATCAGTGGGGCGCCGGCATGGCTGGACATAGGCACTGCTCATTGGCTCGGGACCCAGTGACCGAAGAAACGTCATTGGATGAAATGTTCCTGCGCCCACTTCCATATCTAATGGCTGAATGATGACGCAGCCTTGTCTGGCCCAGTAGTCCTGAAGCGCCAGAATTAACCCCTGAAAGGTTTTAACATCGTATTTTTGCATACATTCGCTGCTTAAGAGTTATTTAAAGACACAAAGATGGCATAGTATACAATCTGACAGCACTGATATGTAGGTGCAGACGGCTAAAATCCACGCTCAGACCTCGAATAACCGGGCAACAGACAATGACTGATACGACAATACTTCAGCGCTGCACCTGGGTAAGTGACGATGCACGCTATCAACACTACCACGACACAGAGTGGGGGCTTCCGGTTACCGATGATCAGACACTGTTTGCTAAGTTGTGTCTGGACGGTCAGCAGGCAGGATTATCCTGGATCACTATCCTGAAAAAGCAGGAAAACTATGAACGGGCTTTCCATCATTTTAATCCTGACGCCATCGCCGGTATGACGGAACGAGATGTTGAACGGCTGATGCTGGATCCGGGTATCGTCAGAAACCGGCTGAAAATTGAATCTGTTATCCGCAATGCCAGAGCATATTTGCAACTCAGCGAAACACAGTCTTTCAGCGATTTTTTGTGGCAGTTTACTGACGGAAAAACCGTTATTAATGCATGGCAGACATCGGGAGATGCGCCAACCTCAACCGCCGCGTCACGTGCCATGTCTAAAGCCCTGAAGCGCGCCGGATTTAATTTTGTTGGTGAAACAATATGCTATGCCTTTATGCAGGCGGTCGGCATGGTGAACGACCATGAAGTAGGGTGTCACTGCTATCAGCGAGCCTGTGAACTGGCTCGCCGGTAGCATTACGGATAGTTGTCAGAGGGCGTTACAGAAGTCGCGTATTGCTGCAAGCTCTCCAAGTACCCGTGTCTCGTGTTCAGACTCTATCTGTTCGCGCTCACGGTCCTGCTTACGCCGTTCCTGTTTGGTTAAACGCTGACGCGCCTCAAGTATTGGAAACCCGCTAATCGCGACAAATAAATTATGGATATGCGGAAATTGCTGGTCGTACGCCGGGGGCGCCTTGAGGGGCAGGGCATCCAGCAGGTTAACGACCCGGATGGCGCCTTCTGACAAATCGCATTGCTGCTGTTCCATTGCCATTGTGATGGTAATGATACTTTCTTTAATGCGTACAATGCGGGTCTGCCGTGCCGCTTCCTGACGGTCGTTCTGCGCTTTCAGCATAAACAGCAGTTTGCCGGCATAGATGCCCAGGGCAAGAATGATCAGCACACCAAGAATTATCAGGACAGTCCACAACATCGTTACACTCACTGCTTGTAATCATCAATACTGATAGCATCCAGCGACGCCATTGGATCAGTGTCTTCTTCGTCGTCGTCCGATGCGTCAATACCCAGCAACTCGCACAGAATGCGGTGACGCTCCATCTTTTCGTCAACATAGTGCTGTTGCTCACGGGTGAGCTTGTCACCGCTATCCAGCTTATCAAGCAGCGCGATAAGCCTCGCGTCGGCTTCCAGTGCGGCGAGTTCCTCTGACGGCGTCGCATAACGACGTTTCTGTGATGCTGGCGTGGTCTCTGACGCTTTTACCAGGGGAACAGGCTTTTTGCTGCCAGTACGTGGATCCTGGGGGAGTGCTTTACCGCGAGATGCCGGTTTACCACTCTGCTCTACATTATGACGGTTTCCGGCAGGCTTGCCTTTTGGCGCTTTCTTTCGACGAGAAGGCTTCGCGATAGGTTTATGATCGGGGTCTTTGCGTACACCTATCAGACCGATTTTACGGGTTTTCTTTTTGCGTGCCATAAGCCTCAGTTCACGTTAAACAATAATGGCGCATTATAACGTGAAATCAGCCTGTCTTCTGCATTAAAACCACATCCGCAGAGGGGAAAGTCAGGTGGAAGCCATGGGTGTCAGCCCAATACTGAAATGTGGCTTCACTGAAAAAGCTGACATGGGTGGGATCATTCTTATAGTGCCACTGGGCAAAACGCGCTTTGCTGAGCACGCGCTTGGTCATAATGCCCAGCCAGCCCTGTGGAAGGAGTAATGAAGCAAGCAGCGTCAGCTCTTTATGTGGCGTATGAAAGTGTTCGATGGCTTCGCTGCAGGTGATGAAGTCGTATTGCGTCGCAAGGGCTGTATCGTTTTTTGCAAAAAAGGGATCGTAGATCTGCATCTCAAATCCTTTGTCCTGCATTATTTTGGCGAGTAATGGCGCAGGGCCACAGCCAAAATCCAGGCCTTGCTGACCTGGCGTCAATACCGCAGACAAAGGCGCAGCCAGACGAGTTAAAAACCGGGCGTAACCTTCATCTTCCATGACGTTGTTATGCAGGGCGTATTCCGCGATTTCCTGGTCCGCCGAGGGGAGCTGATCAGGTGACACGAAAACTAACTGACAACGCGGGCATTGATAATACGTGCGTCGTTTATCAGTGGCGTAAGGCTCAGAGTGTGAGGTTTGGTTGTCGCAAAGCGGACAGGGAACAGATACAGACATGTCGCACTACCAAGAAAAAAGGTGATGATCTTGCGACCATCACCTTAGTTGTATGAGTGTCAGATGACACCTCTCCCGTTATTTGCACATCAATGTGCTGCAGGCTTCCTTAGCTGTGCTCCCCTTATTGTTTTTTTTCACAGAGCTATTTTATTGTTTTAGGTCTTCCTGACGCTTTATTAGTGTCGTCCCTGGAGCCTTTCTTATTATTATTCTTTGTTGGCGTTCTCCTGAACGCCGAAAACTGACAAAGTAGAATACAGCAATAAGTAGAAATAGCAACAGTTTTTATTACATTTTCTTAACAAACTGTTGCTTAACGCTTTTTTAATGCAATCCGGCGATATAGTTCGACAGAATTTCGATGTCTTCGTCGGTCAGCTTCATGGCAATGTCACGCATCATGCCATTCATATCATTGTGGCGTGTGCCTGCGCGGAAGTTTTTCAGCTGGGCTGCAGTGTACTCTGCATGCTGACCGCTGATGTCAGGGAAGCCAGCCAGACCCATGCCGTTACCCTGTGGTCCGTGACATGCAATACAGGCAGTAATGCCGCGCTCTTCGTCACCACCCTGGTACAGGGCACGACCTGCTTCTACATATTCTTCCGGCGTTTCGCCTGGTTTTTGTTCCTGCGAAGAGAAGTAGGCGGCCAGGTCCATCATATCCTGTTCAGACAGCGGCGCTGCCATACCATTCATCACCGCGTTGTTACGGCCTTCTTCACCGCCGGTCTGAGATGCCAGCTTGAATTCACGTAGCTGTTTTACCAGATACTTCTCGTGCTGACCTGCCAGTTTTGGGTTCATTGCAATAACGCTATTGCCATCTGCACCATGACAGGCGGCACAAACGGCAGACTTCGCTTTGCCTGCTTCAGCATCGCCTTCTGCGAATGCAGTGGCTGACAGACCGAGAGACATACATACCAACAAACACAGTTTTTTCATAATTAATCTCTTAAAAGGATCCAACGGCTCGCGTGATAGTCGTGATATCATTCGTATTTTACACATTTACTGCGCCAGAAAAACCTATTCCATGATAAATCTACGGTTTTATGCGGCTTTTGCGTCAGCGAACCGTCCATTTATCGAAACAGTAAGACAGATTACGAGGCAGCAATGTCCTATTTTACTAACGCAAAATTTGCTATCAGCGCACCCGATATTCGTCACCTGAAGTCAGACGAGGGAATCGAGGTGGCGTTTGCCGGACGCTCTAATGCCGGTAAGTCCAGTGCACTCAATACGCTGACCCGCCAGAAGAACCTGGCGCGTACCAGTAAAACGCCGGGTCGTACCCAAATGATCAATGTGTTCGAACTGGACGAACACCGTCGCCTGGTTGATTTGCCGGGGTATGGTTTTGCTCAGGTGCCCCTGGCAATGAAAAAAAAGTGGCAACAGTCGCTGGGTGAGTATTTACAAAAGCGAACGTCGCTAAAGGGTCTGGTGGTGATGATGGATATCCGGCATCCGTTTAAAGATCTGGACCAGGAGCTGATTCACTGGGCGGTGGCAGCTAACATTCCGGTGCTGGCACTGCTGACAAAAGCTGATAAGTTAAAAAGCGGCAAGCGAAAAGAACAGGTTATGATGGCCAGGGAAGCGGCGATGGCATTTTGTGGTGACGTGACGGTGCATGCTTTCTCATCACTGAATCGAATCGGTCTGCCCGAACTGGAAAGCATCCTGTTGGAATGGCTGGATGTGCCGGTGAAAAAAGAAACGCCCTGAACAATGTCAGGGCGAAAGGACTGAGAGAAAACACATAAAAACTGTAGAAATAGAGTCTGTGTAATCAGAAGAGTTCAAAAAAATTTTTACTTTTTTTTCGAAGGCCTGATTAATTGCCTGTGTAACTGAATTTCAGACATAAAAAAACCCCGACACATGTCGGGGTTAAAGCAAAGGTTTGAAAACAGCTTTCTCACCTCTGTACCCTACGTCAGTAACCGTACCGATTTCAGCGAAAAAAGGCAAGAATTAATGTAATTAAATTACGAAAAAGAGCGGTGTTTCGCGCCGATCTTTGAATTATTGTGTAACCTAATTACATTAGTGCGCTTCGTCCCAGTTGTCTCCGATCCCAGCCTCGACGACCAGTGGCACGGAAAGTGATGCCGCGCTTTCCATGATGGTTTTGATTTTAGGTACATGTGCATCCAGCGCTGAGGTCGCAATTTCGAACACCAGTTCGTCGTGTACCTGCATCATCATGAAGACATCGTCGGCCGCGTTTTCGCGAATCCACTCATCTACCTTAATCATGGCCATTTTAATGATATCTGCGGCTGTACCCTGCATAGGAGCATTAATCGCTGCCCGCTCTGCGCCTTTTCGTCGGGCGCCATTGCTGGCCTTGATGTCAGGCAGATAAAGCCGACGACCAAACACGGTCTCCACATAACCATGTTGCTTCGCCAGCTCACGCGTACTGTCCATATACTCAAGCACGCCTGGGTAACGCTCAAAGTATAAATCCATGTATTTCTGTGCGTCGTTACGCGGAATATTCAGTTGCTTGGACAGTCCAAACGCAGACATGCCGTAAATCAGTCCGAAATTGATGGCTTTGGCGCTGCGGCGCTGTTCTGCCGTGACCTCATTTAACGGGGTGCCAAACACTTCTGATGCTGTGGCTTTATGAATATCTTCACCATGTGAGAATGCATCAAGCAAACCTTTGTCTTTAGACAGGTGCGCCATAATTCGCAGCTCAATCTGAGAATAGTCAGCTGCGACTATCTTAAATCCGTCACGTGGCACGAACGCCTGTCTTACACGTCGCCCGGCGTCATTGCGAATAGGAATATTCTGCAGGTTCGGATCGGTTGATGATAACCGCCCGGTTGCTGTCACTGCCTGATGATAAGACGTATGAACCCGGCCGGTGCGGTGATTAATCATTTTAGGCAGTTTGTCAGTGTAAGTATTTTTGAGCTTGGTCAGGCCACGGTATTCCATGATTTTGTCAGGCAGGGAATAATCAAGCGCCAGTTCCTGAAGCACATCTTCTGACGTAGAAGGGGCGCCTTTGGGCGTCTTCTTGATTACCGGCAGGCCCATCTTGTCGAACAGAATATGCTGAAGCTGTTTGGTCGAGCCCAGGTTAAATGTTTCACCGGCTTCTTCATGCACGGCCTTTTCAAGCTCTGCAATGCGGGTGGCAAGGTCCTGGCTTTGCTGGCGCAGACGCTGACTGTCAATCAGTACGCCTAGCTGTTCCATGCGCGATAATACGCTGGCAAGCGGAACCTCAACGTCGGTGAGTAGCGTTTTCAGCTCCGCTTCTGACTGAAGCTTTTCCCACAGTACATGATGGAGGCGAAGGGTAATGTCGGCATCCTCGGCCGCGTAGGGGCCGGCAGTTTCTATGTCAATCTGATCAAACGTCAGTTGTTTTGCGCCCTTACCCGCAATGTCTTCAAAGTGGATAGTTTTATGCCCAAGGTAGGCCAGTGCCAGCGAGTCCATGTCATGGCGGGTTGCCGTGCTGTTCAATACGTAAGACTCCAGCATGGTATCAAAGGCAATGCCCTGCAGGTTGATGCCATAATTCGCCAGTACATTTTTGTCATACTTAATATGCTGACCTACTTTGAGGTGCTTGTCTGATTCCAGTAATGGTTTCAGGGCGGCGAGCACCCAGTCGCGGTCAAGCTGTTCAGGTGCATCCGGATAGCTGTGAGCGACCGGCACATAAGCGGCTTCGCCCGGTGTTACGCAAAAAGAGACACCGACAATTTCAGCCTCCATGTAATTCAGGCTGGTAGTCTCGGTATCAAAGGCGAACAGTGTCGCGTCTGACAGCTTATCCAGCCACGCAGTAAACTCGTCCTGGCTGAAAATAGTGGTATAACCCGAAGCATCGATATCCTGCGGTGTGACGGTTTCTTCGGACGTATCCATATCGTTGGTCGTTGCGGCAGGCGCTGGCTGCGTCGCATTACCGGTGACCTCGGCATGCCAGCGTTTGAATTCGTATTCAGCAAACAGCGTCGACAGTGCCTCATTATCGGCGCTGGCAGGGGTCAGCTTTTCGATATCGTAGTCAATATCAAGATCAACGCTGATAGTAGCAAGCCTGTAGGATAGTCGCGCCTGCTCTTCATATTCCTGCATTTTTGCCGCCATGGTTTTGCTGCCGCGGAACGACAGATCAGCAATCTTATCCAGGTTGTTATAAATTGCATCAATACCGCCGATACCGTTGAGCATAGCCTGTGCGCTCTTGTCTCCCACACCGGGCACGCCGGGTATGTTGTCAACCTTATCGCCTTTTAATGCCAGAAAGTCGATCACCAGCTCGGGAGGAATACCGAACTTTTCCTTCACTGTTTCTTCATCCATGATTTGGTTGGTCATGGTATTGATCAGCGTGACATGGTCATCCACCAGCTGTGCCATGTCTTTGTCGCCGGTACTGATTAGCGTGTTATAGCCTTTTTCTGTCGCCCGTTTTGCCAGCGTGCCAATCACATCGTCCGCCTCAACGCCCGGCTCGATGATCAGCGGCAGCCCCATGGCTCTGATAATATCGTGTAACGGGGCGATCTGGCTGGCCAGTTCGGCCGGCATAGGCGGGCGGTTAGCCTTATATTCTTTGTAAATGTCATCGCGAAAGGTTTTTCCCTTCGCATCAAAAATGACAGCCATATGGGTCGGCTGGTATTGTTTGATCAGGCTCTTGAGCATGTTAACAACACCGTAGATCGCGCCGGTATCCTGACCTTTTGAGTTGGTCAGTGGCGGAAGTCCGTGGAAAGCGCGAAAAAGGTAGGACGATCCATCGACAAGAATAAAAGGAGATGCGTTCGACATAACGTGTTCAGGTTAACTTGGTTGAATTGGGAAGAAGGATGCCACAGGGGGGATCGTAACGCTACCATAGAGCACGTCTTTCGATCACAGGCTGTGGATAACTTTGTGATCTTTTTTTCACGCAACAGCGACATCTGATCGCAAGAGAAGTTTGTGATCAGTCCGAAACTAAGAAATTTAAAGGTATTGAGAGAATTTACTACGAAGCAAAAGTGACGCTTGCCATTCCCTGGCGCTGTGGATAAATGACGACGGCTGAATAGCCCAATTACCACAGCGGTCAGCTAATGTAGCATACTCACAAAAAATGCCAATACGTAATGTTAAGAACTTTTTCTTTGGCACGAATAAATTAGTTGGTTAAAAATTGCATAAGCACAGAACAGGCAGGAGGAATTATGAAAAAAGTAGCAGTCATACTAAGTGGTTGTGGTGTGTTCGACGGGGCTGAGATTTATGAGACGGTGATTTCGCTGCTGGCAATCCGTCACAATGGCGCACAATACCAGTGTTTTGCACCGGACAAAATGCAACTGCATGTGGTAAATCACCTGACCGGTGAGGTGATGGAAGGGGAGCAGCGCAACGTACTTGTTGAAGCGGCCAGAATTGCGCGGGGAGACATTAAACCGGTATCAGCATGTGATGCGAATGAATTTGACGCCCTGATCCTGCCTGGCGGTTTTGGTGCGGCGAAAAATCTGTGTACCTTTGCTGTAGATGGCCCGGACTGCTCGGTTGATGAGGATGTCGCCGCGGTGTGTAAGGCGTTTGCTGATGCGAGAAAGCCGGCAGGTTATGCGTGTATCGCACCTGCACTGGCAGCCAGTATTTACGGCAATGGTGTCAAACTTACTATTGGTAATGATCAGGACACCGCCGCTGGTGTTAACCAGCTGGGGGCGACGCATGTTGACTGTGATGTCGATGATGTCGTTATTGATACCGATGCAAAACTGGTAACAACACCGGCGTATATGCTGGCAAGCGATATCCTCGAGGCACAGGCGGGGTTAAACAAGATGGTTGAGACTGTGCTGGCGATGAAATAACAGGTAGTATGTACATGCCGGTTTGTCTGCAGCAGGCCGGCATGAAGAATAATCCTAAGGCTGCTGACAGCCAGCAACAATAAAAAGGCTTAACGGAACATGCACTATCGTGCAATTGTGCGCATTCTGGGACTACTGGTCGCTCTGTTCAGCGTTACCATGATCCCGCCCGCTTTAGTATCGCTGATCTACCAGGACGGGAGTGGACTGCCATTTATCCTTGCCTTCATTCTGTGTGTATTCACCGGTCTGTCGTTATGGTATCCCCATCGTGACTTTAAACGCGATCTGCGAGCACGTGACGGGTTTCTGATTGTTGCCCTGTTCTGGACCGTACTGGCCAGCTTTGGTGCTATCCCGTTTGTCTTACTTGAGCAGCCTTCGATGTCAGTCACGGATGCCTTCTTTGAAGCGTTTTCCGGATTAACCACCACCGGCGCAACGGTCATTGAGGGTATCGAGTTTTTACCTCACTCTGTCCAGTTTTACCGACAGCAGCTGCAGTGGTTCGGGGGGATGGGGATCATCGTACTGGCCGTTGCCATTCTTCCCGTGCTTGGGGTAGGGGGCATGCAGCTTTATCGTGCGGAAACCCCGGGGCCTGTTAAAGATTCCAAAATGACGCCGCGTATCGCCGATACCGCCAAGCATCTGTGGTACATCTATCTGTCGATTACCGTGGCGTGTACCGTGGCATTCTGGCTGGCCGGTATGGACTGGTTTGACGCCGTCTGCCATGCCTTTTCGACTGTAGCAATTGGTGGCTTCTCTACGCATGACGCCAGTCTGGGTTATTTTAACAGTCCGGCGGTTAATGCGGTGTGCACCTTCTTTTTGCTGCTCTCCGCGCTGAATTTCGCATTGCACTATGCTGCCGTTAGCAGCCGGTCACTGAAAGCCTACTATACCGATCCGGAATTCAAAGCCTTTTTCGTTATTCAGGCGTCGCTGATTGTTATCTGCTTCCTGGTGCTGACGCTGACCGGCTATTACACCTCGGCCGAAACAGCACTCGATCAGGCGATGATTCAGGCCGTCTCAATCAGTACCACTGCCGGATTCGCAACAACAGACTTTTCTGCCTGGCCTTCCTTTTTGCCCATACTGCTGATTTTTTCAAGTTTTATCGGCGGCTGTGCAAGCTCGACCGGTGGGGGACTGAAAGTTATACGGGTTTACCTGCTGTTCTTGCAGGGTAAGCGTGAGGTAGACAGGCTGGTTCACCCTAAAGCGGTCTATTCGGTAAAACTGGGCGAGCGTGCCATGCCTGACCGGGTTGTCGAAGCCGTATGGGGCTTCTTCTCCGCGTATGCCATCGTGTTTGTCATCATTATGATAGGCCTTATCGCCACCGGACTGGATAATCTGACCGCGTTTACCGCCACCGCCGCCACACTGAACAACCTGGGGCCGGGGTTGGGGGAGGTTGCTACCACCTATGCCAGTGTGTCTGACAGTGGTAAATGGCTGCTGGTGCTGGCCATGCTGTTTGGCCGGCTTGAAGTATTTTCGCTGCTGGTGTTGTTCTCACCCACTTTCTGGCGCGGTTAACCATGAAAAAAGGCTGCCAATGCAGCCTTTTTTATTATCCAAAGAAAAAGGCACTCGGCTGGAACAGTTTTTCCACATCGCCAATGTATTTCTTGTCCACCAAAAACAAAATAACGTGATCGTTGGCTTCAATTACGGTGTCACTGTGGGCAATGATGACCTGATCGTCGCGGACAACAGCACCGATGGTGGTACCTGGAGGCAGCTTAATGTCGCCTATTTGCTTACCCACCACCTTCGATGTGTTTTCGTCACCGTGGGCAATTGCTTCTATCGCTTCTGCGGCACCACGGCGAAGTGAGTACACATTAACAATATCGCCACGACGGACATGGGTGAGCAGAGCAGAGATGGTGGCCTGCTGTGGCGAGAAGGCAATATCAATTTCGCCGCCCTGAACCAAATCCACATACGCGCTGCGCTGGATCAGTACCATCGCTTTCTGGGCGCCCATCCGTTTTGCCAGCATCGCGGACATAATATTCGCTTCGTCGTCATTGGTAACCGCAATAAATGCGTCAACCTGTTCCACGTTCTCTTCGCTCAGCAGTTCAGAGTCTGAGGCGTCACCACAAAAGACGATGGTGTTGTCCAGATGGGCCGACAGATACTGCGCACGCTCCGGATTACTCTCTATCAGTTTTACATTGTGCTTATGCTCGAGCCGCTTCGCGAGGCCTGCACCAATCAGACCGCCACCGGCAATCATGACACGTTTATAGCTTGATTCGAGCTTCTGCAATTCGCTCATTACGGCACGAATATGCTTGGTCGCGGCAATGAAGAACACTTCGTCGTCGGCTTCAATGACCGTGGTACCCAGCGGCCTGATAGGCCGTCCGCGCCGGTAAATGGCAGCAACCCGGGTTTCCACGTTTGGCATATGATCTTTCAGCGCAGACAAGGCATGACCTACCAGCAAGCCACCATAATAGGCTTTCACGGCAACCAGGCTGGCTTTGCCATCGGCAAACTCAACCACCTGCAACGCGCCCGGGTAGTCAATCAGACGCTTAATCGCTTTCGTCACTAGTTGTTCGGGAGCAATAATATGGTCAACCGGAATATCTTCCTGTTTATACAGTTGCTCCTGATAGATGATGTACTGTTCTGAGCGTACGCGGGCGATTTTGGTCGGTGTCTTAAACAAACTGTAAGCAACCTGACAGGCCAGCATGTTGCTCTCGTCACTGTTGGTAACCGCAATCAGCATGTCGGCATCTTCTGCGCCGGCCTTTTTCAGCACGTCGGGGTGTGAGCCAACACCGGTAACAACCTGAAGATCAAGACGGTCCTGCAGTGCGCGCAGTATGGTTGGGTCCGAATCGATGACGGTGATTTCGTTTTTCTCACCCACCAGGTTTTCCGCCAGTGTTCCACCAACCTGACCGGCACCGAGAATGATGATCTTCATGATGCAGTGTCACCCTTATTACTGATTTCTTTCGACTTTATCAGCCTGGCGTAATAGAAACCATCCATTTCTGACTGGCCCGGCAGAATTTGACGGCCTGGCTGAGACGTCGTGTCCTTGTCTGTTAATGGCAGATGTTGTGCATCATTATGGCGGCGAATAAAGTCGGCGATCTGCGCGCTGTTCTCTTCGGGAAGTATTGAGCAGGTGGCATAAAGCAGTGTGCCTCCGGGTGACAATAGCGGCCACAATGTTTCCAGCATCATTCGTTGTATCTCAACAAGCTGTGCAATATCCGCTTTTTTACGATGCCAGCGAATATCCGGATGACGACGAATCACCCCGGTAGCAGAACACGGTGCATCAAGCAGGATCCGGTCAAACAACCGGCCGTCATGCCAGGCCTCAGGGGTAAGTGCATCCGCACAGGTCACGGTCACGCTATCGGTGAGGCCGAGTCGCTGCAGATTCTCACGCACCCGCTGAAGACGTACCTCACTGTTATCCAGCGCAAGGATAAGCGCTGCGTCAGGGCAGCGCTGTGCCACGTGCGCGGTTTTTCCGCCCGGCGCAGCGCAGCAATCGAGTACCCGTTCACCCGGCTGTGCGTCCAGATAATACGCAGCCAGTTGCGCTGCGCCATCCTGCACCGCGAACCAGCCATCGTCATAGCCGGGCAATCCCGGGATATCGCAACGCTGGTTCAGGATGAGACCATCGGGTGTCTGCTCAGGCACCGTGTAACTAATGCCGGCATCAGATAAATGCTGGCAAAATGCATCACGTGTTATTTTCAGAGTATTAACGCGCAGCCAGACCGGGCCCGGTCGATTCATATTGGCCAGAATGTCTGCCTGCTCACCGGGGTAGTGTGTGGTAATCGTGTCGAACAACCATTTGGGCAGGCCGCTCTCAATCAGCGGATCAGTGCTGGGTGATGCGCCGAGTTCGCGACGCATGAAGTTGCGCATGACCGCATTAACCAGCCCCTTCAGGCCTGGCGCACCCAATGCCTGGGTTGCATTAACGGTTTCTGATACCGCGGCATGTTCTGCAACCCGGCTGAAAGCAAGCTGATAAAAGCCCACCAGCAACAAATGCTCAATGATTTTTTTATCGCCCTTTAGCGGTTTGTCCAGCAGGTCACGCAGCCAGAGTTGCAGCTGCGGCAGACGCCTGAGCACGCCAAACGCCATTTCCTGGATCCAGGCATTATTCTGATGAGAATGGCGTGACTGAACCTGCGCCAGACAATCCCGGCTGGAGCGGCCCTCTTCCAGAATCTGGTAGAGCAGCCACGCGCAGTCGGCGCGCAAATCCGGACGTTTGGGCAGCGTCGGTGTTGATGGTTTACGCATTGTCAGCAGGTCCGTTTAGCACCGTACCAACCTGAAACCAGTCTGCCCGTGCATTGAGCACGTCGGCAACAGGCAACGCCTTTTTACCGGGAATTTGTAAACGGGTCAGCCGGATCGCTTTACCGTCTCCGGTGGCGACGCAAATTCCCTGTTTGTCGGCAGTCAGGATAGTGCCTGGCGTTGCCGTTGTGGTCAGGTCGGCAATACCGGCTTCCCACACTTTGATATTATTGTCGTTGGCAATAAACCAGGCCATTGGCCAGGGGTTAAACGCCCTGACATTTCGCTCCAGCTGCTCGGCGTTCATTGACCAGTCAATCTGCGCTTCCTGTTTAGACAGTTTTTTCGCGTAGGTTGCCAGATGGTCGTCCTGCGGCACGGGTGTCAGCCCTGGTATGCTGTGAACCGCGTCAACCAGTGCCTTCGGGCCTAACTCGGCCAGCTTGTCGTACAAAGAGGCACTGGTGTCAGTCTCCCCAATGGCAAGTGTGGCAACCGACAGCATCGGACCGGTATCCAGACCTTCATCCATTTGCATAATGGTAACGCCGGTTTCCTTGTCGCCTGCCCAGATAGCGCGCTGAATAGGGGCGGCACCCCGCCAGCGGGGCAGTACCGAACCGTGCACATTAATACACCCGTAGCGGGGACTGTCGAGTACGGCTTTGGGCAAAAGCAGACCGTACGCAACCACAATCATCAGATCGGCGTCGAAGTTGGCCAGCGCCGCCTGGGCATCTTTATCTTTCAGCGACGGGGGCTGCATGACAGGGATATTATGCTGTTCAGCCAGCACCTTTACCGGACTTGGGGTTAGTTTCTTACCACGGCCGGCAGGGCGATCGGGCTGAGTGTACGCCGCAATCACCTGACAGTCGGCATCAATCAGCGCCTGTAAATGCGAAGCGGCAAAATCCGGCGTACCGGCAAAAATAATTCGAAGAGGTGAGGTCACATCAGGCCTTAGGCGCGTGCCGCCAGTCGAGCTTCTTTTTCCAGCTTTTTGCGGATACGCTGGCGCTTGAGCGGTGACAGGTAATCCACAAAGAGTTTTCCTTTCAGGTGATCAAGTTCGTGCTGAATACAAATAGCCAGCAGTCCGTCGGCGTCCAGTTCGAAGGTTTCGCCGTGCTCGTTAAGCGCTTTGACTGTCACCGATTCGGCGCGCTCAACTTTGGCATAATTTCCCGGAACGGACAGGCAGCCTTCTTCGCTGATGGTAGAACCTTCACGACGAATGATCTCGGGGTTGATGAATACCCTGGGCTCATTCTGCTCTTCAGACACATCCATCACTACCACC
Source organism: Alteromonas nitratireducens (assembly GCF_040812025.1). Lineage (NCBI taxonomy): Bacteria > Pseudomonadati > Pseudomonadota > Gammaproteobacteria > Alteromonadales > Alteromonadaceae > Alteromonas > Alteromonas nitratireducens. Next base: position 200,589 of record NZ_JBFNPK010000005.1, read on the forward strand.
TGAACATGGCGGTCAACCTGCGTTGCGGCAAGGCCAATGCCTTTCTCGTCGCGCATGGTTTCAAACATATCAGCGACAAGCTGACGAATGCTGTCGTCAACCTGCTCAACGGGCTGTGCGACCGTTCGTAGCCGCTCGTCAGGAAAGTTCAGTACTTCTAATATTGCCATTTGACGCTCTTAAACACCTGTTCTGTGTATAAATTCATATACGATCCAATTGCCAGCACTATTTACAGTGCCACTTTAGGTACTATTCTAACGTATATTGGATAATTATAGGACACGGAATATGACTCAAGTTATCCGTGTCGATAACAGATATAATACCATTGCTCGAAAATTCAACAGAAGGGCCCGGCAGCGATGCTGCGTGGGTAGTGACAGGTTTATGGATCGTCTCAAATCATTAGGGGTACTTTTAACGGCATTGATACTGTTTGTGTCTGCCCAGGTGGCTGCTGTCGAGCTGAAAGAAGGCGCACCGGAAACGTACACGGTAAAAAAGAACGACACCCTGTGGGATATTGCCAGTCTGTTCCTTGAGAAACCCTGGCTGTGGCCACAGCTTTGGCGGAACAATACACAAATTCAGAACCCGCATCTTATTTATCCGGGCGATATCATTACCATTCGGTACATTGAGGGCGAACCGGTTATCGAGGTGGTGCGCGAGAAAAGCCGTATGGTATTAACGCCAGGCATGGATAAACGCACCAAAGTTGCCCCGATTGACGTACTCGACTGGTCAACTATCGCACCCTACATCCGCCATCATGCCTTTCTTGATGAAGACGAGTATGAACGTTTGCCTCACCTGTTAGGAAATCACGCTGGTGGTGCGCAGTTTATCAGCGACGACCTTGTGCTGAGCCGTCGTCAGGGCCGGCCCGACGAACAGTATCGGGTAGTGCGTAAGCAGGGTAACATCGAAAACATGGACGGTGAGATGCTGGGTGTTCAGGTACTCCATATTGCCGATGCCAAAATGGTAGAAGACCGCAGTCTCTCCCAGTGGCTGGTAAAAGTGGAAGAATCTAATCAGGAAGCCCGTCGCGGTGACCGCCTGTTGCCCGGCATGCCTGAGGTACCAGACCAGTTGGAACTGATGCCAGCAGACGACCAGCGCGGATACGTAGTGGGCAGTTTGCATGAGCATACCCTGCTGGGTAAACACAATATTGTGATTGTCGATGTTGGTCGCGCCGACGTAAGTCCTGGCACCGTTATGGGAATTTACCAGCAGGGACCGGACATTATTGACGGCGAAACACCACAATATGCTGATGAAACCGGTGTGTTGCGCAGCGTATTTAATGACGGCTCAACCGTGAAGCAGCCTGCTATGAAAATTGGCGAGCTGATCATTTTCAATACATTTAATAATGTGAGCTACGGCATTATCACGCGGGCCAGTGAGTTGGTGAAACGCGGCGCTATCGTCGCCAACCCCTGACGTCTCTGCCGTATCTCTCAGGAGATACGGCTAATGCCTCAACCTTTATCCGATTCGCAATACGCGTGGCTGCAGCTTGCTTCAGTCGCAAAGGTGAAGCCTGGTGACTGGCTGCGCGCACGCGAGAGCCATCGCCATGACGATATTCCATTATCTGCCCCCGACTTTTCGGTATTAAAAAGCACTTTCAATGAATCCAATACGCTGACGATTCGGACAGCTTGGGTCGAGCGCGCTATTGACTGGCTACAGGCGGATGAACAACATTTCCTTATATGCATTGATGATGACGCGTATCCTGACGCACTAAGGGCGCTGACACACCCGCCATTAATACTGTTTGTCAGAGGAAATACCGGGCGCCTTGTTGAGCCGCAGGTGGCTATCGTAGGAAGTCGACGAGCCAGTCATTACGGGAAAGAGGTTGCGTCAATGCTGGCTGATGCGCTGTGCCAGGCAGGGCTCGCTATTACCAGCGGGCTTGCTGCCGGTATTGATGCGGCAGCGCATCGGGGAAGTCTGTCGTCGGGCAGGGCTATCGCGGTAACCGGTACTGGCCCCGATACTGTCTACCCCAGGCAGCACATACAGCTGGCTGATGATATTGTCCGCTGTGGCGGCGCAGTCGTCAGTGAGTTTTTTCCCGGCACTGGCCCTCGTCCATTTCACTTTCCGCGCCGTAACAGAATTATTGCTGGCATGACATCAGGCACAGTGGTGGTGGAAGCGGGTTTTAAGAGTGGCACCTTGATAACGGCAAATCTGGCCGCAGATCTGGGAAAAGAGGTATTTGCTGTACCAGGCAGTATTACTCATGCTCAGTCTGAAGGATGTCATGCGCTAATCAGACAGGGTGCAACGCTGGTTACCTGTGCCAGGGATATTTGTGATGAACTTGGCATGGTAGTGAACCGTCAGGAAGAACAGTCATCATCGGCTGAAAAAAGACGAGCAAACTGCTTGGCAACCGACAAATTATTAGCTAGTGTGGATTGTAGCGTCACCGCTATTGACGTTATCGCCCAACGCAACGCTCTGCCAGTGTCGGCTGTCATGGCAGCATTATTAGAATATGAGTTGCGTGGTTTAGTAACCGCTGTCCCTGGTGGTTACGTTCGATTGAGGGGGAAATAACATGTTCGACATCCTCATGTATCTGTTTGAAAATTTCATCCACAGTGAAACCGAAATTCGTGTCGATCAGGACGAACTGACCGAAGAATTGGTGCGCGCTGGATTCCATCACGATGAAATTTATAAAGCACTGGCATGGTTAGAAAAGCTGGCAGCGTTACAGGAAACCGACATAAAGCCGTATTTCTGTAAGGGGATCAGCTCCAGTCTGAACCGTATCTATACGCAAGAAGAGCAAATGCGCCTGGACGTAGAGTGTCGGGGATTTCTGCTTTTTCTTGAGCAGGTCGGTGTACTGGATGCCTCAACAAGGGAAATGGTGATCGATCGTGTTATGGAAATCGATTCGCCGGAGTTTTGCCTCGAAGACATGAAGTGGGTAGTGCTGATGGTACTGTTCAATGTACCAGGAAAAGAAAATGCCTACGCACAAATGGAAGATCTGCTTTTTGATGAGTCAGACGGTACGTTGCACTAGGCTATGCTGTAACGTGTTGTAACATGACTAAGATTGATCATACGTTGTTCAGCGCGCACGAACACGCGCTGGACCAGTCTGTTGGCGACTGTCCGGAGTGCGGGCGTCCGCTGCACATCCGGCACTCGAAATCGGGCCCGTTTGTCGGCTGTTCAGGCTATCCCGACTGTCATTTCAGTAAACCACTTCACGATACCCAGACCACGACCCTCAAAACCATCGACGGCACCGCGTGTCCGTTGTGTGAGTCAGAACTTGCCATTAAAAAGGGCCGGTATGGCATGTTTATCGGCTGCACCGGTTTTCCGGAGTGTCATTTCATTGCTCAGATTAAAGAGCAGCACGAGACCAAGGTAACCTGCCCGAAATGCAAACAGGGTGAGCTGATTGAGCGTACCAACAAATATGGGAAACGGTTTTTTGCCTGTAATCATTATCCCGCGTGCCGTTATGTGCTAAATTCGCCCCCCGTCGCACAGGCCTGTCCTGACTGCGGCTGGGCAGTACTGACAGAGAAAAAAGGGCAGCTAACCTGCCCACAGCCTGACTGTGACTATCATCGTCCTGTTTAGAGATACAGAGCATGCAACAAAAGACGACTGACAACACGCTGGTAACTGATGATCCGGTGGCCGAGGCCTTCAGACAGGGAGGCTTGCTTGTCTACCCTACAGAAGCCGTGGTCGGCATCGGCTGTGATCCTGATAACGAAGACGCAGTCCGGCAATTGTGCGCGCTTAAACAGCGACCGGTTGAAAAAGGCGTCATTCTGATTGCTGCGACATACTCGCAGTTATTGCCGTACGTCAATGATGATGCAATTCGCATGGATATGCGTACGGAGATATTTTCCAGCTGGCCCGGCCCGGTCACCTGGTTGTTACCAAAATCAGCGCGGGCGCCAGCCTGGATCACGGGAGAACATCAAAAAATCGCGGTCCGGGTATCAGCACATCCCGGGGTAAAAGCACTGTGTGAGCGGTTAGGCAAACCCCTGGTCTCAACCAGCGCCAACCTGAGCGGACAGCCACCCTGTAAGACACTGGAAGAAGCCAGGGCCATTTTTGGTGATAGCGTAACCTATATAGAAGGACACACTGGCGGACGCGACAGACCCAGTGTGATCCGCGATAGTGACAACGGACAAGTAGTAAGAGAGTAAACCATGTCAGAACAAAGCGGTGAACTGACCGAGCTGGACACGCAGGTTGCGATTGAACAGGTTAAAGAGTACCTGCTGGCGTTGCAGGACAACATTTGTCAGACGCTCGAACTGGCAGACACCAAAGGCCATTTTCGTGAGGACAGCTGGGAGCGCGAAGAGGGCGGTGGTGGCCGTTCCCGTGTGCTTAAGCAAGGCGCAGTGATTGAACAGGGTGGCGTCAATTTCTCGCATGTGTTTGGTGAAAAAATGCCGGCATCTGCAACTGCTTCACGGCCAGAGCTGGCCGGCCGTAGTTTTCAGGCGATGGGGGTCTCGCTGGTTATCCATCCACACAATCCGTATGTGCCAACCTCGCACGCCAATGTCCGCTTTTTTATCGCCGAGAAGCCCGGACATAAACCCATCTGGTGGTTTGGCGGCGGTTTTGATTTGACGCCGTTCTATCCGTTCAAAGAAGATGTGGTTCACTGGCACAATGTGGCAAAGAAAATATGCGCGCCTTACGGTGATGAGGTGTATCCGACATATAAAAAGTGGTGCGATGACTATTTTTACCTTAAACACCGGGGAGAAACCCGGGGTGTGGGCGGGCTGTTCTTTGATGATTTGAATGAATGGGGCTTCGAACAGTCCTTTTCGTTTATGCAGGCCGTCGGCAATGGCTACATTGATGGTTATATTCCGATTGTTGAAAAGCGTAAAACGACACCCTTTGGTGAACGTGAACGTCAGTTCCAGCTGTATCGTCGCGGTCGGTATGTCGAGTTTAATCTGGTCTATGACCGGGGCACGCTGTTCGGGTTGCAGACCGGTGGCAGAACCGAATCGATATTAATGTCGATGCCTCCGCTTGCGCGCTGGGAATACGACTACCAGCCTTCTCCCGGTAGTGCAGAGGCCAAACTATCAGACTGGCTGAAACCAACCGACTGGTAGGTCAGTGTTGCCTTCCAGTTGATATGGATCAAAGTAACGGCGGGCTTGGCCTTCAGGGCAGTCCGCAACTTGTTTTAGATCAATAACTGGTTTCTCGTGCTGGCTAAAGTAGCCCCATCTACTTAAGTAAACAGCGAGAAACACAATGAAAAAATCACTCCTTGCCATCGCACTGACTGCAGCGATCGTTACACCTTCTGTTATGGCTCACCAACAAGGCGACATCGTTGTTCGCGTTGGTGCTACCATGGTCTCCCCTGATGACAGCAGCGGCAATATTTTTGCTGGTGATGCTGATCTGGGTGTTGGCCTGAAAGTTGACAGCAATACACAGCTGGGTCTGAACGTGGCGTATTTTCTGACCGACAACATTAATGTTGAGTTGCTGGCGGCAACCCCGTTCACCCACGACGTTGATTTCTCCGTTACTGATCCACTGGGTACCGGCACGCGCTTAGGTGAAGTTACCCATCTGCCACCCACAGTGACCGTAAACTATTATTTCAATGATTCTGCGTCAGCGTTTCAGCCTTATGTTGGTGCGGGTCTGAACTACACCATCTTCTTTGATGAAGAGTTCACGCGCGCAAATCGTGAAACGGGCCTGGGTGATCTGTCTCTGGATAATTCATTTGGTCTGGCAGCTCAGGTGGGTATGGATTACATGCTGGACAAGCAATGGCACATCAACGCGTCTGTGCGCTGGATTGACATCGACACCGATGCCACCTTCAGTGTGGGTGATGCACGGGGAACCGTAGGCGATATTCAGATTGACCCATGGGTTTATACCATTTCTGTGGGATACACGTTCTAATCAGCTTCCCGCTTTCCATCGAAAACACCCGGCCAGCCCGGGTGTTTTTTTTCAGGCGTCGGTATTGACCATGTGATCAGCGAGTTGGTCCAACGCCTGTAGCAGGCGATTTGCCAGTTGCCGGTCTCTCACGGTTTCGTGCATTGCCTTGCGCATGCAGTACATCCATTGCTCCTTCAGTACCGGCGTAATGGCAAAGGGTAAATGCCGGGCTCGTAATCGAGGATGTCCCCGCTCTGTGACATAGTCATCGGGTCCGCCCAGCCACATTGCAAGATACTGAGTGAAAACATAGCGGATCCTGTCGAGCGGCTGAGGGTGCATCGCGTAGAGTTCAGCTACCAACGGATCAGTGCTCATGATATCGTAAAACCGATTAGCGAGACGCCCTACCGCAGGTTCCCCGCCAATAGCGTCATAGGGTGTCGCCGCAGCCCTCGTAGATTTGCGAAAAAAAGATAATAAGCCCATGAAGAAGTTTGTCGTATTTGGTAACCCGATTGCACACAGTTTATCACCGGAAATACATCGTATGTTTGGTGAATCGACAGGTATCGCGCTTCAATATACCAGATGCCAGGTAGACATTGGCGGATTCGAGCGGGCGGCGAGCGCTTTTTTTGCGGATCCTCAGGCGGTGGGGTGCAATATTACTGTGCCCTTTAAACAGGATGCATTTGACTTCGCAGAGCAGGTTGATGACGCTGCCAGGCTGGCCGGCGCGGTTAATACGCTCAAAAAAGAGAACAACAGCATACTTGGGTTCAATACTGATGGGATAGGGCTGGTAAACGATCTTACCAGCCACCGGTTACCACTGCGTCATTGTCGAATCATCTTACTGGGAGCGGGTGGTGCGGCAAGAGGGGTGATTCACCCGCTGCTGAACGCCGGTGTAAGTCATATTGCAATTATTAACCGCACAGCGGCCACCGCTGAAAAGCTGGTGAAGGAAGTCGGGGATCAGAGAGTGAGCGTCGCGCAGCCGGCTGAGGCAGCGATGGGTGAAGCCAATATTATTATTAACTCAACGTCAGCAAGCCTGACCCAGGAATTACCGCAAGGGCTCCTGCAGATAAACATGGAAAAAACACAGGCGGTTTATGACATGGTTTATCACAGTGAGCCAACAGCCTTTATGCACTATGCTGCACGCCAGGGTGTACCGGTACAGGTGGACGGCTTAGGCATGCTGGTGGAGCAGGCCGCTGCTGCATTTACAATATGGACGGCCAGTCAGCCTGACACCACACCTGTTAAGCGCTATTTGCGCGAACAAATCAGCCAGCGCCAGAGTCGTTAAGATAATCGTCTTTTAACGCGACATAGTTCACTGCTGACTGCTTAAGAAACGCCACTTCAGTATCGTTGAGCGGACGCTTCTTTTGCATGGGATTGCCTACATACAAATAACCAGACTCGAGTACCTTATTCGGGGGCACAAGGGTACCGGCACCAATGAATACATCATCATTCACAACAGCACCATCCATAATAATCGCGCCCATGCCGACCAGGATGCGATCACCCAGGGTACAGCCATGAAGCATGCAGTGATGGCCCACCGTAACATCGTCGCCAATGATGAGTGGATATCCGTCAGGGTTTGAGGACGAACGACGCGTCACGTGAAGTACGGTACCATCCTGTATATTGGTACGGTGCCCAATCCGGATAGTATTCACATCCCCCCGCGCGGCGACAAGAGGCCATATGCTGGCGTCATCCCCCAGTTCAATATCACCAACAATCACCGCACTCTCATCAATGTAACAGCGCTGTCCTAATACCGGATAAATTCCTTTATAGGTTCTGATAGACAAAAAAACCTCCGCTTATGGCCTGAAAACCACAATGAAAAGATGAATAAATAAGCGTTATGGAGCAATTGTGAGCAAACAGAACGAATATGACAACTTTTTTGAAAAAGGAGTTGACGCCACAGATTAAATCTCTAAAATGCGCATCCGCTTCGGCAGGAAAGCAAAACAAAGTTGCCCTGCATACTAGCGAAAGCAAGGTGTGAAGCGGTTTTCAGAGTAAAACGTTGAAATAAAAAATTTCAAAAAAGTGTTGACTCTGAGAACGGGAAGCGTAGAATTCGCATCCCGCTTCGGCAGAGGCCGAAAGCAAGTAAAAGCTGAAAAGCATGTCAATCGGTAAGTCCGATTGCCAAAAAGTTCTTTAACAATTTAGACAAGACAATCTGTGTGGGCACTCGTTAAGAGTGTCACAACGACAATTCATATTTCGATATATTTAATTGAAGAGTTTGATCATGGCTCAGATTGAACGCTGGCGGCAGGCCTAACACATGCAAGTCGAACGGTAACAGGAAGTGCTTGCACTTC